>DAOUEP010000042.1:0-18371 GCA_034430515.1 Dehalococcoidales bacterium | reverse complement strand
AGCGCATCTCCTGGGACGAGGCCTACGATGTCATCGCCGGGAATCTGGAGAAGATTAAACGGGAATCGGGGCCGGAGGCGGCGGCCATTTATACCGGGCGCGGCGCCCAGGAGCAGTCGCTCTGCGACATGTTCCAGCCCAAAGGCGTGGATGTTTCCTCGGCGTCCAACATCCTCTTTCCCTTCGGCTCTCCCAATACCATGGGCGTCGGGGCGCTCTGCTACGTCTCGCTGCACGTCATCGCCCCCCAGGTCACGCTGGGGCGGGCGGGCATCGACATGTTCGCCGACGCGGACAACGCCGAGACGGTTATCGTCTGGGGCACCAATCCCGCCACCGACTCGCCGCCGGTTGACATGCTCCGTCTGGAGGAGGCGGCGCGGCGGGGGGCGCAAATTATCGTCATCGACCCGCGCCGCACCGAGACGGTCGCCCGCACCGGCGCGCGGTGGCTCCCTATCCGCCCCGGTACCGACGGCGCCCTGGCCCTGAGCCTCATCGAGGTGCTCATCGACGAGGAGCTTTACGACGAAGACTTCGCCGATAACTGGTGTCGCGGCTTCGAGGAGCTGAAGACCTACGCCCAGCACTTCCGCCCCGAGGTGGCCGCGACGATTACCGGCGTGCCCGCCGGGGCCATCCGCGACCTGGCCCGCCGCATCGCCGCCTCCGACGGCGCCTGCCCCCTGATGTACACCGGGCTGGAGTTCTCCAACAGCGGCGTGCCGGCGGCGCGGGCCATCCTGACCCTGTTCGCTTTAGCCGGCCAGCTGGACGTGCCCGGCGGCATCGTCCTCAACCGGCTGGGCGGCGCCTTCCCCGTCAACCGCGCCGCTAATCAGCCCAACCCCGCCCTGAACAAGGCGGTGGGGCGGGACGACTACCCCCTCTACGCGCGCTACCGCGGCGAGTCGCACGCCGCCGGGCTGGTGAAATCCGTCCTAGAAGGCGCGCCCTACCGCATCCGCGCCTTGATTACCCAGGGGGCGTCGCTGCTCACCTCGTGGCCGCAGACCCCCGTCTGGCGCCGGACGCTGGCCGGGCTGGACTTCCTGGCCTGCATCGACCGCCAGCTCACCGCCGACATGGCCTACGCCGATGTCGTCCTGCCGGCGACGACGATGTTCGAGAATTTCTCTTACATGGTCTACGGGCCTATCTTCCGCCTGCGGGAAAGGCTCATCGAGCCACTGGGCGAGGCGCGCAACGACTATCTGATTATGACCGGCCTGGCCGGGCGGCTGGGCTACGGGCACCTTTATCCCCCCACCGAGGAAGCGATGGTGCGCCAGGCGCTGGCGGGCTCCGTCTACAGGCTGGAGGACGTGCGGGCCGCCGGCGGCTGGGTGAAGCTGCCCACCCCGATTATAGAATACAAGAAGTGGCAGAAGGGCGGCCTCCGCCCCGACGGGCGGCCCGGCTTTGCCACCCCCAGCGGCCGGTTCGAGATTGCCTCCACTTTGCTGGAGGACTACGGCTACGAACCGCTCCCCAAATACGTCGAGCCGGTCGAGGGGCCCGTCGGCAGCCCCGCCCTGACCGATGAATTCCCCCTGGCCTTCACCTCCGGGGCGCGCACCCGCGACGCCTTCTGCTCGCAGCACCACAACATCCCCGCTTTGGCGGCGGACTACCCCGAGCCGACCGCCGATATCCACACGCAGGACGCCGCGGCCAGGAATATCTTAAACGGCGATTTGGTCAAAGTAACCACGCCGCGCGGCGGCGTTACCTTCCGGGCGCGCGTCAGCGACGACATCATGCCGGGGGTCATCGAGTGCGCCTTCGGGGGCGGCACGCCGGTGGGGCCAAAAGCCTGGCGGGAGTGGAACGTCAACGACCTCACCGACATGGATAACCTGGAAGCGGTATCCGGCTTCCCCGTTTACAAGGCGCTGCTGGCCGAGGTCGCCTTAGAGAAAGCTGGTGAGAGGTCAAAGGGTGGCCAGAAAAAGACAACCGCCGCCCCCAAAGCACCCCCGCCCAAGCGCACCCGAGCCAGGCGGCAGGTCTACCTGGACAACAACGCCACCACGCCGGTCGCCGCGGCGGTACGCCGGGCGATGCTCCCCTATCTGGGGGCGGCCCACGGCAACCCCTCCAGCATCCACGCCACCGGCCGGGACGCCCGCGACGCTGTCGAGAAGGCGCGCCGCCAGGTGGCCGCCTTGCTCAACGCCTCGCCGCGGCGGATTATTTTCACCGGCAGCGGCTCCGAGGCCGATAACCTGGCCATTAAGGGCGTAGCGCTGGCCCGGCGCGAGGGGGGCAACCACATCATCACCACCACCGTCGAGCACCCCGCCGTACTCAACACCTGCCGTTTCCTGGAGCGAATGGGCTTTAAGGTCACCTATCTGGGCGTGAACGCCGACGGCTGGCTGGCCCCGGACAAGCTGCGGGCGGCCATTACCGACGCGACCATCCTCGTCTCCGTCATGCTGGCCAACAACGAGGTCGGCACCATTTTGCCCGTCGGGGAGCTGGCCGCCATCGCCCGTGAGAAAGGTATCCCCTTCCACACCGACGCCGTCCAGGGCATCGGCAAGATAAAAGTGGACGTGGCCGACCTGGGCGTCGACCTGCTCAGCATCTCCGGCCACAAGTTCCACGCCCCCAAGGGCGTCGGCGCGCTCTACGTGGCCAAGGGCATCGAGCTGGAGCCGCTCGTTCACGGCGGCAGCCAGGAAAGCGGGCTGAGGGCCGGCACGGAAAACGTTCCCGCCATCGTCGGGCTGGGCCAGGCCGCCGAAATGGCGTCGTCCGCCTGGGAAGATGCCGGGAAGATAAAAAGCCTCCGCGACCGGCTGGAAGCGGGCATCCGCAAACTGGTGCCGGACGCCCGCCTCAACGGCCACCCCGTCGCGAGCCTCCCCAACACGCTCAACCTGACCCTGCCGGGGCTGCGCGGCGAGTCCATCGTCATCGCCATGGACCGCCACGGCATCGCCCTGTCCTCCGGCTCGGCCTGCAAGTCGGGCTCGCCGGAGCCGACCCACGTCCTGCTGGCGATGGGGCGGACGGAGGAGGAGGCCCACTGCTCGGTGCGTTTCTCCCTCTCCGGCGACACGACCGAAACGGACATCAAGGCGACGCTGGCCGCCCTGGCCAAGGTGCTGGAAGAGAAGAACACGGTGCGGCTGATTCCCTGCAAGTAAGACTTAAGCCGGGGCGACATTCACCAGGTACTGCACGCTGAACCATTGACGCTCGTCCGTCCAGACCCGCGCCACCCGGAACCCGGCCTCCCCGGCCAGCGCCTTAAATCCCTCCAGAGTGTACTTGTAGGAGCTTTCCGTCCAGATGGTCTCGCCCCAGGCGAAAGAGATGCTCGCGTCGCCGATGCGGGCGGTCTGCTCCCGCAGGCTCACCAGGTGCATCTCGATGCGTCCCTCGATGGGATTATAGAAGGCGTAGTGGCGGAAGGCCGTAAGGTCAAAGTCCCCGTCCAGCTCGCGGTTGAGGCGCGCCAGCAGGTTGAGGTTGAAGGCCGCCGTAACGCCCTCGGCGTCGTTGTAGGCGCGGTGAAGTATGTCGGGGTCTTTCTTTAAATCGACGCCGATGAGCAGGCCGCCGCCCGGCCCGCAGATTCCGGCAATCTGCCGCAGAAAGTCCCGCGCCGGCCCGGGGTGGAAGTTGCCGATGGTGGAACCGGGGAAATAGACGGCGGTGCGCTCGCCGGGGCGCCGGAGCGGCGGCAGCTCGAACCGGCCGGTGTAGTCGGCGCAGACGGGCAGTATCGCCAGCTCCCGATAGTGATTATCCAGCTCCCGCGAGACCCGCCGCAGCTGCTCCATGGAAATATCGATGGGCACGTAGGTGGCCGCGTCGGGCAGGCTGTCGAGGAGGATGCGCGTCTTGGCGCAGTTGCCGCAGCCGTACTCGACCAGGCGCAGGTTGGTGCCCAGGTGCGCCGTTATCTCCCCGATGTTGGCCCGCATGATGGCTATCTCGGTGCGGGGCGGGTAGTACTCTTCCAGGGCGCAGATGCGCTCGTAAAGGGCGGCGCCGCGCGCGTCGTAGAGGTACTTGGTGGGCAGCTCTTTGGGCGTGCGGCGCAGCCCGCGCAGCACCTCGGCGCGAAACTGCGCCCGCTCCGGGTGAAAGTCGCTTACCTTGGCCCCGCCGCTATCCACTAAATCCATTATATAACAGGCCGGCCGCCAGTTCACGGCACCTCCCAAAACCACCGGATACCTGGCTAAGCTACAGAAAACGACTCTGGAATAATGCCTCTTCAATTTTACCAGGGCCGGTTGTAAGGTTAGTCTAGGCTGTTTTAAGGGTGGGGAAAACCCTGCCCCAGTTATAGAAATTAAATACATACCATAATTCTAGAAAACGACAACCCGTAAAAAGGGAGGGAAGTTGCTTATGAACAGCTACGAAAGGATCCCCGGAACGCGCCGCGTCAGCCGGCGGGGCCGCCTGAGCAAGGCTATTCCCGTATGGCTGCTGGTAATAACCTGCGTGGCCATCGGCGCCGGCGCGGCGGCGGGCACGGTGCTCGCCGGCAAGGTCACCGGCCAGATACCCATTGCCGTCAGCCAGGCGATACTGGTGGACGGGCTGGGCTTCGGCGTTGACGACGTAACCTTCGCCAGTGGCAATCCCATCAACCGCGCCAACGTGGCCGTCGCCGACGACGATACCGGCTTCCAGGTGGCTACCGAGATAGCCGTGGGAGATAAGTTTATTATCTCCATGCCGGTACGGAACGCCTCCAACAACACCATGGTCGGGCTGATAACGCTCGACCCGTCCACGCCGGCAGGGCTACAGTTCACCGTCACGGAACGCTCGCTGCTGGCCCTGACCCAGGTGACCACACCGCCCGAGGACGCCGCGGCGCGCGGCGCCCCCCTCAGCGTGGGTACTCACACCTATAACACGCGCTACTGGCCGCTGGCCGACGCCAACGACGACGGCATCGTCGACCCGGCCGACATCGTCGCGGCGATTACCGGCGCCGGCGCCACCATCACCATCGACTCGGTCAACGCCCTGCTGGGTATTATAACCTATACCATCAGCGGCGCGCCGGCTACCTCGCTGACGATGGACTACTGGTACGGCTCGGAGATAACCATAGTCTGCCAGGTAGGCCCCAACCAGTGGAAGTTCGAGGCCTCGGGCAGCGTGGGCGCCAACCTAAGCGGCGACATCGAGATAATCGTGGCCGACCCCGACAACCTGCCCCCGGGCTACTACCACATCAACGCCACGGTCGAGCAGATAAGGTTCTAGGGGAGGTAAACGAAGATGACGAGGATTAATAAAATGAAAAGAACAATACTGAACATCGCCATCATCCTGACGCTGGTGCTGGGCCTCAACATCGTCACGGCGGCACCGGCGGCGGCGGCGGACACCATCAACGTTCCCGGCGATTACGCCACCATTCAGGAGGCCATTGACAACTCCAGTCCCGGCGACACCATCAACGTAGCGGCGGGGACGTACGACGAAGAGATAACTATAGATAGAAGCATCAACCTTCGCGGCGCCCAGGCCGACGTCGAGCCCCGCACCCTGGTTGACGGCATCCCCACCGGGGGCCTGCGCACCGGCGCGGAGAGTGTCTTTACCAGCACCTACGCCATTACCATCCGGGCCAGCGACGTTACCGTCAACGGGTTCAAGTTCAACGATTTCCGCTACGGCATCAACATCCAGTCGGCGCCGGGGGTAACCCGCGAGAACGTCACCATTCAATACAATATTCTTGATTCGGATAAAGCCTGGGTCGGCATTCTCACCGGCGAAGGCACCACGCCCAGTTCCGGGCAGCCCGGACTCTTCGGCAGCATCCTCATCACCCACAACTCGGTAGATGTCAGCGCCAGCGCCGGCGGCGACCCCTACGCCCTTAGCGGCATCGGTTTCACCGGCGCCAGCGGTTACTTCTCTTTCGTTACCTTTGAGGATGTAGAGGTATCTCATAACTACATCACCAACCCGGACGAATCGCGCGGTATCTTTTGCGGCGCCACTAACGACCTCTTCCAGTTCAATAATCCCCTCATCGAGAAGAACTACATCCACCACTGCGATACGGGCATTAACGTCGGCAATATGTACAATGCCGATGTCAACCACAACCTTTTCGAGCATAACACCTATTGCGACGCCCAGATAGGCGTCATCGGTGGCTCGGTCACCGATAACGTCTTCACGGATAACTACCCTTCGGGCTACGACGGCTACCCCTCCTACTCCCTCATGTTCTGGGGCACGCAGTACGGCTTCCCGGTCGGCTCGGCCAACGTGAGCGTTACCGGCAACGATTTTTACTTCAACAACAGCGCCAATGCCGACCAGCCCGACTACGCCCTGCGCGTCCTCGACGGCTGCGACGCCGCCACGATTACCGTAACCCAGAACGAGTTCACCAATGGCGGCGCCCTTCCCGGGGCGCTGGCGGCCTATAACCAGGCGCCCGGCACCCTCAACGCTCCCCTTAACTGGTGGGGTGATACCGACCCGAGCGATAACATCAGCGGCCCGGTGGACTACTCGCCCTGGTACGGCGCGCCCATCGGCACCGTGCCGATGACCTGGGGCACCAACGACTCCATCAACGACGCTATCGCCCTCGCCAACCCCGGCGATACCGTCAACGTGGCGGCGGGGACTTACAATGAAATGATTGTCCTCAACAAGGACGGCCTCACCCTGCGCGGCGCCAACGCCGGTATTCACCCGGTGGTGGGCGTTCATCCCACCGAGACGGCCGGCGCCCGCGGCCCGGAGACCATCCTCTCGCACGATGGCCTCTACGCCATCAAGCCCCAGGCCGACGGCCTTACCGTCGACGGCTTCACGTTCACCGGCGGCAACGGCCGCCTCATCGATACCTACGAGGACGCCGACAACTTCCACCTGACCAACTGTATTTTCGACAGCCCCACCCAGGCGGTCAGCAAGGGCGTCGTCCAGTTCGGCGGCGGCAGCCATACCGGTATGCTCATCGACTTCAATCTCTTCCAGGACGAGGGCGACCATACCCTGTATTTCGGCGGCGGCCCCTACGACGGCCTGACCCTGGCGGCCAACAAGTTCAACGGCTACGGCGAAGGCGTTTTCTGGGCGACCGATACGCCTATGGTCGACGGCGTCATCGAGTATAACGAGTTCGACGGCACCATCGGCGGCGTCCCCGGCGAGGGCGGCGTGGGTCTCAACATCGGCAAGGGCGGCAACCTCGCCATCCGCAACAACTGGTTCCACGATATGTACTACACCGGTTTCCAGGTGGGTATCATCGGCGGCTCGGTAACGGGCAACACCTTTGAGGATACCTACCCCATTTTCTCCGGCGGCTGGTACCCCTCGGACGCCTTCCAGCTCTGGGGCGGCGAATGGGGCACCCAGATATCCAGCGACGTCACCATCATGAACAATACTATCCGCTTCAACCAGCAGTCCACCGTGGACGCCGACGAGAACGGTATCCGGCTGCGGACGGGCTGCGACGCGGCCAACATCCACGTCAACATGAACGAGTTTGTCAACGGCGGCGCCAGCGCCACGGCCTTCGCCATCCGCAACCAGGGCACCGGCACGCTCGACGCCACCCTGAACGCCTGGGGCACCACCGACGGTCCCACCATTGAAGCCATGCTCGACGGCGATATTGACTACATCCCCTTCGTCGGCGACCCCGGCCAGATAGACTCCCAGGACTTCGGCCCCGGCGAGAGCGGCACGCTCAGTGTTGACGGCACCAGCGTTGACGTCCAGATGAACGGCAGCAGCAGCGGCAGCTTCGGCGTGCTCGAGGTGGACGGCGCGCCCGGCGGCGGTTACACCGGCATGGGTAACGGCCTGGGCATCGGCAAGAGCATCGTCATCCTGACCACCGCCGCCGACGGCAGCTACGTGGCCGTCATCCAGATGTACTACGGCGACGTTGACCTGGTCGCCGCCGGCATCACCGAAGACGACCTGAGGCTCTACTACTACAACGTTGCCACCTCCACCTGGGAGCTGGCCGTGGACGGCAACACCACCGGCACGCCCCAGTGGATGGGGAACCTGCCGGCGCCGGCGGCCATCCCCGCCAACCTTGGCCAGTACGGCATCGATACCACCGCTAAAACCATCTGGGCCGTGGTCGACCACAATACCGACTACAGCGGCGGCGGCGGCCCGGTGGAGGCCTGGGTGGACGACGACTATACCCCGGCTACCCCCGGCTGGCACCTCACCCACTTCGATAGCATCCAGGACGCCATCGATAGCTGCGCCTCCGGGGCAACGATTAATGTCCTCGCCGGCACCTATAACGAAAACCTGGTCGTCAACAAGCCCGATATGACCATCAAAGCGACGGGCAACGCGGCCAATACCATCATCCAGCCCGGGGCCGACGTCGGCATCGATGTCCAGGGCAACGGCGGCGGCTTCAAACTGAAGAAGCTCACGGTTCAGAGCGGCGCGGGCACCACCTTCCTCATCCAGCTCGCCAACGGCCCCGCCGACGTGACCATCGTCAATAGCGTTATAGACACCACCGGCGACGCCACCATGGGCGTCTCCGTGGGTGCCGCCGGGGCCAGCGGCCTGTCCATCACCGGCAATACCTTCACCGGCGACGCCGGCGACGGCCTGGTCTGGGGGCCCAACGTGGTGGACGTCAGCGTGACCGGCAACACCTTCACCGGCGCCGGCCTGGTGGCCTACGGCGTGCAGTTCTCCGGCATCACCGGCGCGTCGGAAATCAGCGGCAACACCTTCACCGATATTGTCGGCTCCGGCGCCATCGTCATCAGCAACGGCAAAGGCACCGCCGGCCTGTCCATCACCGGTAACGAAATCACCGGCTGCGCCAACGGCATCCGCTTCGTCGAGTACGCCCCTTACGCCCCCGCCGGTGACATGGACGACGTTGACATCACCGATAACACCCTCACCGGCAACGGCGTGGCCATCCGCGTCGGCGACGGGGCGCACGTCCTGGCCAGCCTCTTCACCATCGAGTACAACTACATCAGCGGCTCGACCGTTTACGGCCTCCAGAACGAGCACGCCACCGAGATTGTCAACGCCATGAAGAACTGGTGGGGCGACAGCGCCGGCCCCAACCACCCGACCAACCCGCTCGGCCAACCGCCTTACGGCAGCGGCGACGCCATCAGCGATAACGTCGTCTACCAGCCCTGGCTGGACAATGCCGACCAGCCGGAAGACTCGGCCGACTACTACATCGACGCCATCGCCGACGCCAACACCGAGGTGTTCATCTATAACGCCGCCGGCGGGCACGTCGTCAGCGCCGGGCGCTGGTCGCACAATCCCAACACCGCCTACCCCGACTTCATGGTGGTCGGCGGCTACTTCATCGACGTCGTCGTCGAGGACGCCACCGGCTTCGGCGCCGATACCTGGCTGGAGATACGCTTCCACTACGAAGACGCCGACGTTGACGCCGGGCTTATCGAGCAGACCTTCCGCATGAAGTGGTGGGACGAGACCGTCCCCGAGTGGAAAGACTGCTCCGAGAGCGGCGTGAACACCGCCGAGAACTACGTCTGGGTAATCGTACGCGCCACCGGCACCTCGCCCACCCTGGCCGATATGTACGGCACGCCGTTCGCCGCCAGCGGGCAGCGGGTGGTTATCCCCGGGCTTACCACCTGGGGCACTCTGGCCCTGGCCGTACTCTTCCTGGCCGCCGTCATCGGGACGGTGCGCCGCCGGAAGCGGGCTACGGTCAAGTGTCAGGACTAGGTAGCGAGTTTAAAGACTGTAATGCAGGGAGGAGGCCCTGGCCGCAGCGTCAGGGCCCTCCTCGTTGCTGTTGCTAAGGAGATTAGATGCAAGGGAGCGCCGCCGGCAGGATAGGGACATTGGTGAGACGGCACAAGGTGGCCCTCAAGAGCGGGGCCATCTTCGTGGCCGCGGTCCTGCTTTCGGCCCTGGTCTACTCGCAGCTGGTGGCCACCGGCCTCTTCTCCCGGGACGCCGCCTTCACGGCGCAGGCCACCGGCTTTTTCCTGAATTTGATGGGGCAGTCCGTCCAGGTCAGCGGGCCGACCGTCGCCGCGGCGGCTTTCAGCGTGGAAGTGGGCACCGGCTGCACCGCCACCATCCCCATTCTGCTCTTTATCTGCGCCGTGGTGGCCTACCCCGGCCGGGTGAAACACAAGCTGGTGGGGATTCTGTTCGGCGGGGTCTGTCTCTACGCCCTCAACCTGGTGCGCACCGTCAGCCTGTTTCTCATCGGCAGCCACCTGCATAGCTTCTTCGAGACGGCCCACCTGCTCCTCTGGCAGCCCCTGATTATCCTGGCGGCGCTCATCCTGTGGCTGGTCTGGGTAAGGAGGACTTCCCGTGTTCCGGCCGCATAGCCTCACCGGCTTCGCCATCAAGGCGGCGGGCGCCGTCATCGGGCTGGCGCTGGTCTGGTCTTTTATCTCCCCCTGGTATAACCGCCTGCTCGTCGCCGCCGGCAACGGCCTGAGTCTGGCGCCTTTTCACCTCACCACCGCGGGCGGCGATATCTATTTCGCCGACGACTTCGGCCAGCTGGTCACCGGCCTGCACGGGGCCGCCCTCAACTTCGGCCTCATCCTGCTCTTGGCCCTGCTCATCGCCACGCCGGGACTGGGGGTAGTCCGCCGCCTGCGCCACATCGGCCTCGGTTTGGTGGCTATCTTCGCCGTGCAGCTGGCCACCCTGGCCGCCCTGGGCGGGCTGGTTCAGGCGGGGGCGGGCGCCTCGTCCGCCTCGCTGACCGGCGTGCCGGTCGTCCTGCTCTGCACCATCGGCTTCAATCTTTTCCCGGCCCTCATCTGGCTGGGGCTGTGCCTCCGGCAGCGGCCGTGGCAGGCCAGACCAGTCCAACAGCCTGCCGCTGCGGCCTCGCCCGAGCGCCCCTGAGCGCTAGCGCCACCTCCCCCGGCCGTGTTGACAAGCCCCGCTTTTTTCTATAGGCTAATCTATACACGTGAGGCACCGGGGCAGTGGGTAGTCTGGAGAACGTATCCCCGGTGGGTGGCCTATGTCCAAGGCGCCAGGGGTAAAGGCCAAAGCAGGGGCCGGCGGGCAGCGCTCCGAGGTTCTGGTACTGAGCCGCATTGCGGCGGCGCTGAGCGGCCTGTGGGACCTGAACGCCATTCTGGGGGTGGGGCTGGACAGCACCCTGGACATCATGAACGGCTCCATCGGCGAAATCCTCCTCATCGACGAGGGCACCCGCGAGCTTTCCCACATCGTCCACCGCGGCCTGAGCCGCGACTTCATCGAAGGCGTGCGCATCAGCCTGGGCGAGGGGATTACCGGCAGCGTCGCCCAGAGCGGCAAGGCGATACTCCTGGAGGACATCTCCTCCGACCCGCGCGCCGCCCACCGCGAGATGATTATGGCCGAGGGGCTCAAGGCCTACGTCGCCGTGCCGCTGCGCGCCCGCGATAGGGTGCTGGGGGTGCTCAACGTGGCCAGCCGCCTGCCCCGCAAGTTCACCACCAACGATATGCACCTGCTCTACGCCATCGGCGACCAGCTGGGCATCGCCATCGAGCACGCCCGCCTCTACGACCGCCTGCGCAAGGCCCGCGAGAGGCTGCGGCGGCTTGCCCGCCAGAACCTGGTGGCCGAGGAGGACGAGCGCCGCCGCATCGCCCGCGAGCTGCACGACGAGACCAGCCAGTCGCTCTCCGGGATTGCCCTGCAGCTGCAGGCGCTGATTGAGGTGGCCGGCATCTCCGATAAGCTGGACGCCGAATTCGTGGCCGGGCTGAAAAAGGTGCAGGCGCTAACGGTGCAGGTGCACAACGAGGTGAGCCGGCTCATCTCCAACCTCCACCCCGCCCTGCTGGACACGCTGGGGCTGGTGCCGGCGGTGCGCCAGCACGCCGAGACGCGGCTCCGGCCGCTGGAAATCGACGTCTCGCTGGAAATAAAAGGCAAGGAGATGCGCTTCCCCCCGGACGTGGAGGCCGCCCTCTTCCGCTTTATCCAGGGGGCCGTCGGCAACATCACCCAGCACTCCCAGGCCAAAAACGCCGCCATCGTGCTGGAGTACCGCCCCGACGAGTTCACCCTCACCGTCAGCGACGACGGGCAGGGCTTCGACGTCTCCGAGATTACCGACGTGGAGGAGAGCGGGCGGGGGCGCGGCCTGTTCAGCATGCGGGAGAGAATCGGTTTCCTCGGCGGCACCAGCGGGATAGAGTCCGAAATCGGCAAAGGCACGACCGTCTGGGCCCGGCTGCCGGTGGGACAGGAAATAGACTATGCAACCAATAAAAATCCTGGTGGTTGACGACCACACCATCGTGCGGGACGGCATCTCGGCCCTGCTCTCGCTGGCGGGGGACATGGAGGTCGTCGGCGAGGCCACCAACGGCAGCGAGGCCGTCAAGATGGTGGAGAAACTCAAGCCGGACGTGGTGCTCATGGATATCGCCATGCCCCTCATGGGGGGGCTGGAGGCCACCCGCCGCATCAGCAAGGACTTTCCCGCCACCAAGGTGCTGGTGCTCACCCAGTATGACGACAAGGAGTACTTCTTCCCGGTGCTCGAATCGGGCGCCTCCGGCTTCATCAGCAAGGCGGCGGCGTCCTCGGAACTGGTCACCGGGATACGCTCGGTGCACGCCGGGGACTCCTACCTCTCGCCCTCGGTCGCCCGGCTGCTGGTGGACAACTACCGCGATACCGCCAGCGAGCGGCTTACCAGCGACCCCTACGAGCGGCTGACGGAACGGGAGCGGGAGATACTCAAGCTGCTGGCGGAGGGTTTCAACACCGCCGAGATAGCCGGGATGCTGGTGATTACCCCCAAGACGGTGGAGGGGCATAAGACCAACCTCATGGGCAAGCTGGGGATTCACAACCGCATCGAGCTGGTCAAGTACGCCCTGCGCAAGGGCATCATCAGTATTTAACTCTGGCGCGCCCTAAAGCTGGCGGGAGAGATACCACTTTTTGAGCTCGGGGTGGCTCAGGCCGGTGCCCCGGTCGTAGTACAGCTCGTAGACCTCACCCCCGGTGGTCTTCACCCGGTAGTAGGTGCGGTGGTGGCGCTGCCGCCAGCCCTTGCGGCCGGTGAGGCTCCGCCCGAAGCCGTGGTCCGGCCAGGACTCCAGCACCGCAGCGACCCGATACTCGCGTCCCTCCAGCCGGAAGGCGGCGGGCACCTTTATCTCGCCGGCGGTCTCGACCTCTATCTCTTTCCCGAAGAATCGCTGCGGCATGGGGTCAAACGCCTCCGCCATTATGCTACTTATCCGATAAGACGATGTCAACGGGTGTTTAAGCGGTACGCCTCGTCAGGAGAGGCCTGCCTGCGCGTAGCCTCGCCTCCCGAAGCCTCGTGCGGAGGGCAGGCGCTTCGGCGGAGGCAGGGGGACACAGGGGGTGAGGTAAAAAAACAAACACGCTGGCAATAAATCAAACCCTTATGCTACCATATTCCTGACATGCCCGAATCATGGTATCACCTCAGCGCCGCCGATACCCTGGCCAAACTGGCCGGCGGCGCCGACGGGCTGAGCGCCGCCGAGGTCGCCAAACGCCAGCAGCGGTACGGCCCCAACCAGCTGGCCGGACATAAAAAGCCCAACCCGGTGCTGGTCTTCCTGCGCCAGTTCCTCAGCCCGCTGATTTACGTCCTGCTGGCGGCGGTCGTCTTTTCGTTCATCCTGGGGCACTACGCCGACGCCTGGGTTATTTTGGGGGTGCTCCTGCTCAACGCCGTCATCGGCTACGTGCAGGAGCAGCGGGCGGAAAAGGCTATGGAGGCCCTCATCAGCCTGGCGGCCCCTCAGGCGCAGGTGCGCCGCGACGGCGCCAGCCAAATGCTGGCCGCCCGCGAGCTCGTCCCCGGGGATATCGTCATCCTCGACGCCGGCGACAAAGTCCCCGCCGACGCCCGCATCATCGAGGCGGCCAACTTCCAGGTGAACGAGTCCATCCTCACCGGCGAGTCGGTGCCGGTGGAGAAGCACGTCGAGCCGCTTACCGGCGAACTGCCCGTGGCCGAGCGCAAGAACATGGTCTTCGCCGGGACGGTGGTCACCTACGGCCGGGCGGTGGTGGCGGTGACCGAAACCGCCATGGCCACCGAGATCGGGCGGATTGCCACCGGCCTCCAGGCGGTGCAGCCGGAGGCCACGCCCCTCCAGAAGGGCATCTCCCGCCTCAGCAAGTACCTCGTCTTCCTGTTCCTGGGAATCTGTATCCTCCTGGTCGTAGTGGGGCTGCTCAAGGGGCTGGACTGGCTGGACGTCTTCCTGCTGGCGGTGGCGGCGGCCGTTTCGGCCATACCGGAGGGGCTGCCGGCGGTGGTGACGGTGGTGCTGGCCATGGGCATGCGCATGATGGCGCGGCGCAACGCCGTTATCCGCAAGCTGGTGGCCGTGGAGACGCTCGGCTCGGCCACGGTCATCTGCTCCGATAAGACCGGCACGCTGACCCTGAACCAGATGACGGTGCGCCGCCTCTACGTGGGCGGGCGCGAGATTGAAGTTACCGGCGAGGGCTACGCCCCGGAGGGCGAGTTCCGCCGCGACGGGCAGGCGCTGGAGGCGGCCGATGAAGGGGACATCGCCCGGCACCTGCGCATCGGGGCGCTCTGCAACGACGCCGAGCTGACCCGCGCCGACGACGGCACCCACACCATCTTCGGCGACCCCACCGAAGGCTCGCTGGTGGTGGCCGCCGCCAAGGCCGGGCTGCGCCTGGATAAACTCGCCGAAGCCTACCCCCGCCTGGACGAAATCCCCTTCCAGAGCGAGCATCTCTACATGGCCACCCTCCACCCCGCCCCGGACGGTAAAGGCCGCGTCGCCTACGTCAAGGGGGCCGCCGAAAAACTCCTCTCCCTCAGCAAGAGCATCATCAAAGACGGGAAAGTCGTCCCCCTCTCCGATGCCGACATTAAGGCCATCCAGGCCGCCAACCACGCCCTGGCCAGCGACGCCATGCGGGTCATCGCCACGGCCTACGTCGACCTGCCCGCCGGCCTTGACGATTTGGAAGACAAGCACCTCAAGGATTTGGTCTTCGTGGGGCTGTCGGCCCTGGCCGACCCGCCGCGCGAGGAGGCCAGGGAGGCGGTGCGGCGCTGCGAGCGGGCCGGCATCAAGGTCATCATGATTACCGGCGACAACAAAACCACCGCCGAGTCCATCGCCCGCCAGGTGGGCATCCCGCCCGGCCGGACGGTCACCGGCTCCGAGCTGGCCGCCATGAGCGACGCGGAGCTGGCCGCCGGGGTGGAGGATGTCTCCGTCTTCGCCCGCATCGAGCCGATTCAGAAGCTGAGAATCGTCAACGCCCTCAAGGGGCGCGGGCACGTCGTCGCCATGACCGGCGACGGCGTCAACGACGCCCCGGCCCTGAAGACAGCCAATATCGGCATCGCCATGGGCATCACCGGCACCGACGTCGCCAAGGAGGCCGCCGACATGACCCTGGCCGACGACAACTTCGCCTCGGTGGTGGCCGCCGTGGACGAAGGCCGGGTCATCTTCAACCGCCTGCGGAACGTCCTCTTTTTCCTGCTGAGCACCAACATCGGCGAGCTGCTGGCCCTGATTCTGGGCATCTTCTTCGTCGGCAAGCCGCCGGTGCTGGCGGTGCAGATTCTCTGGAACAACATCGCCACCGACATGGCGGTGACGATACCCCTGGGCGTCGAGCCGAAGTCCGGCGACGAGCTCAGCCAGCCGCCCCGCGACCCGCGGGTGGGCATCCTCTACCCCGGCCTGCTGCTGCGGGTGCTCTTTACCGCCCTGATTATGGGCGTCGGCTCCTTCGCCGTGTTCAACTGGGCCCAGGCCCGCATGCCCATCGAGGAGGCGCGCACCATCACCTTCTGCACTCTGGTCACCTTCGAGTGGTTCCGCGCCTTCAACGCCCGCTCCGACGAGCGCACCGTCTTCAAGCTGGGGCTCTTCCGGAACCGCTGGCTGGTGGGCTCCATCGCCGTGGCCGTGGCGCTACAAATCGCCATCGTCTACGTCCCCTTCCTCCAGACGGCCTTCCACACCGTCTCCCTCAGCCCGGGTCGCTGGGGCATCGCCGTCATCGGCGGGGCCAGCCTCTTCGTCGTCGAGGAAGTGCGCAAGACCTTTTTCCCCAGGCTCTTCAGCCTGGGCAAGTGGCGGCCGCTGCCGCCCGGCTGGTGGCGAAGACGGAAAAGCCCCGCCTCATAAAAGAAAAGGGCCGGGCATCAGCAGCTTAGCCCTTTGTTCCCTACTCCTTTACCCCCATGCAAACGCCCCATTTATCTGATATACTGCAAGAAATGCCTGCTCAAGGTGATAAGTGGCTGGTCGCCCGGCTGCGCGCCGGCGACGCCAAGGCCGCCGCCCGGCTCATCAGCCTCATCGAGGACGATGCGGCGGTGGGGGCGGCGGCCCTCAGCCGGCTCTACCGGCACACGGGACGAGCCCACGTGGTGGGTATCACCGGACCTCCCGGCGCCGGCAAGAGTACCCTGACCGACGCCCTCGTCGGCCACTTCCGGGAGCAGGACATGTCAGTGGGCGTCATCGCCGTCGACCCCACCAGCCCCCGCAGCGGCGGGGCGGTGCTGGGCGACCGGGTGCACCTGCAGCGCCACAGCACCGACAGCCGGGTCTTTATCCGCAGCCTGGCCACGCGGGGCTGGGACGGCGGGCTGGCGCGGGCGGTCATGGGGGCGGTGCACATCCTCGACGCCCTGGGCCAAGACATTATTCTGGTGGAGACGGTGGGCGCCGGGCAGGTGGAAATGGCCATCGCCGGCGTGGCCGATACGACGCTGCTGGTGCTCAACCCCGGCGGCGGCGACGATATCCAGCATCTCAAGGCCGGCATCCTGGAGGCGGCCGATATTATCGCCGTCAACAAGGCCGACCGGGACGGTGCGGCGCAGCTCAAGGCCGTCCTGGAGGCTACCCTGGGGATGAATGAGGCCGCCAGCGGCGGGTGGACGCCGCCGGTCTTGCTGACCGAGGCGATTAACGGTAAAGGCACCGCGGCGCTGGCTGTGGCCATTCTGGAGCATTATAATTATCTAACGGAAAGCGGCGAGCTTTCCGGGCGGCGCCGCCAGCGGGCCCGAGCGGAGCTGCTGGAGGTGGTCACCGGCCTCTGCCGCGACGCCGCGAGCCGGCTGGACGAGGGCGACCTGATGGCGGGGCTGGTGGACGACCTGGTGGCCGGGCGCACCGACCCTCTCACTGCCGCCCGTAAGGCGGCGGGCCGCCTGGCCGCCGACCTGACGAAAACAAAGGATAAGGGGTAAAGATGGACTTTGAACTGACCGAGGGGCAGAAGCTCCTGCGCGCTACGGTGCGGGACTTCGCCGAGCGCGAGATAGCGCCGGTGGCGGCCCGCATCGACGAGACCGACGCCAGCCCCGCCGCCGAGCTTGCTAAGATGGCCGCGATGGGGCTCTTCGGGCTGACCGTCCCGGAGGCCTACGGGGGCGGCGGCCAGGGGCTGGTAGACCTCTGTATCGTCGTCGAGGAGCTGGCGCGGGCCTCGTCGGCGGTGGATAACTTCCTGCGTGTCAGCCTCTCGCTGGGGGTCGCCGCCATCAACGGCTACGGTACCGAGGAACAAAAACAAACATTCCTGCCGCCCCAGGCCAGCGGCGACAAGCTGATTTGCTTCGCCCTCACCGAGTCCGACGCCGGCAGCGACCCGGCGGGCATGACCACCACCGCCGCCCGCCGGAAAGACGGCTACGTCTTGAGCGGCAACAAGCAGTTCATCAGCCTGGCGGCCACGGCGGGGACGGTTATTGTCTTCGCCACGGTGGATAAGTCGCTCGGCTACAAGGGCATCACCGCCTTCGTCCTGGATAAGAACACCCCCGGCCTCAGTCTGGGCGCGCCGGTCAGGAAGATGGGGATGCACGGCTGCGAGGCCGTCGAGCTTATCTTTGAGGACTGCTTCGTCCCGCTTTCGGCCCGCCTCGGCGAGGAGGGGCAGGGCCTGCGCATCGCTCTGGACGCCCTGGACGTTAGCCGGGTGACGGTGGGCGCCGAGACGGTGGGGATTGCCCGTGCCGCCTACGAGGCCGCCCTCGCCTACGCCAGGGAGCGCCGGCAGTTCGGCCAGCCTATCGCCGAGTTCCAGGCCATCCAGTGGATGCTGGCCGACATGGCCACCCAGATTGACGCTTCTCGCCTGCTGACCTACCGCGCCGCCCATCTCCATGATAGCGGCCAGCCCTACATCAAGGAGGCGGCCATGGCCAAGCTCTTCGCCTCGGAGGCGTGCTCCCGGATTACCGGCCAGGCGCTCCAGATTCACGGCGGCTACGGCTACACCAGGGACTACCCGGTGGAGCGCTACTTCCGCGACGCCAAGGTCACCGAGATTTACGAGGGCACCTCGGAGATAATGCGGCTGACCATCGCGCGGAG
>DAOUEP010000041.1:0-6222 GCA_034430515.1 Dehalococcoidales bacterium | reverse complement strand
CTGGATAACGGCCTGCGCCTGGTCACCGCCGCCATGCCCCACACGCGCTCGGTGGCCGTCGGCTTTTACATCGGGGCGGGCTCCCGCTACGAGAGCGACGCTCAAGCGGGCATCTCGCACTTCATCGAGCACATGTGCTTCAAGGGGACGAAGCGCCGCCCCACCGCCGCCGAAATCTGCACCGTCATCGAGGGCGTGGGCGGCATCCTCAACGCCGGCACTGATAAGGAGATGACCGTCTACTGGTGCAAGGTGGCCCAGCCGCATTTCGCCCGCGCCCTGGACCTGCTTACGGATATCCTGCTCAACTCCGCTTTTAACGCCGCCGAAATGGAAAGGGAGCGCCAGGTCATCATCGAGGAAATCAACATGTCGCTGGACGCGCCGCCGCAGCGGGTGAGTATGCTAATCGATGAATTACTCTGGCCGGGGCACGCCCTGGGGCGCGATATCGCCGGCAGCCGCGAGACGGTGAGCGCCATCACCCGCCCGATGATGCTGGAATACATGTCCCGCCTCTACCAGCCGGAGAACGCCGTGCTGGCCATCGCCGGGGACATCCGCCACGATACCGTCGCCGCTGCCGTGGGGAAGGCCGTGGCCGGCTGGAAACAGTGTAGCCCCCGCCCGCCGTACCCGCCCTACCGCGAGCCGGACAAGCTAGAGCGCCGCGTCATTATCGAGCGCCGCGATACCGAGCAGACGCAGCTCTGCCTGGCCCTGCCGGGCCTCGCCGTCACCCACCCCGACCGCTTTAAGCTGGATTTGCTCAACATCGTCCTGGGGGAGGGCATGAGCAGCCGCCTCTTTGCCGAAATCCGCGATAAGCTGGGGCTGGCTTACAGCATCCAGAGCTACTCCGATCACCTGCTGGATACCGGCGCCTGGACGATACCGGCCGGGGTGGACGCCGCCAACCTCAAGGTGGCCCTGGGCGCCATCATCGGCGAGCTTAAACGCCTTCGGGAGCCTATCCCGGAAGCGGAGCTGAATAAAGCCAAAGAACTCTTCAAGGGGCGCATCCTGCTGCGCATGGAGGACAGCCGCAGCGTGGCCGGCTGGATGGGCGGGCAGGAAATCCTCACCGGCACCATCCTCACCGAGGACGAGGTCATCGCCGCCGCCGAGGCCGTTACCGCCGCCGAGCTTCAAAAGCTGGCCGGGGAGCTTCTGGCGGGGGAAAACCTGCGCCTGGCCGTGGTGGGCCCGGTCAGCCCGGATGAGCCGCTGGAGGATTTATTAGTTATCTAGGTTATTTTTTAGGAAAAAACTCGCAGGCTTCGCGGAGACACTCTTTGTTGCGGTTGGCATAGCCGCAGGCAATCTCCGGCCCCGCCTCCAGGTTGATGCCCAGCCGTTCCCTCAAAAACTCCACCGCCGCCGCCAGCGCCCGGCGGCTGGCCCGTTTGCAGCAGCGCGGGCCGTTATCCAGCATCTTGCCCAGGGCGTAGACCGTGGCCGCGTTGGCCAGCGTGCGCGTCTCCCCGGTCAGCGGCGTGGCCCCGGTAAGCACGCTCACGGCGGTGCCCACGCCCATAGCGGCGCCGCAGACCCCGTGCGAGCCGCACCAGCCGCCGGGGACTTTGGCCCCGCGCTCCAGCGCCTTTTCGATAGCCCCGTCCGGGACGGGGTAGCCGGCGTTGCGGGCGGCGGCCACGATAATAGCCGGCACCATGGCGTGGTGCTCCGGGCCGTGCATCGGCACGGCGGGGTGGGACATGACCTGCTCCAGTATCTCGCCGGGGGAGGTGCTGGTGGTGTTGGCCAGCACGCCCCGCAGGGCTTCGAGGGCGCTCTGGCTGTGGCAGGTATCGCAGACGTAGTGGCCTTCGGGGCAGTAAATCAGGGCGGGGAACGACCGGCCGCAGAAAGAGCACGTCCTGGTCACCTCTTCCGTCCCGTAGACGAGCGGGCGGCCGCAGACGCCGCAGTTATCTTTAGATTCCATGTCCCCTCCCTCTATCTATGGTAGAATTTTTACGGACAAAGGTCAATTAAGGGGAATGATGCCGAAGGCCGATTTAATCCTGAGCAACGCCCGCGTGCTGGCCGGGGGGGACGGCCCCCCCGCCGGGCTGGTGGCAATTTCCGATGGTAAGATTACTGCCGTCGCCGGCGAGGGCGACTTCACGGCGCTGGCCGGGCCGGAAACACGGGTCATTGAGTGCGACGGTCAGACCGTCGTGCCCGGCTTCAACGACGCCCACCTGCACCTCTTTTCCCTCGTCGACAGCCTCCGCGGCATCGACCTGCGCCCGCCGGGGATAACCTCTATCGCCGCAATCAAGGAGGCCATCCGCCGCCGGGCCAGCCAGACCCCGCCGGGTGAGTGGCTGAGCGGCAGCGGCTACGACGAGTTCTATCTTAAGGAGAAGCGCCACCCCACCCGCCGCGACCTGGACGAGGCCACCCCCGACCACCCGGTAGTGCTGAGCCACCGCTCGCAGCACGCCGGCGTCCTCAACAGCCGGGGACTGGCTCTGGCCGGTATCGGCATGGAGACGGAAGAGCCGCCCGGGGCGCGCATTGAGCGCGACCTGGCCACTGGCCGGCCCAACGGTCTGCTCTACGGGATGCTGGGCCGTATCCGCGGCGAGGTGATGCCGCCGCTTACCGCCACCGAGCTTGACGAGGGCATCGCGCTGGCGAACCGGCACCTTCTTTCTTACGGCATTACCTCGTTTCAGGATGCCAGTGTCTCCAACAGTCTTAAGCGCTGGGGCGTACTGCAGAAGATTAAAGAAGCGGGTAAGCTCGCCGGCCGGGTCGCCATGATGGCGGGCGCGCCGTACCTGGGCGAGTTCCGGGAGGCCGGGCTGCGGACGGGCTCCGGCGATGCCGACCTGCGGCTGGGCGCGGTGAAAATCGTGCCGGAGCTGGCTGGCAATCAGGAAGACCTGAACCGGCTGGCGCTGGAATGCCATCAGGCCGGCTTTCAACTGGCCTTTCACGCCGTCGCCGAGAGTGAGGTCGCCGTGGCCGTGGCGACGCTGGACTATGTCGCCGGGCGGGAGCCGGTAAGCGGCTGGCGGCCCCGCATCGAGCATTGTAGCGAGTGCCCGCCGCACCTCCTGGAGCGCATCAGGGAGCTAGGGGCGGTCATCGTTACCCAGCCGCCCTTTCTCCATTACAGCGGCCAGCGCTACCTGGCCACGGTGCCGCCGGGGCAGCTCCCCTGGCTCTACCGCATCGGCTCGCCCCTGGCGGCGGGCGTGGTGGTGGCCGCCAGCTCCGACGCCCCGGTGGCCCCGGTCAACCCGCTGGTGGGCATCGGCGCGGCGGTAACGCGGCGGGCGGCCAGCGGGCAGTTGCTCCTGCCCGAAGAGGCCGTTAATCCGTGGCAGGCGCTGGCGCTCTATACCGCTAATGCGGCCTACGCCGCCGGTGAGGAAACTATCAAGGGCGCCATCGCGCCGGGTAAGCTGGCCGACCTCGTCCTCCTCAGCGACGACCCCACCGCTTGCCCGCCGGAGCGGATTAAAGATATCAAGGTGTTGATGACGATTGTCGGCGGGGAGGTGGTCTGGGAGGGGTAGGGGGCACACGGCCTGCTAATAAAATCTATCAGCCGCCCGGCGGGCAGGCCTCGCTATTACCCAGGTTGGTAACGGCGATGTCCTTACTGCCGCAGCCGGGGCAGGCGCGCCGCTTTTCCTCGGCGGGGCCTTTGGGAGCGGGCATGGCGAACTCCCGCCCGCAGGCCTTGCATTTATACTGCCAGTCCGGCGGGCCGAGGGGGCAGCTGGCGCACTTATCTAAATCTAAGTCGGACATCTTGGTTCTATGATGATTATACCATTTTGCCTTTATCCCCGGCGCACGGTATCATAAACAACAGACGCCATGAAGACCAGCGACTTTGATTACAACCTCCCCCCGGAGCTTATCGCCCAGCACCCCATCGAGCCGCGCGACGGCTCGCGGCTGATGGTGGTCGACCGCGCCGGCGGCGCCATCGCGCACCGCCGTTTCCACGAAATAACGGCCTGCCTGCGCCAGGGCGACTGCCTCGTCTTCAACCAGAGCCGCGTCATCCCCGCCCGCCTCAAGGGCAGGCGCGTCCCCAGCGGCGGCCGGGTGGAGCTATTGCTGCTGCGGCGGCAGGAGGCCGGTGTCTGGGAAACCCTGGTCAAGCCCGCCCGCCGCCTCCAGGCCGGCGCCGCCATCGAGATTAGCGGGGACGGCGCTACGGCCGGGCCGTTCAACGCCGAAATTATCGAGGCCGGGGAGGGGGGCCTGCGGACGGTGCGCTTCGCCGACGAGGCACCCCTGGCGGCGGCCGGAGAAATCCCCCTGCCACCCTACATTCACGAGCCCCTGGCCGACCCGGAGCGCTACCAGACGGTCTACGCCCGCGTCGCCGGCAGCGTGGCGGCCCCCACCGCCGGTCTGCACTTCACGCCGGGGCTGCTTGAGGCAATCGGGGCGATGGGGGTGCGCTGCCTCTTCGTTACCCTGCACGTGGGGCTGGATACCTTTCGCCCCGTCAAGGAGGACGACCCGCGCCGCCACCATATCTACCGGGAGTACGGCGTGCTGGATAAAAATATCGCCGACGAGCTCAACCGCGCCCGGCGGGAGGGACGGCGGGTCATCGGCGTGGGCACCACGGCGGTGCGGCTGGTGGAGCAGGCGGCCCTGGCCGGCGAGGGGGCCGGAATCGCGCCTTACGAGGGGTGGGTGGAGCTTTTCATCCTGCCGGGCCACCGCTTCCGCGCCGTCGACGCCATGATTACCAATTTCCACCTGCCCCGCTCCACCCTGCTGATGCTGGTGAGCGCCTTCGGCGGCCGGGACTTAATCCTGAAAGCCTACGCCGAGGCCATCGCCTGGAGCTACCGTTTCTACAGCTTCGGCGACGCGATGCTGATATTATAATGTCCAGATAGACACCCTTTGGCCTTCAAAACAGCTAAATATGAGCATACTGATAACCAAGGGTAGGGGGTCCTAGAGAAGGCATAAATCGGTAAATTACTCGCAGATAGTGAAAAGACCTGCGGCAACAGGTCTTTTCCAAGAAAAGTATTTCGGCGACGGCGGGTGAGCCATCACCTTTTGTCATTATATCGTCCTAAGGTACTATATTTCAATACACAAATACTATAAAAACGTAATAAAAATATAACAAACCTCTAAACATAAAGAACTAGAGAAAGTAAAAGGAGGAGCGGAAAAAACTGAAACCGGGATTGCTCTTTAGCCTGGCGCTTGTCTCTGCCCCGGCGGGAAGTTATTTCTTAGACGTATGATATTTCGTAAAACCGTTATGGTAGTTTACGATGTCATCAATGATATGGATGAGCAATTCCCTGGCTGACTCGGGTAATGAATTGAGTTTATCTAAGTAGTAGCCCAGGCGCGGGTCGGGGTGATTAGACTTATCATCCGAATCCTCATCCACGAGCAGACCGGCCATCTTCCACAGGTATTGTCTCCTGACACCTAAGTAATCCGCTAATTGATTCAGTGAATAGAGTGAAGGCTCGTGTCCCCGGTTGATGATGCTGTGAACCGTACCGGGACTGAGCCCGGCATTTTTAGAGAGGCTGCGCAGCGATAGGCACTTATCTTTGCATATTTCCGTTAGGAAGTCGGCAAACTCTTTTTTCTTCATTATTTTGCCTCATTTCTGATATAAACTTGCCTTTTTGGACCTTTGTGTAGCTTCCGGGCACTAACTTGCACTTGACAAAATACCGTGTTCTGTGTATATATTTAGCTGCCTATGACTAAAGTAATAGATAGCAGGATACTAAATAGCCAGATTTCGGCCCTGTTATAGAAAGCAGGATATTGGTCAATAGCTGAATTACAGTGTAAAGACCTGCGGCAACAGGTTTTTCCCCCAAAAAAAGAATTTTGGCGACGGCGGGTGAGCCATCACCTTTTGTTATTATACTGTACTAAAGTACGATATTTCAACAAACAAATACTATAAAAACGCAATAAAACTATAGCAAACCTCTAAACATAAAGGGTCAGGGAAGGCAAACGGTTAATCCTCAAACGCCCGATAAGAACCGCGGCCCCTTCGCCAGCGAAGGCTTGAGGGTACGCGCGGTTTTGCCATACGAATAAGGATTGGGAGGTGAGAGAGTGGCAGAGAATTTAAACCGGTTTCCATGGTGAGTTTGTTATACCCGAGTTTTTAACCGAGGTGACATTAAAATGAACAGGAAAATATTAAAATTAGGATTTCTATTTGGCCTGGTGCTGCTG
>DAOUEP010000040.1:0-15319 GCA_034430515.1 Dehalococcoidales bacterium | reverse complement strand
TCCACCATCCGCATCAGGTAGCCGAACCAGGTATCCACCATGGTGACCTCGCCGCAGTAGGCGGCGTGGGCCTTGTCGATTTTCTCCTGGGTGTAGCCGGGTGTCTGCGGCCAGTAGCCGTAAAGGTGTGGTGCTATCTCGCCGTCGTAGCCGGGCCAGTAAAGCTCGGTGTAATACAGCGGGGGGTCCCACGGCTCGTGCGGGTCCCAGGTGTCGATATACAGGAAGAAATTTTCCTTGTAGTGGTGCTGCAGCCACTGCATCGCCCGGATGAACGTCTGGGGCGCGAAGTAATCGGACTCGTAGCGCCGGTTTTCCCTCACGTCGCCGCCGTAGATGCTGTGGATGACCTCGCCCCCTTTGCCGTCGGGGGAATCCATCCACATCAAATTCAGCTGGCCGACCACCTCGTCGAAGGTGCGGAAGCCCTGGTCGTAGTTCATGCCGACGCGGGTATAGAAGGGCGTATCGACGACCGCGGCGGTGTTGATGCCCTGGTTGGCGAGCAGGTCGGGGAGCAGCAGCTCGTCCTTGAACAGCGGCTCCCACTGCATGTAGGACATCGTCCAGCGGCCGGTCAGGTAGTCGGCGCGGGTGGGCATGGTCGGGAAGCCGGCGATGTGGTGGCGGTCGAAGCGCACCGCCCTGGACGCGAAGGCGTCCAGCGCCGGCGTGATGATTTTTTTGTTCCCGTAGGCCCCCACGTGGTCGCGCCGCAGCGTATCGGAGATTACCCAGATAACGTTCATCGTCCCTCCTCAGGCAGGTTTTGCCAGATTAACCCTAATATACAACATTAGCGGCACAATAGGAAAATGGCCGGAAGGTCGTTGGCGCGGCTAGCAGCGTCATGGCGTAATTGCGCAACTGCGCACTTGCCCTTTTCGGTGTCTATTTGCGCCTGTCCCCGTTTCCCCCTATAATTTTAGGACTGGAGGTAAGCCTTGCTGGATAACGAGCTCCTGCGCCGGGTCAACCGCCCGGCGCGCTATACCGGCGGCGAGTGGAACGCCGTTGTCAAGGACTGGGACGCCACGCCCGTCCGGGTGGCGCTGGCCTTCCCGGATACCTACGAGGTCGGCATGTCCAACATGGCCGTGCCCATCCTCTACGACATCATCAACCGCCGCGCCGACGCCCTGGCCGAGCGCGTCTACGCCCCCTGGGTGGATATGGAGGCCGCCCTGCGCGCCGCCGGGGCGCCCCTCTTCAGCCTGGAGACGAAGCGGCCGCTTAAAGACTTCGGCATCATCGGCTTTTCGCTGGGCTACGAGCTGGGTTACACCAACGTCCTCAACATGCTCGACCTGAGCGGGATACCCATTCTCGCCGCCGAGAGGGACGACGACCACCCCCTGGTCATCGCCGGGGGGAGCAGCTGCCTCAACCCGGAGCCCCTGGCCGATTTCATCGACGCCTTCGTCATCGGCGACGGCGAGGAGGTTACCGGCGAGCTGCTGGATACCTTCCGCGAGCACCGCGGCGAGGGCAAGTCCGCCCTGCTGCGTAAGCTGGCCGCTCTGGAGGGCGTCTACGTGCCTTCCCTCTACGACGTCGCCTACGATAGCCAGGGCATCGTCAAGAGCATCACGCCCAACGCCCCGGAGGCCAGGGCGACCGTCCGGCGGCGGCTGGTCGCCACCTTGCCCCCGCCCCCCGACCGCCCGGTGGTGCCCTACATCGAGGTCATCCACGACCGCGGCGCCATCGAGATACAGCGCGGCTGCTCGCGGGGCTGCCGCTTCTGCCAGGCGGGCATGATTTACCGCCCGGTGCGCGAGCGCCCCCACGAGGAGGTGCTCCGGGCCGCCGGCGAGCTTATTACCAACTGCGGCTACAACGAGGTCTCGCTGGTCTCGCTGAGCACCTCCGACTACCCCGGCATCGAGGCGCTGGTGAGTAATCTCGCCCAACATTACCCCAACCTGGCGCTGTCGCTGCCCAGCTTGCGCCTGGACGATTTCTCCATCCGGCTGGTGGCCTCGCTGCCCACCCGCAGCCGCACCGGCCTCACCTTCGCGCCGGAGGCCGGCACCGAGCGGCTGCGCCGCGCCATCAACAAAGACATCAGCGAGGCCAGCCTCCTGGAGACGGCGGCCACCGCCTTCGAGCGGGGCTGGACGGGCTTAAAGCTCTACTTCATGGTGGGGCTGCCCACCGAAACGATGACGGACGTCGCCGGCATCGTCGACCTCGTCGAAAAAGTCCGCGCCGAGGGTAAGCGCGCCGCCGGGCGCCGACCGACACTCCGCATCAGCGTGGCCACCTTCGTCCCCAAGCCCCACACCCCCTTCCAGTGGAGCGCCCAGGAGGACGAGGCCAGCCTGGCCGCCAAGCAGGAGGTCTTGCAGCTGGGCCTGGCGCGCAAGGGGACGCGCCTTTCCTGGCAGGACACCCGCACCAGCCTGCTGGAGGCCTGCCTCTCGCGGGGCGACCGGCGGCTGGGCCGGGTTATCCGGCGCGCCTGGGAGGCGGGCTGCCGCTTCGACGCCTGGACGGAGCACTTCAAGTTTGAAATCTGGGAGAGTGCCTTTGCCGCCGAGGGGCTTAGGCCGGACTTCTACGCCCGCCGTGAGCGGCCCCAGGATGAGATTCTGCCCTGGTCACACATCGAGAGTGGGGTAAGTGTCGCCTTCCTTAAAGACGAGCTAAGGCGGGCGTCTGAGGGGCTGGCCACGCCTGACTGCCGCACCGGCGCCTGTAGTGCCTGCGGGCTGGAGGATACCGAGACCTGCCGGGACCGGGCGCGATAACGCTTTCATTCAGCCGGCCTGTCCAGCAATTTCTGCATCAGGTAAACATCAAGGAGCTTGCCGAACTTGCGGCCGACTTCCCTCATGATGCCGATATGCTCGAAACCCTGGGATTCCGCGATATGGATACTATCGGCGTTGCCTTCGGCGATTCTGGCAATTAGAACATGAATGCCGGCGTCCCGGCCAGCCTTGATAGCCGCCTCCGATAACTTGCGGCCGATACCTTTGTTACGGTGGCTTTCCTCAACGTACAGCGAAATTTCCGCGGTATCGGAGTAGGCGCACCGGTCTGACCACGCGCTGAGGGAGGCCCAACCTACAATAACCCCATCTTGTTCGGCGACCAGTATGGGGTGCCTGTCCCCGTGTTGCTCGAACCAGGCGCGTTGCCCCCCGGCGGTCTTTGTCTCCGTGTCGAAAGTGGCCACGGTGTTAAGAATGGCTTGATTATAAATCTCGGTGATGGCCTCAAGGTCTGGCAGCGCCGCCCGTCTGATGGTTAACATCATCATTCCTCAGGTATGATAATAGCATTTCTCCTGCCACGATGACAGCGGGAAGCATGTATCACGATAAGAAAAGAGGGGGCTTTTTACACCCCCTCTCATAATATCCTTAATTGCGCAAATCCGCAGTTACTAAACTTCTCTAAACTCCCCTTCAACCGTGCCTTCGTCCTCGCCGCCCTTGCCGCCTTCGCCTTCCGGCGGCGTTTCACCTCCGGGGGGCGGGGGCTGCTGGCTCTGCTGCCCGTAAACGGCCGAGCCGATTTTCTGCATCGTCTCGTTGAGGGCCTGCGAGGCGCTCTTGATGGCCTCGGTATCGCTGCCCTGCAGGGCGCTCTTGACGGCGGCAATCTTCTCCTCGGCTTCCTTGTTGAGTTCGGCGGGTATCTTGTCCTTGTTGTCGCGCAGGGTCTTCTCGGCCTGGTAGGCCATGGTGTCGGCGGTGTTCTTGGCCTCGACCTCGTCGCGATGCCTGGCGTCCTCGGCGGCGTGCATCTCCGCCTCTTTCTGCATCTTGTCGACCTCGTCCTTGGAGAGGCCGCTTGAAGCGGTGATGGTTATTTTCTGTTCCTTGCCGGTGCCCTTGTCCTGGGCGCGGACGTTGAGGATGCCGTTGGCGTCGATGTCAAACGTGACCTCAATCTGGGGCAAGCCCCGCGGCGACGGCAGGATGCCATCGAGCATGAAGCGGCCCAGGGTGCGGTTGTCGGTGGCCATGGGGCGCTCGCCCTGGAGGACGTGAATCTCCACGCTGGGCTGGTTATCGGCGGCGGTGGAGAATATCTGGCTCTTGGCGGTGGGGATGGTGGTATTGCGCGGTATCAAGGGCGTGGCCACGCCGCCCAGGGTCTCGATGCCCAGGGTAAGCGGCGTCACGTCCAGCAGGAGGACGTCCTTGACCTCGCCCTTGAGCACGCCGGCCTGAATGGCGGCGCCGATGGCCACCACCTCGTCGGGGTTGACGCCCTTGTGCGGCTCCTTGCCGAAGAACTCCTGCACCTTCTGCTGCACCAGCGGCATGCGCGTCTGCCCGCCGACCAGAATCACCTCGTCAATCTGGGCGGCCGTCTTGCCGGCGTCCTTGAGCGCCTGCTTACACGGCTCGATGGTCTTTTCGACCAGGTCCATCAACAGTTGCTCCAGCTTGGCGCGGGTGAGGGTGATGTTGAGGTGCTTGGGGCCGGAGGCGTCGGCGGTGATAAATGGCAGGTTGACCTCGGTCTGCTGCACGCTGGACAGCTCCACTTTGGCCTTTTCGGCGGCCTCCTTGAGGCGCTGCAGGGCCGTCTTGTCGTTGCCCAGGTCGATGCCCTGGTCTTTCTTGAACTCGGCGATGAGCCACTCCATGATGCGCTGGTCGAAGTCCTCGCCGCCCAGGTGGGTATCGCCGTTGGTGCTCTTCACCTGGAAGGTACCCTCGCCCAGCTCCAGGATGGAGATGTCGAATGTCCCGCCGCCCAGGTCGTAGACGGCGATGGTCTCGTCGCCCTTTTTGTCCAGCCCGTAGGCCAGCGCCGCCGCGGTGGGCTCGTTGATGATGCGCAGCACCTCCAGGCCGGCGATCTTGCCGGCGTCCTTGGTAGCCTGGCGCTGGGCGTCGTTGAAATAGGCCGGGACGGTGATGACGGCCTCGGTGACCTTTTCGCCCAGATAGGCCTCGGCGTCGGACTTGAGCTTCTGCAGAATCATGGCCGATATCTCCGGCGGGCTGTAGTCCTTGCCGCCCATGGTGACGCGGACGTCGTTGTTGGCGGCCTTGGTCACCTTATAGGTCTTGCGCTTGGCGTCCTCCTCGACAGGGAGCTCACGCCCGGCCGGCTCGCCCCACTTACGCCCCATGAAGCGCTTGATGGCGTATATCGTGTTCTCCGGGTTGGTGATGGCCTGCCTTTTGGCGATTTGCCCCACCAGGCGCTCGCCATTCTTGTTCATGGCCACTACCGAAGGGATGAGGCGGCTGCCTTCGGCGGAGGTGATGACGACGGGCTCGCCCCCCTCCAGCACGGCCACCTCGCTGAAAGTGGTGCCTAAATCTATGCCTACTGCCTTACCCATTTACGTTGCCTCCTTATTTTCGGCTTCTCCGTTGCCCACCACCACGCGGGCGGGACGGAGGAGTTTATCGTTTAACATATAGCCTTTTTGAAATTCTTCGATAACTACGCCTTCCTGACCCGGCGCCTGCCGCAGCGCCTCGTGGAAGTTGGGGTCGAAGGGCTGCCCCAGGGCCACGACGGGCTTGACACCCTGCCCCTCCAGGATGGTCAGGAACTTGCGCGCCACCAGCCGCACGCCTTCCACCCATTCACTCTTGGCGTAGCGGTGGGGCACGGCGGCGATGGCCCGCTCCAGGTCGTCCAGGGCGGGCAACAGCGCCAGGGCGAAGTTGGCGTTGGCGAAGCGGTTGTAATCGGCGCGCTCCTGCTCCATACGGCGCTTGTAGTTGATGAAGTCGGCCTGGGCGCGCTGCCAGCTGGCCAGGTACTCGGCGGCCTTCTCTTCGGCCTCGGATACGGCTTTCTCCGGGGCATCCGTCTCCGGGGCGCCCTCGGCCTCCGGGTCTACCGGCGGCTCCTCGTTATTCAGTTCTTCCGGGTCGCGGGGCATCATGCTTCGGTGTTATCCTCTTCGTTTTGTAATGGCTGCCCGTACAGCCCGGCCACCAGCCGGCTCAGCACCGTGGAGAGGTAATAGACCGAGGGGATGGTGCGCGAGTAGGACATGCGCGTGGGGCCGACCACGGCGATGGTGCCGGTGGCCGCCTCGGGCAGGCCGTAGCGGCCGATGACCACGGAGCAGTTCTGCATGGCGGCGTCCTGGTTCTCCTTGCCGATGATAACCTGCACGCCGGGACGGCTGGGCCGCGCCGGGACGATGACCCGCAGCAGCCCCCGCTGCTCCACCAGCTCCATGAGGCGGCGCATCTGGTCGCTCTGGGCGAACTCCGGCTGCTCCAGCATAAAGTGCCAGCCCTCCAGGTAGGGCTCCCGGTACTCCTGACTGTCCTCGGCCTGCATCATCTCGACGAGGTGGCCGGTGGCCTCCTCCTCCAGGGGCGTCAGCTCCAGCGTCTGGGCCTTGATTTCGCGGCCGGTCAGGCCGCCGCAGGCGGCGTTGAGCTTGTCGCTGGCCAGCGAGAGCGCCGGCTGGGCGACCGCCTCGCCGAAGGTAATCAGCTCCTGCTTGACCTTGGCCCCCTCGAAGACGGCTACCATCAGGGCGCGCTGCTCCTGCAGGGCGATGAGCTCCAGGTGCTTGAAGCGGCAGTCGGTGGACTTGGGCAGGCTCACCACGGCCACGTTCTGCGCCAGGCGCGCTAAAATGCTGGCGGTGAGGCTCACCCAGGCCTCCACCTCGCGCTCCACCTGGTGGAAGGTGTGGCTGATAAGGCGCTGCTCCTCGCGGGGGAGGCGCAGGCTCTGCATGGCCTCCACGTAGTAGCGGTAGCCCTTGTCCGAGGGGGTGCACCCCGCCGAGGTGTGGGGGCGGACGAGGTATCCCTCGCGCTCCAGCCAGGCCATCTCGTTGCGGATGGTGGCCGGGCTCACCTGCAGGTTGGCCCGGTCGGCCACGGCCTGCGAGGGCACCGGCACCGCCCGGCTGATGTACCGCTCCACGATGTAATTGAGTATCTGACCGCTGCGGGACGTTATCATCTCAGTCTCCGTTAGCAGTCTAAGCACGAGACTGCTAATGATAATTTAGCACTTTTGGGGGTGTTTTGTCAAGGGTAAATGTAGGTTCCGGGGGGTTATTTCGGGGGACTTTTTCTTGAACGCAACCCCCGCCTGTGCTACACTGAAAAGGTGGATATCACCTGGCTGGGGCACTCCTGTTTCCGGATAAAGGGTAACCAGGCCGTCGTCATCACCGACCCCTTCCCGCCCGGCCTGGGCTATAACCTGGGCAAGCAAACCGCCAACATCGTCACCGTGAGCCATCCCCACCCCTCCCACTCTTACGTACAGGGCATCGGCGGGGAGCCGCACCTCATCACCGGCCCCGGTGAGTACGAGATTTCCAACGTCCTCATCATCGGCATCGATACCTACCACGACGCCGTCAAGGGCCAGGGGCGCGGCAAGAACACCGCCTACCTCATGGAGATAGACGGCGTGGCCGTGTGCCACCTGGGCGATATCGGCCATGTCCTCGGCGACGAGCAGGTGGAGGAGATGGGCAACGTGGACGTGCTACTGCTGCCGGTGGGCGGCGTCTCCACCATCAACGCCGCCATGGCCGCCGAGGTCATCCGCAAGGTGGAGCCCAAGGTGGTCATCCCGATGCATTACAAGACCCCGCAGACCGGCCGCGAGCTGGATACGGTGGACGACTTCCTCAAGGAGATGGGGCAGGAGCAAATCGAGCCGCGCCCCAAGCTCTCCGTCAGCCGGTCCAACCTGCCGGTGAGCACCCAGGTCTACGTGCTTACGGTTTAGCACTCCTCACTGCTCAGTCCTCGTCCAGAAACTCCCGCAGCAGGTTGCAGAAAGCCTCCGTATTCCCTTTGTGGGGGGCGTGCCCGTAGCCGGGCAGCAGCGCCAGGCGCGCCTGAGGCATCAGCCTGGCCGCCCGCCGGGCGATGGCCACCGGGACGTAGAGGTCGCGGGCCTTCCAGACGAGCAGCGTCGGCGTCCTCAGCGAGCGCAGCGCCGTATCGCTCACGTGGTTATAGTCCTCCCCCTCCCGCACCAGAAAACGGGGGAACGGCTGCCGCTGCCGCCGCAGCTGGCGCAGCGCCCAGAACAAGGCAAAGAGGGCCGAGCCGAAGCGGGAAATACCGTCCAGGCCGGCGGAGTCGGCGAGGACGAGCTTAATCACCCGCTCCGGGTTGGCCAGGGCCGTGTCCAGGGCCACCCTGGCCCCGAAGGAGTGCCCCACCAGGCAGTATCCCTCCAGGCCGAGAGAAGCGGCGAAGTCGCGCACGAAGTTGCTGAAATCGGCCAGGAAATAGCCCGTCTGGCGCCGCTGGCTCTGCCCGAAGCCGATGAGGTCGGGGGCGTAGAGGCTGAAGCCGTCGGCCAGCGCCGTCATCGTCGCCAGCCAGTCGCGGCCGTCGCTGGCGCCCCCGTGCAGCAGTACCACCGGCGGGCCTTCGCCAGCCTTAAGGTAATACACGCGGTGTCCGCTGACGTTAAGCCAGTGGCCGGATACGCCGTCCGGGACTGCCTCAGGCGCCCCGGTCACGCTGCCCGGCCTCCGCCTTGACGAAATCGATAAAGGCCGTCAGGAGGCGGGAGACCACCCGCTCCTGGCGGTAGATGCCGTAAAAATCCCGCCCCAGGTCGAGCCCGCGCACCGCCACCGGCACGACCGGGGCGGGGGAGACGTTCTGGGGTACCGCCAGGCTGGAAACAAAGGCGATGCCCGCCCCGGCGGCCACGGCGGCCACCACCGCCCGGGTGCTCCCCAGGACGAGCTGGGACTTAAGCTGCTTGATATCGTAGCCGGCCCGGGTCAGCCGGTCTTCCAGGGTGCGCTGCGTGCCCGAGGTCGCCTCGCGGAAGATGAAAGGCTCGCCCTCCAGGTCGTCGGGGCCGACCTCCCTTTTCCCGGCGAAGGGGTGGGCCGGGAAGCAGATAAGGGTAAGCTCGTCGCGGGCCAGGTTGAAGGTCGTCAGGTCGTGTCCCTCCGGCGGCGTGCCGCAGAAACCTATCTCGTAGCTGTTATCGCGCACCTTGTCGATGACAGTGAGCGAGTCGGAAACGTCCACCTGGATACGCACCGCCGGGTGGCGCTGCTTGAAGCGCGCCAGCTGGGACGGCAGCAGGTACTCGGCGGGGATGGTGCTGGCGGCGATGAGGAGGTCGCCGGAGATGGTCTCGCGGAGCCGCTCCAAATCCTGCCGGAGGCCGGCGTAGTCCTTTTCGACGGCCTCGGCGAAGCGCAGCAGGCGGCGCCCGGCGGCGGTCAGGGTGATAGCCCGCTGGCTGCGGTCGATGAGGCGCAGCCCCAGCTCCTGCTCCAGCTTTTGCACCTGAAAGGAGACCGCCGGCTGGCTGATGGCCAGCTGCCGGGCCACCTCGGAAAAGCTGCCCCGCCGGGCGATTTCGCGGAAGGTCTTGAGCTGGTCTAAATTCATTTCAATCCCCGTTTTAGTATAAGCATATCTTATCTTGCATCAAGACTTTGCTTATGCTATAATCTCCCACGGTTATTTTAGGTCATTTGGGGCCAATCATCAAGCCGGAAGCGGGGTGATGCGTATCGAGCAGGGACTCTACAGCGACCACGGGAATACTCGGGAAAGGAGACGCTTTTGAGCAGAAAAAAGCTCTTTATTGTCGGCGCCGGTCTCGTCTTCGGGGTGCTGGGGGCGCTCATGGTCAACTGGGGCAATCCCCCCAACATGGGCATCTGCGTGGCCTGTTTCCTCCGCGATATCGCCGGGGCGCTCGGGCTGCAGCGGGCCAGCGTTGTCCAGTACATCCGGCCGGAAATCATCGGCTTTGTCATCGGCGCCTTCATAACATCGTTCGCTTTCCGCGAATTTCGCTCCCGCGGCGGTTCCTCGCCGCTCATCCGTTTCTTCATGGGCGCCTTCGTCATGATTGGCGCCCTGGTCTTCCTGGGCTGCCCCATCCGCATGATGCTGCGGCTGGCCGGCGGCGACCTCAACGCCATTTTAGGCATCGTCGGCCTTGTCGCCGGGGTGCTTATCGGCATCTTCTTCCTCCGGCGCGGCTTCAACCTGGGGCGGGCCAACAAGATGCGCTCCGTCGTCGGCTGGATAATGCCGGTGGCCATGCTGGGGCTGCTGCTGCTGGCCATTTTCAAGCCCGGCTTTATCTTCCAGAGCGAGAGCGGCCCCGGCTCGCAGTTCGCCCCGCTGGCGATAGCTTTAGTCGTGGGGCTGGGTGTCGGTTTCCTGGCGCAGCGGACGCGCATGTGCTTCGTCGGCGCCTGGCGTGACATCTTCCTGGTGAGGGACACCTACCTCATGAGCGGCGTGGCCGCTTTCTTCATCGCGGCGCTGGTGACCAACTATATCGCCGGTAACTTCGGCGGCGGGGGCATCTACCACTGGGGTTTCACCGACCAGCCGGTGGCCCACGATAACCACCTCTGGAACTTGCTGGGCATGGCCCTGGTGGGCCTGGCGGCCACCCTCATCGGCGGCTGCCCGCTGCGCAACTGCATCCTCAGCGGCGAGGGCGATACCGACGCCGGCATGACCGTGCTGGGCTACATCGCCGGGGCGGCCATCGCCCACAACTTCCTGCTGGCCTCCAGCCCGGCGGGCGTGGGCACCTGGGGCCCGGTGGCGGTTATCATCGGGCTGGTCTTCTGTATCACCGTCGGCTTTACCATGCGGGAGAAGGCCTGAGGGATGTCCCTGTTAAAACGCGCTAAGAATACCACCGAGTTCGGCGGCCTGGTGCTCTTCGAGGAAGTCCAGGCCGCCATGGCCGCCGAGCGCGCCCTGAAAAAGGCGGGCTACACGGTGCGCCTGGTGGCGCCCCCGCCGGAGCTGCGCCGCGGCTGCGACCTGGCCGTGGCGATTAACCTGGTGGAGCAGCCCGGCATCGAACGGCGCCTCCGCGAGGCCGACGTGGCCTACGTTGAGGTGCGGCCGCTGGCGGGTGATTCGCCGGAGATACTGGAAATCGTCCGCGTTACCGACTACGGCGACTGGGTGATGGTCAAGGCCGCCAACATGAAGCTCACCTACGAAAAGGCGACGGGGAAAATCGTCAATACCTCCGGCGGCGGCTGCCCCGATATCCCCTACCTGCACGCCGCCATGCTGGACAAGCCCGTGGCCGAGGCGCCGCGCCCCCGCGACCTGGGCTATACTCTTTGCGCCCTGATGCTCGAGCGTGCCCACGAGGAGGCGATAGCGCTGACGGAAGGCGGTGAGGCCTGATGCTGCTCATCGCCGGGACGGTGCCGGTTGCCGATTTTCCGCTCACTTACGGCGCGGTGAGCCGCGATGGCGACGACCTCGTCGTCGCCGGACAGAGCCTGGCCTGTACTCAGGGCACCGGCGCCATGGTCAGCGCGGCGCTGGCGGTGACGGACTACCTCAAGCTTTCGCCGCCGCAGGCGCTGCTGGCCGGGGACATCGGCCAGGGGCAGGGCAGCCGCGTGCTTTACGAGTACCTCATCGAGCGCATCAGCAAGCTGGCGCCGGAGGTGCTCGCCCTGCACTACTGGCTGCCCGATATGAACCTGACGCGGCGGCTCTGCGCCGCCCTCGAAAAGTGCCCCCGGCGTCCCCTCCTCATCGCCGACGCCGCCTCGATGTACTCGGCCAAGGCGGCCGGGCTGGCATTACAGTTCGATATCTTCACGCCGGACGCCGCCGAGGCGGCCTTTCTGGCCGACCCCGCCGCCACCCACCCGGCCTACGTGCGCTTTATGACCTATAATGATACGGAGCGTATGCCGGAGCTCATCAAGACCATCCACGCGCAAAAGAACGACGCCAAACTGATGCTGGTCAAGGGGGCGACCGACTACGTCGCCCGCGGCGGCGAGATTATCGCCGCCATCAACGAGCCGGACGTGCCCCTGATGGAGCCCATCGGCGGCACCGGCGATACCATTACCGGCATGGTGGCCGGCTTTACCGCCGCCGGGCTGGCGCCGCACGAGGCGGCCATCATCGCCGCCCGGGCCAACCGCATGGCCGGTTACCTGGCCCAAGTCACCCCGGCCACCCGCGTCGGCCGGGTCATCGCGCAATTGCCGGCAGTTTTCAAGCAATATCTCTGCCAGTGGAGTGGTGTTTGCACCACAGGAGGAGTAGAATAAATGCTAGAAGTTGACGTGCGGGGCTATTCCTGCCCCATCCCGGTGGTGAAGACCAAAAAGGCGATGGAGGCAAGCCCCAAAGAGGCACTGACGGTACTGATAGAGACCGAGGTCTCCAAAGAGAACGTGGCGCGCCTGGCGCAGAGCCGGGGCTATGCCATCAAGGAAGAGGCCGTCGCCGGCGAATACCGGCTGACGCTGACACCGCCGGCCAAATAGGTAAAAGGGGGCTCGCATGGGTGACGAGGACAAACTGCGCCTCACCGAGACCGTGCACGGCGCCGGCTGAGCCTGCAAGATAGGTCCGGGAGACCTCGTCAAGGCGCTGGCCGGCCTGCCCCTGCGGCCCGACCCCAACATTATTTCGGGCCTGGAGCGGGCCGAGGACGCCGGCGTTTATAAAATTGCCAAAGACCTGGCCCTGGTGCAGACGGTGGACTTCTTTACGCCCATCGTCGACGACCCGTACGACTTCGGGCGCATCGCCGCGGCCAATGCCCTCAGCGACGTCTACGCCATGGGCGGCAAGCCGATTACGGCGCTTAACATCGTCTGCTTCCCCCAGAACGTGCTGGACATCTCGGTATTGCAGCAGGTGCTGCGGGGGGGACTTTCCAAGCTGCACGAGGCCGACGTCGCCCTCGTCGGCGGGCACAGCATCGAGGACCCGGAGCTGAAATACGGCCTGGCCATCACCGGCACCGTCCACCCGGACAAGCTGGTGCACAACCACACCGCCCGCCCCGGCGACCGCCTCATCCTCACCAAACCGCTGGGCACCGGCATCATCAGCACCGCCATCAAGGGCAACCTGGCCGACCGGGCCGCCGTCAAGCTCGTCACCGAGTCCATGGTCGCCCTCAACCGCACCGCCGCGGAGCTGATGGTCAAGGCGGGCGTCAGCGCCGCCACCGATATCACCGGCTTCGGGCTGCTGGGGCACGCCGCCGAGATGGTCGCCGATACCGGCTCCGGCCTGATTATCAACGCCGCCGACGTGCCCATTTTCGAGGGGGTCAAGGGGCTGATTGACATGGGCATGATGCCCGGCGGCCTGCACCGCAACCGCGACTTCCGCAAGGGCATGGTGGATATGGACGGCGCCCTGCCGCAGTTTTTGCAGGACGTCCTCTACGACCCGCAGACCTCCGGCGGCCTGCTTATGGCCGTGCCGGCGGACAAGGCCGAGGGCCTGCTCGACAAGCTGCACCGCAAGGGCGTGGATGCCGCGGCCATCATCGGGGAGGTGGTGGCCGAGCCGGCGGGCAGGATTATCGTCCGCTAAGCGGCCCGCTCAGGCCGAGAGAAAGCCCCCGTCCACCGCCACCAGCGCCCCGGTCATGTAGCTGGAGAGGTCGCTGGCCAGGAAGAGGGCCACCCGGGCCACCTCGTCGGGCTGGCCGTTGCGCCCCAGCGGCTGCCGGATGCGGAACTCGTAGCCCGTCTTGAGCAGGCTCAGCTTGAGATGGGCGATTTCTTTGGCCACCGCCCGGGTGCCGGGGGTATTGATGCCGCCGGGCAGGAGGACGTTAATGCGGAAGCCGTGGCGGCCGTACTCCTTGGCCAGGCCGCGGGAAAGCCCGATGACCCCCGTCTTGGAGATGGCGTAGGGAATCAGGTCGGGGGTGGTGGGCAGGATAGCCTCGATGGAAGAGACGTTGACGATGACCCCGCCCCGCTTCTCCCGCCGCCGTATCATCTGCTGGCACATGTGAAAGACCGAGTGCAGGTTGATGTCGGTGACGCGCTTGAGGAAGGCGTCGTCAACCTCCAGGAAGTTCCTAAAGGGATAGATGCCGGCGTTGTTCACCAGGATATCCGGCTCCTTACCGGCCAGCTTCTCCCAGAGGGCGTGGAGGGCCTCGTCGGAGGACATATCAACCTTGTGGGTATTGACCTCGTGTCCGTAGCGCTCCAGCTCCTTTTTCACCGGGCTGGGGCAGGGGCTGTTGACATCGGCCAGCTCCAGGTCGGCGCCGGCCTCGGCGAAACGGAAGGCGATGGCCCTCCCGATGCCTGCCGACGAGCCGGTGATGAGGGCCCGTTTCCCGGCCAGGGAAATGAGCAGGGAAAGAGGTAAGGGTTGCCGTTTGGTCGCCATTTTACCTGCCTCCTGCGACCTCAGCGCATCTGGGCCAGGGTCCGGGTGAGCAGTTCCTCGTCGTCGCGCACGCCGCGCACGTCGAGGCCGGTCTGCCGGAAGGCCCGCACCATGGCCTCGATGAGCCGGGTCTTGCTGAGTTTTTTGCCGCCGCTGAACTTGGCCGTGGAGGCCAGGTTCTCCAGGTAGGCGTCCTCCTCCCGGTTGAGGAAGACGGAAAGCTTGATGGTGGACGACCGGCCGGCGGCGGGGACGGGGGTGGCCGGCCGCGGCGCCGTCTCCGTGGCGCGGTCGCCGCCGGTGAGCCGGTCCAGGGCCGAGCCGTAGGCAAGCTCCTCGGTAATTCTAGCTCTTTTCATGCAGCACCTCTTCCGTAAGTGATCTGTACGCATCGGCCCCCTCGGAGTTGGGGGCGTAGTTGATTATCGACATGCCGGCGGCCGGGGCCTCCTTAAAGCGGACGCTGGTGGGGATGGTGGTATCGAAGACGCGGATTTTATCGCCGAAGGCCTGGCGGGTGACCTCGACGACCTCGCGGCTGTGCAGGGTGCGGAAGTTGGTCATGGTAAAGACGATGCCCAGGATTTCCAGCGACGAGTTGATTTTCTCCTGCACGCGGAGGATGGTGCTGATGAGCTGGGCCAGCCCCTTCATGGCCAGGAAATCGGCCTGCAGCGGTATCAGCACGCTGTCGGCGGCGGAGAGGGCGTTGATGGTGAGCAGCCCTAAGCTGGGCAGGCAGTCCACCAGAATGTAGTCGTACTTTTTGCGTACCGGGGCCAGCATGTCCTTGAGCACCATCTCGCGAGTAAAGGCGTTGACCAGGTCCAGCTGCGCCTGGGAAAGCTCGATATTGGCCGGGACGAGGTCGACGCCGGGGATGGTCGTGGCCAGGGCGGCGTCGCCGATGGAGATGTTGCCGTTGCTGCGGATGATGCTCTTGAGGACGTCGTAGCCGGTGCACTTGATGTCCTCCGGGTTGAACCCCAGAGTAATGGTGAGGCTGGCCTGGGGGTCCCAGTCCACCGCCAGCACCTTTTTGCCGTGCTCGCTGAGACCCTGGGCCAGGGCGGCGGCGGTGGTGGTCTTGCCGACGCCGCCTTTCTGATTGACGATGCAGATAACGGTCATGGTTAGCTTGCCCTCGTAGCTATATTATAGAGTAATTGCGCAAGTGCGTCAATACTCTTTTGCGCACC
>DAOUEP010000039.1:0-8146 GCA_034430515.1 Dehalococcoidales bacterium | reverse complement strand
TTTGCCTCCTTGCCTGATTTACTAAGGCTATTGTAGGCCAACCGGCTCAAGGTATCAAGGCAGGCTCAGCAGCACCTTGATGTTGGCGTCCTTATCGGCCAGGAGCGCCGCGAACCCGCTGGCGGCGTCCTTAAGAGGGACGCGGGAGGTGACGAGGGGGGTGGGGTCGAGGCGGCCTTCGGCCATGAGGGATACAGCTTCGGCGCCCTCGCCGATATAGATGGAGCTGCCCACCATGTTAATCTCGGTGAAGGTCATGGTACTGAAATCAATCGTGCCGGGCCGTGCGAAGACACCGACGAGCACCACGCTGCCCCGGCGGCGGGTGAGGTTGAGGGCCAGCTGCGGCGTTTCCGGCCTGCCGACGCACTCGATGGTGACGCGCGCCCCCTCCCCTCCGGTAAGCCGGTGGACTTTCTCCGCCGGGTCGCCTTCGTCTAAATAGATAACGGCGTCCGCCCCCAGCCTGGCGGCCAGCTCGCCCCGCCCCCGGTGCTTGGCGATGAGATAAATCTTCCCCGCTCCGGCGGCGCGGGCGGCCAGCAGCACGCCCAGGCCGATGGCGCCGTCGCCGACGACGGCCACGCTATCGCCCGGTTGGACGCTGCCCTGACTTACGGCGTGGAGGGCCACCGCCAGCGGCTCCACCAGGGCGCCCATATCATCGCTGACGTTATCGGGGAGGTTGTAGGCGGCGTAGGCGGGCAGGACGAAATACTCGGCCATGCAGCCGTCGGTGGTGAGGCCGGTAAAGCCCTGGTTGAGGCAGAGGTTGTAGCGGCCCTCGCGGCAGGCGTAGCATTGGCCGCAGTAGTAGTAGCCCACGCCGCTGACGCGGTCGCCGGGCCGAAAGCCGCCGACGCCCTCGCCCACCGCCGCCACCGTCCCCACGAACTCGTGCCCCAGAGTGACGGGGGCCCGCTCCGGCGCGAGCATCAGGGGACCGTCGGCGTACTCCTTGAGGTCGGTGCCGCAGATGCCGGCCAGCTTAACCCTTATTTTTACCTGCCCCGGCGCGGGCTCCGGCTCGGGCGCGTCTTCGTAGCGCAGGTCGCGGCGGCCGTACCAGCGTAGTGCTTTCATCGGGCCGGTCTATTCCACGGTGACGTTGACGGTCAGTGTCCAGACGCCCTGCTCGCCGCCTTCCCAGGGACGGCCATAGCTGAAGGAAATGGTCGCCGTACCCTCTCTCTGGGGGTCAAAGACCCAGGTATCCTCGCCGGGGGCGCCCACAATCATCTCCTCGCTGTTGGCCTCTCCGGCCTCGTAGTTGTGCGAGGTCTGCCGGATGATGGCCCCGTTACCGGCAACAAAGCTGATAGTGGCGTTCTCTTCCCACTGGTAGCCGGTAGAGGGGTTGGCGCAAAGGATGACGGTCAGCGTGCCGGACTTGGCGACGGTGACGCTGCGGGTGATGTGGTTCTGCGATGCGAAATCGTCGCAGGAAAGCTGGATGGTGGCGCTGCCCGCCCCGTTACCCGATTCGCCGTCGCAGCCGATGGCCGCCAGCGGTAGCAGCAGGGCGGCGACCAGACCCAGGATAATGGCCTTTTTCATGGTGATTACCTCCTTGAGAGTATCAGACTAGGTTCACCATTTAATTATAACGCCGCCGGGGGCGCCGGGATAGGCGCCGGGCCTACTCCGTCCCCGCCGCCGCGGGCTCGTCCGGCGCGGGCGGGGTTTCCGGCCCCGGGCGGGTCTCCTGCCAGCGCAGCCACATCAGCACGGCGGTAACGACAAAGGCCACCACGGCCACGCAAATCTCCACCTGGTTGACGTTCAGCTGCCCCTTGGCGTAAGGCAAGGCGACGAAGTTGACCAGGGTATGCAAAGCGGCGGCAATAAGGTAGAACTGCCAGCCCTTACCTTTAGCCAGCCCGTAGCCGACCAGGGCCGAGACGCTGATGTGGAAGCCCACTATCCAGAACCGCTCCCAGAACCCGGCCAGGGCAGTGAGACCCTGGCTGCCGACGAGGCTCCACGTCCACCCCAGCTCGAAAAGCTGGTTGTGCGCCGAGGCCGCCTCGAAGATACCGAAGCCGGCCCCGGCCAGCGCCCCGATGGCCAGCCCCATCCGGGGGGTGATGGTCTTGCCGGCCCGCCACCACCAGGCCACCATCGGCACCATCTTAGCACCTTCCTGCACCAGGCCGGAGATGATAAGCTGCGGCAGGCCGACCAGCAGCAGCCAGTCGTAAATGGTCTGGTTGTCCCAGTAGCTGGTTATCCCCTCGCCAATCCACCAGCGCAGCGGCACCTGAATAAAGACCACCGCCAGCAGGGTGAAAAAGGCGCTGAAGACGGCCACCGCCCAGAGCCAGTGCTGCTTAAAGAGGGGCGGCCAGTGCGCCAGGAGCCAGACGGCCCCGAAGCCGATGGCCAGGGCGATGCCGATGACTATCAGGTCGGCGCTGACGCCGGTGTAATGGAACCAGGAATCCAGGTAAGACTGCATTTGTGCCCACATATAATCCCCCTTTGGTTAAATAATCCGCTTCAGCCGCGGGTTGGGCGTGATGCCCGGGATGCGGCCCCGCTTGGCTACGGGCCTGCCTTCTATTGCGTGAAGGTCGGCGGTGAAGTCGATGGGGCGGGCCCCGCTGATGTAGCTGCCCACGCCGAAGCCGTCCACCGGCGCCCCCCGCTCGATGAAGTAGGCGATGCGCTCCGGGTCGAGGCCGCCGCTGACGAAGATGCCCACTTTGGGAAAACCACTTTGGTCGAGGCGGGCGCGTACTTCCTTAACTAAATCGGCGGTGACCCGGCCCCGCTCCGAGGGCGTGTCCAGCCGCACCGCATTGAGCTTGTCCTTGAGCGCCGCGGCCACGCGCAGGCTCTCCTCGGCCTCGTCCTTGAAGGTATCCACCAGCGCGACGCGGGGAATGTCCGCCGGCATGTGCTTATCGAATAACATGGTGGCCTTGACGGTATCCCCCACGATGATAATCAGGGCGTGGGGCATCGTCCCGGAGGCGCTTACCCCGGCCAGTCTGGCCCCGCTGACGCTGGAGCAGCCGGCGCAGCCCCCCACCACCGCCGCGTAGTCCATCAGGCCGGCCACCGCCGGGTGGACGTGGCGCGCCCCGAAGCTGATGATGGGGATAGCGCCGGCGGCGTCGCAGCACTGGCGGGCGGCGGTAGTCCAGCCGGAGCCGTGCGCCAGCATGCCGACGATGGCCGTTTCGTAGACGCCGTAGCTCTGGTAGGGCGCCGTGATGCGCAGCACCACCTCCCTGGCCGCCATCGGCTCGCCCTCGGCCAGCGCCCAGACCTCGCGGTTATCCGGCGGCAGCGCTTCGGTAAGCAATGCCTTGACCTCCTCGATGCCGCAGAGGTAACCGGCCCGCGAGCCGAACACCTCCATGGTGGCCGCCGGGTTGAGCTTCTCTTTCTTTAGTATCTCCACGGCGCGGGGGAAGTAGATATCGGCGGTCTCGCCGGAGAGCACTTCCGGGGTAGGGGTGAATTTAGGTTGGGGACGGTCGGCGGGGGCGGCGTGCACCAGCGTGGCGCCGAGCACTTTCTCCATGTGCTCCAGGGCGTAGGCGTGCGCCCGCATGTCGAAGGAGGCGACGGCGTCCACCGGCACCTCCACTTTATAATCGTAAGAGCGGGCGTCGGCCACGCTATGGCAGACGCAGATATCGGTGCAGACGCCGCAGACGATGATTTTGTCCGGCTTGATTTTCTCAAGTTTTTCCAAAAGGTCGGTGCCGGTGAAGGCGCTGTAGCGCTTCTTGGCGATAATTTCGCCGGGGAAGCGGGCCAGCTCGGGGATGACTTCCGTTTCGGCGGTGCCCGCGACGCAATGGGGCGGGAACATCTCGAACTCTAAATCGTCGGGGTCGTGGTGGTCGCAGATGAAAAATATCTTGGAGCCGGCCGCCGTCTCGCGCTCCAGGATACGCTCGATAGCCGGGATGATGCGGCGGGCGTCGGCGCCGCAGTAGAGGGGGCAGCCCGCCTCCATAAAGCCCCGCAGCATGTCCGTCACCAGGACGACGTTGGCCATCGTTATCACCCCCCTTTGAAGGTGGAGAAGCGGGGTCTATCTTAACTCAGCCGCCCACCTGGGAGAAAGGCCGCCCTTTGGCGGGCCGACCCTCGGCCAGATGGTGGCTCTTCGGCTTATCGGCCACGGCCTTCTCGATGAGGGCTTTTAGCTCGTCGGCGGAGGCGCCGCGGCGCAGCGGCTCTCTTAAATCTATCTCCGCCTCGCTAAGCAGGCAGGGGCGCAGCTTGCCGTCGGCGGTGAGGCGCAGCCGGTTACATTGATAGCAAAAGTGCTCCGTTACCGGCGTGATGAAGCCGATGGTGCCGGGCGCCCCCGGCAGGCGGTAATATTTGGCCGGGCCGTTGCCCACGTCGTGTTTCCAAGGCTTAAGCTCGCCCAGCGTCTCGATGCGGCGGCGCATCTCGGCCACGGAGACGAGCTTGAGCTGTCCCGAATCGTCGCCGTTGACGGGCATGTGCTCGATGAAGCGCACGTGCCAGCCGTCGCTCAGGGTCTTGCGGGCGAAATCGGTCAGCTCGTCGTCGTTGACGCCGGCCAGGACGACCACGTTGATTTTCACCGGCTCAAGCCCCTCGCGGTGGGCGGCGGCGATGCCGGCCAGGGTGTCCTCAAGCTCGCCGCAGCGCGTTATCCGCCGGAATTTCTCCGGCTCAAGCGTATCCAGGCTGACGTTGACACGGCGCAGCCCGGCCTCTTTAAGCTCGCGGGCGTGGCGGGCCAGCAGGATGCCGTTGGTGGTGAGGGAAATATCGTCGATGGTCTTGACGGCGGCGATGAGGCGGACTAAGTCGGGCAGGCCCGCCCGCACCAGCGGCTCGCCGCCGGTAAGACGGACTTTGTTGATGCCCATCTCGGCGGCGGCCCGGACGACGGTGGCGATTTCCTCGTAGCTGAGGATGTCGGCGTGGGTCATCAGGGGCACGCCTTCCTCCGGCATGCAGTAGACGCAGCGCAGGTTGCAGCGGTCGGTCACCGAAACGCGAAGGTAGTTGATGGGACGCTGGAACGAGTCGGATATTCCCGTCATTTATGTAACCCTCTCCGTGTATTATACATGAAAGAGCGGGGGAGAAGCCATATGGACGCTAGCGCCACCCCATCAATAATTCCCTCGCCCGCGCCGCCGCCCGCGCCCGGTGGCTGATTTTGTTCTTCTCCCGTGGTAAAAGCTCGGCCATGGTCTTGCCCGGCTCCGGCAGGTAGAAAACGGGGTCGTAGCCGAAGCCGTGAGTGCCCTGCGGCGCTCTGGTGATGAACCCCCGGCTCTCGCCGGAGGCAAGCTCCACCCGGCCGTCCGGCGCGGCGATGGCGATGACGCAGCGGAAACGGGCGGCGCGCGCCGCCTCCGGCACGTCTTTAAGTTTCTTGAGGAGGAGGCTGATGCGCTCGGCGTCGCTGGCACCCGGCCCGGCGAAGCGGGCCGAGTTCACCCCCGGCGCGCCCCCCAGGGCATCCACCTCCAGACCCGAATCGTCGGCCAGGGCGAGCCGGCCGCTGGCGGCGGCCAGGGTGGTGGCCTTGAGGACGGCGTTCTCCTCGAAGGTGGCGCCCGTTTCCGCCACCCCGGCGGTGATGCCCGCCTCGGCCGGGGTGATTATCCGGTAAGGGATGCCCGCCAGCAGGTGGCGGTACTCGCGCGCCTTGCCGCGGTTCTGCGTCGCCAGGAGCAGCTCGGCCACGCCCGCTCTATCTCCCCGGTCTCTCGCTCAAGGACATTACCCGCCTAATCAAGTTCCTCGAAGCGGTCCTTGAGCTTCTCCATTACCTGCGGCATGGTGGTGTACTCCATTTCGTCCAGGGGCAGGCGGTGCGGCTCGAAGGGGCCGTGGCGGCGCATCATGTCGGCCATCTCATTGGCCTGGTGGCGCGCCAGGTTGAAGGACTTATCGGCGAACATATCGCGCGGGCCGACCAGTTTACCTTCGTTGAGCTGGTAGCCCAGGCAGATGACGCGCGGCGGGCCGTCGAAGCGCGAGGGGGTGCTGTCCGCCACCGCTACCGGCATCAGCGGGCCCATGTGCGAGCCGCGCATCCAGCCCTCCACCAGAATGGGGGCGGCAAAGGGCTCCAGCACCTCGCCCACGGCGGGGAAGATGCCCTGGCAGCGGACGACGCAGACGGGGTCGTCCTTGCCGACGTAGCGGCCGGCCATCAGCGAGAGCTTCTCGGTGGAGGAGACGGCGGCGATGTCGCCGCTGTCCTTGTGGTAGATGGCCTTGACGGCGTAGCGCCCCGGCGCCCCGATGAAGACCAGCATATCGTAGATTTCCTGGGGGGTGCTGAAGGTTATCTTCTTGTGCTCCTTGACGTCGTGCACCTCAAAGACATAGCCGTTGTGCATGTTGGCGGCAATCACCAAGCCGATGGTGTTGAAGGGGTCGGCGAACATCTTGTAGAGGGGCATGTTCCAGGCCCCCGCCGAGGTCTTATCGGCCATGAAGATAAGCACCGGCTCCGAGGCGCGCTCCTCTATTTCCATCTCGGCCAGGCCCGGCCCCATCCCCTTGACGTTGCCGGAGAAGGCGTCGGTCAGCAAGTCCTGCCCCGCCCCGTAGAGCTTCATCTTTTTGGCCAGGGCGGTGCCGGAGGTAAAGATGTCCCAGGACAGCTTGTGGATATCGTAGCTGCCGGTGCCCTTCTGGTGGGTCATGATGAGCTGGAGGTCGTCGCCGCACTTGGTGGCCTGGCAATCGATGAGCTGCCCGGCCCTTTTGGCCTTGTCCAGCAGCTCCTGGGCCATGGCGATGATGGCGGGGTGGGACTCGGAGTGGCCGACGTAACCGCCGATATCGGCCTTGATGACGCTTAAAGTAACCTTCATTATCAACTCCCTCTTATTTATTTAGTATTCGATGCCCTGGCGGGCGGGGATGCCTTTATCGAAGGGGTGCTTGACCTTGACCATCTCGGTAACCAGGTCGGCCGCCTCCAGCAGGCGGTCGTCGGCGTAGCGGCCGGTGAGGATTAGCTCTACCTGGGGCGGGCGGTCGGTGATGAGCTTGAGGACTTCGTCCAGCGAGACGAGCTGGTAGCCCAGGGCCACGTTCACCTCGTCCAGCACCACCAGGTCGTAACGGCCCGACGTGACGGCCTCGCGGGCGGCCGCCAGAGCCAGGGCGGCCTGCTGGCGCTCCTCGGGCTTGATGTTGGCCGGGTCGACGAACTTGCGGAAGCCGAACTGGGAAATCTCCACGTTGGGGAACCGGGCCAGGGCGCGGTACTCGCCGTAGGCGTAGTCGCCCTTCATAAAGAAGACGATGAAGACGCGGCGGCCGTGACCGACCGCCCGGAGCACGGTACCCAGCGCCGCGGTTGTCTTGCCCTTGCCGTTGCCGGTAAAGACCTGAACCAGACCCTTACCGTTTTGATTGGTCAATGAGGCCCCTCATCTAGCCGGCACTCTTGACGTATCAACTGCCCGGGCCGCCTGGCCCGGCCTTTGCCGCGTTCTCGTCGTGCGGGAGGAAATTTTCCGGTGACTTGCGGGCGATATGGGCTGTCTCAGTTTAGCAATCCGGGGCGGTCTTGTCAATCTTGGCGGGGGCGCTCGTCGGCCTGGCGCAGCACCCCGGAGCGCACCCTGAGCCAGTGCGTCAGCCCCACCAGCACGGGCAAAGCGATGCTGTAAACGATGAGCGGCGGCGGCGTGCCCAGCCACCAGCCCACCAGCGACAGCGGCGCGAAGAGGACGGCGCAGGCCGGGGTGACATTCCGGCGCCAGAAAAGCACTACCAGCGCCGGCCCGGCCAGGACGAGCATCGGCCAGGTTACCGTCACCAGCAGCACCCCGATGGTGGTGCTGACCCCCCGCCCGCCGCGGAAGCCGATAAAGACCGGCCAGTTGTGCCCGATGACGGCGGCCGCGCCGGTAAGCAGCACCGTCGTCTGGGACATATGCGCCGCCTGAACGATGCCGACGGCCAAAGCCCCCTTGCCGGCGTCGATAACGCCGACGATGATACCGGCTCCGGGCCCCAGCTCACGGTAGACGTTGGCGGCGCCGGCGTTCTTATCGCCCAGGCGGCGGATATCGCGCCCGCGCAGGATACGCCCGGCGATGTAGGCGGTGGGGACGGAGCCGAGGAGGTAGCCAATGATAACGGCCAGCCAGGGTGGCATATCAACCTC
>DAOUEP010000038.1:0-4312 GCA_034430515.1 Dehalococcoidales bacterium | reverse complement strand
GGGTGGGGCTTGAGGTCGCCGGCGACGCCCATGTCCACGAAACAGATGCGGGCGCCCGCCAGGCGGGCCAGCACGTTGATGCCCGCCCCGCCCCGCAGGAAGTTCTCCACCATCTGGGCGGTGACCTCCTGGGGCCAGTTGCCCACCCGTTCGGCGACGACGCCGTGGTCGGCGGCCATGGTGAACATCACCTTGCGCTCGACCCGCGGGTCGGCCTTGGCCTGAATACCGGCCAGCCGGATGGACAGCTCTTCCAGCCTCCCCAGGCTGCCGGCGGGTTTGGTGAGGGTGTCCTGGCGGGCGCGGGCGGCGGTCATGGCCGCCTCGTCCAGGGGTTTTATTGATTTAATGGTTTTGGTAATTAAATCCATTAGTATTCCTCGGTTTAGTTTATTAACCTCTCCCCCGCCTCCCCATCGGTGTTATCTATTCCCACCCAGGCCGCCCTCGCGGCATTCGCCGCTTAGCCCTTAGTTTGCCTCTCCACCCCTGAGATGGGGGAGAAGGGCAAACTCTCTTATCGTCAATTATATCGCGGCGAGGCGATGGGGCAGACGCGCATGCACTCGGAGCAGCCCCCGGCCGCTTCCAGGTAGGTGCGGCAGGCGAACTGGTTGATCACGCAGCGCTCGCCCTCCTTGGGGTAGCCCAGGGCGTGCGCCGGGCACTTGCCCACGCAGACGTTGCAGTAGCGGCAGGCGCGCTCGATGTCGCCGGCGGTGGACTTAAGGGCGGCCTCGGTAAGGCAGACAGCCAGCTGCACCCGCGGGCCGAACCGATGCGTTACCAGTAGCCCGCTCATGCCGACTTTGCCCAGCCCGGCGGCCTCGGCGGCGTGCTTGTAAGAAATCACCGCCTCCAGCGAGCGGCCGTCCACCGCCGGCCCCTGCCCCGGCAGGGGGAGGGCCTTAAAGCCCTGGTGGCGCGCCGCTTTAGCGACGTCGTAGGCGGCCCGCCCCAGCCGGCCGCGCAGGTAGTCGAGGTGGTGCCGGAAGAGTTCGTTAGTGTTGGCGGCCCCCATAGGGCGCTCCGGCGCGGTGAGGTCGAGGAACTCGGCCCATATTTCCATCCCCACCACTACCACCGAGCGCGCTGACGGCAGCAGCCGGAGCGCTTGCGCTTCCAGCGGCGTGTCCTTAATGTCTTCCAGCCGGGCGACGCCGACCATGTCGGCGTCCAGCCCGGTCAGGGCGGCCTGCACGGCGGCGTTCTTCCTGGCGGCGGTCATGGGCTACCTCCAGTGACGGTTATTGCCTCCATTTTAGCCGTTATCTCCCCCCGGCGGCAATACGGCGGCGATAGCGGCGACGAGGTTGTCGTTTTCGACCGGGGTGCGTGGGGCGAGGCGCACGTATTCCGGCAGGCCGAAGGAGGCGCAATCGCGCACCTGAATGCCTTGAGCGAGGAGGGCGCTGCGGAAAGCGGCCCCGTCGCCGACTTTGACGAGGAAATAATTGGCCGCCGAAGGCAGCACTTCAAGCCCCAGCCCGGTGAGGCCCTCGACCAGGGCGTACTTGGCGCGGCGCACCTGCCGCAGGCTCTGGCGCAGGTACTCGTCCCGCTCCAGGACGGCGGCGCCCACCGCCAGGGCGGCGCTGTTGACGCTCCAGGGCGGCATTACCCGGCGCAGGGCGGCGATTATCTCGCCGTGGGCCACGGCGTAGCCCAGGCGCAGGCCGGGCAGGCCGTAGTCCTTGGTCATCGAGCGCAGCAAGACGCAGTTGTCTCGCCCGACGAAAGCGGTGCTGTCCCACTCGTTCTCGGCGAAGGCGGCGTAGGCCTCGTCGAGGACGAGCAGGCCGTCCGGCATGGCTTCTAAAATGGCCTCGATAGCGGTTTGGGGAAGGTAAACGCCGGTGGGGTTATTGGGGTTGCAGATAAAGCAGATGCGGGGCCGGCCGGCGCGGATGAGGCCGGTAACTTCTTTAATATCGGGGCGGAAGCCTGCCTTCTCCCCGGCGCGGTAGCGCCGCAGGCGGGCGCCGCCGAGTCTGGCCGCCACCTCGTACTCGCCGTAGGTGGGCTCGACGACGAAGACGCTATCTCCCACTCTCAGGTAGGTCAGGGCCACCAGGCGTATCAGCTCGGTGGTACCGCTGCCTACCAGGATGTTCTCCGGCGGTACCGCCAGCCGGTCGGCCAGCCTGCGGCGCAGGCCGGTGGCGGCGGAGTCGGGGTACTGCGTGACGGCGAGGTCGCGCAGTATCTCCCGGATGTCCGGCGGCGGCATGAAGGGATTGGTGGAGATGCTGAAATCGATAATCTCGTCCGGGTCGATGCCCCTTGAGGCCAGCTCGGCGGGGTCGAGGCCGCCGTGGTGGCACTTGCCCAGCCCGGCGATATGGCGTCTAGGCCGTAACGGCATAGTTCACCCCCCCGGCGATAAGGCACATCGCCAGCCAGATGGAGGCCGCCCCCAGAAAGAGCCTAACGGCGCGCCCAATGGTGTCCGGGCTGGGGGCCGCCCCGCCGTCCCCCAGCGCGTAATGGCCGGGTTTCTCCAGGCGCACGGCCAGCGCCCCGGCCATGGCCGCCATCGGCCAGCCGGCGTTGGGGCTGGCGGTGCGGGCGTGCTCGGCCAGGGCCGTCCGCCCGGCGCGGCGGGCGTGGCGCCTGAAGGCTGCCGCCAGCACCAGCAGCAGGGCAGCCAGGCGGGCGGGGATAAAGTTCAGGATGTCGTCCAGGCGGGCGGCGAACTTGCCCAGGTGCTCGTAGCGGCCGCGGTAGCCAATCATGCTGTCCAGCGTGTTGACGACGCGGTAGGCGATGGCCCCCGGCAGCCCGAAGAGCAGGTAGTAAAAGAGCGGCGCCACCAGACTGTCGCCGAGGCCCTCGGCCACCGATTCCACCGCCGCCGATGATAGCTGGGATTCGGATAGATTTCGCGTCTCCCGGCTGACCAAAGCGCGTATCTCGAAGCGGGCCGTCTTGAGGTCGTCCCTAATCAGGTAATTCTTTATCTTGTCAGCCGTGCGCCACATCCCCCGGATAGAAAAAGTAAGTTTGAGGAGCAGCCCGCCCAGAATAATGCCCCCGGTCTGGCTGTAGTGCCCCACGAGCAGGTAGAGAAAGTAGAACACGGCCGTAAAGAGACCGGCCACGAAGAGCGTCATAATGATGCCGTAGATAAGCTGCCCGGCGGGCGGGAGCTTACGCCCGCCTCGCTCCAGCAGGGCGATGACCTTACCCATCCAGGCGACGGGGTGGAGGGCGTCGGGGGGGTCGCCCAGGGCCAGGTCAATGACGGCGGCCGTGGCCAGTACCAGCAGGGCCTCCATGACTAGCCCCGCCCCCCCTCGTCGCGGCGGCCGGCGTTGGTGCTTAAGAGCACGGTGGGCAGGCCGTTGACGGGGTGGGTATAGACGCAGTTGCCGGCGCCGTAGACCTGGCGGATATTGGCCTCGGTGATGACCTCCGCCGGCGTGCCGCGGGCGTGGATATGCCCCTCGTCGATGAGGAGGAGGCGGTCGCAGTACTGGGCCGCCAGGTTGAGGTCGTGGACGGCCGCCAGCACCGCCAGGTTGTCCTCGGCGCAGAGGCGCTTGATGAGGTCGAGGACTTCCCGCTGCCGGCCGATGTCCAGGTTGGCGGTCGGCTCGTCGAGGAGGATGGCCTTGGTCTCCTGCACCAGGACGCGGGCGATGAGCAGGCACTGGATTTCCCCGCCGGAAAGCTCGTTGACGTGCCGGTCGGCCAGCGCGGCGGTGGCCGTCTTGGCCATGGCCTGCCGGGCGATTTCCCAGTCGCGCCGGCTCTCGCTCTGGAAGAGCCCCAGGTGGGGGTTGCGCCCCATGAGGACGATTTCAAAGGCGGTGAAGGTAGAGGGGAGCAGGGGCAGCTGGGGGATGACGCCCACCAGGCGGGCCAGCTCGCGGCGGGGTATGGCGGTGATGGCCCGTCCGCCCACCAGTATCCGCCCGGCGGCGGGGGCGATAATGCGGCTGAGGGCCTTGATGATGGTGGACTTGCCGGAGCCGTTGGGGCCGATGAGCCCCACCAGCTCCCCCGGCCCGACCTTAAAGTCTATGCCGGACAGGACGGGCTGGTGGTTGTAGCCCAGGGTAACGCCCTGCATTTCCAGTTCTATCATAATCTGTTGTCCTCTATTTTACCCCGCCCCGTGGTGTTATCTATTCCCACCCGGCCGCCCTGCGGCATCCGCCGCTTAGCCCTTAAAAAATCGCCTTCTTGCGGCGGCGCAGCAGGTAGAGGAAGAAGGGCGCCCCGCAGATGGCGGTAATCACGCCGATGGGTATCTCGGTGGGGGCCAGGGCGGTGCGGGCCACCAGGTCGGTGAGAATCATAAAGATGG
>DAOUEP010000037.1:0-1647 GCA_034430515.1 Dehalococcoidales bacterium | reverse complement strand
GACGTCGTAGGCGCTGGTCTCTTTCCGCGCCAGCAGCTCCCCCAGCTTGCCCTTACCCACGTAGGAGTCTGGCTCGGGATGGGGCAGCGGCTGCACGATGCGCCCGACTACTTTGGCCCCGGCGGCCCCGGCCAGGCGGGCCAGCTCGGTCAGGGAGTCTTCGGCCGTCTCCCGGCCCCGGCTGCCCTTGGCGGCCACGGCCAGCAGCAGGGCACGCTCCGGCACGGCGCGGACGGGAATGATGTTTCTGGCGATGGCTCTCACCTCGGTTAAATAGATATTGTTATCGCTTGGGCGTCAGGCGGCGGGTGTTGCGCCACCCGGCCAGGCGCGACAGTCCCTTGACCAGGGCAGCGTCCGGGATGGTCAGCGACAGCCTCACGTAGCCCTCGCCGCTGCGCCCGTAGCCCACCCCCGGCGTGACGGCCACGCCCACCTGGTCGAGGAGGTCGGCGGTGAAGTCCACCGAGTTGTAGCCCCCCGGCACCCCGGCCCAGACGTAGAGGCTGGCCCTGGGGATGGTCACCTTGAGGCCGATGTTGCTCAGCACCTCGCAGATGAGGTCGCGGCGGCGCTGGTAGGTGTTGTTGTGCTCGGCGATGCAGTCCTGCGAGGGGCTGGTAAGCGCCTCGATGGCCATGTACTGGATGGCCTGGGGAATCCCCGAGTCCAGGTTGGACTTGAGAGTGCGCAGCGCCCCCACAGCGCGGGCGTTGCCCACCACCATGCCGACGCGCCAGCCGGTCATATTATAGCTCTTGGAGAGCGAGTGGAACTCCACGCCGCTGTCTCTGGCGCCGTCCGCCTGCATCATACTCACCGGCTGGTAGCCGTCGTAGGCCACCTCGGAGTACGGCCCGTCGTGGCAGACGAGGATATCGTGCTCCTTGGCGAAGGCCACCGCCCGCTGGAAAAAGTCCAGCTCGGCGACGGCCCCGGTGGGGTTGTTGGGGTAGTCCAGCCAGAGCAGCTTGGCCTTGTCGAGGACATCGCCCGGAATCTTGCCGAAGTCCGGCAGAAAGCCGTTTTCTTCCCGGAGCGGCAGGTAGTAAGCCCGCCCCCCGGCCAGCTCGGTGCCGATGGCGTAGACCGGGTAGGCCGGGTCCGGCACCAGGGCGACATCGCCGGGGTCGATATAGCAGAAGGCCAGGTGGCCGATGCCCTCCTTGGAGCCGATGAGCGGCAGCACCTCGGTGGCCGGGTCGAGCGCGACGCCGAAGCGACGCTGGTACCAGCCGGCGATGGCCTGGTGTAGCTCGGGGAGGCCCTCCGACTCGGGGTAGCGGTGGTTGGCGTGGTCGCGGGCCTGCTCGCAGAGCTTATTGATGATGTGCTGGGGCGTGGGCATATCCGGGTCGCCGATAGCGAAGCTGATGACCTCCTCGCCTCTGGCCTTCTTGGCGGCGATTTTCTTGTTGATTTCCACGAACAGGTATGGTTTTAGTTCCGCAATCCTTCGGGCTATTTTCATCGTCTCTCCTCGTCCGGCCAGGTGCCTTCAAAAACTATCTCCGCCGGCCCGGCCAGCACCACGTCGCCGTGGCCGTTACGCTCGGCGTGGAGGATACCGCCGGGCAGCTGAATATCTACTTCATTCCCCGTGTAGCCCAGCAAGCCGGCCGCCACGGCGATGGCACCGGCACCGGA
>DAOUEP010000036.1:0-21628 GCA_034430515.1 Dehalococcoidales bacterium | reverse complement strand
ATGGGGACGATTTTAATATCCGGCTGGAAGTACTGCAAAAAGGGCAGCTGCACCTCCACGGCGTGCTCCTGGCGGTGGGCGGCCTCGTCGGCCTCGGCGTATTCGGAGGCGGCGATAATCCCACGGGCCAGCTCGCTGTCTATTTTGACGTCGCCCAGGGGCGTGCGCCACGTCCCTTCGGCCATGACCGAGAAGGGCTTGCCCAGGCCGCTGTGGCTGGGGCCGATGATGACGAAGGTCTCCTTGAACTTGAGGCGCGAGACGACCGCCCCGGCCACCGCCCCGGAATAAGGGTAGCCGGCGTGGGGCACCAGCGCGCCGACGGCGTCTTCCTTGGCCGCGCCTTCGTCGACGAACGTCGCCACCATGTCGCGGAGTTCGGTCGCCGTGCCGGGGTAGTACCGCCCGGCGGCGTACGGGTTTCTAATCATCTTACCCCTCCCCGGGGCGGAAATTGAGCTCCGCCCCGCACGACCGGCATCTGGAGCCGTTAAGCCCGCCGGTGTCCGTCTGGTAGCCGACCCGGCTCACGACGACCTTACCGCAGGCCGGGCAGCGGGTGCTCTCGCTCTGGTGGCCGGGGACGTTGCCGGCGTAGACGAACTTGAGCCCCGCCGTCTCCCCGATGGCAGCGGCCCGCTCGATGGTTTCCAGCGGCGTGGGCGGCAGGTGGGTGAGGTGATGGTGGGGATGGAAACGGGTGACGTGCCAGGGGGTCAGCTCGCCCAGGTTATCGCGTATCCAGTTAGCGATGCCGCCAAGCTGCTCGTCGTCGTCGTTCATCGTGGGGATGATGTTGGTGACCACCTCCACGTGCATGTCCCACTTGTCTTTAGCGCGCTTGGTAACGTCCAGTATCTCGCGCCAGTGGGGGATGCCGGCCAGCTCTTTATAAAATTTGTCGGAGAAGCCCTTGATGTCCACCCGCCAGGCGTCCAGGTACGGCCCGATGGCGTCCAGCGCCTCCGGGGTGGCGTAGCCGTTGGTGACGTAAACGGTGTAGAGGCCGGCCTCTCTGGCGAGCTGGGCCGATTCCAGGGTGTGCTCCAGCCAGATGACCGGCTCGTTGTAAGTCCAGGCCATGCCCCGGCAGTCGTATTTCTGGGCCAGCGCCACCGATTGCGCCGGGCTGAGCTCGCGGCAGCCATGAGCCAGGGCGCTGCCGTCGGCGGTGGAGATTTCCCAGTTCTGGCAGTGCTGGCAGTGGAAGTTGCAGCCCAGCGTCCCCAGCGAGAAACAGAGCGTGCCGGGGTAAAAGTGGAAGAGGGGCTTCTTCTCGATGGGGTCGGCGGCCAGGGACGAGACCCGCCCGTAGTTGAGGTTATAGAGAGTGCCGTCCTGGTTCTGGTACATGCCGCAGACGCCGTAGCGGCCCGGATTGATGCGGCAGCGCCACTGGCAGGTACGGCACCTTACCCTGGAGCCCGGCAGTTTTTCGTAAAGCACAGCCTCACGCATCGCTGGCCCCCCCGACCTACCGTAATTATAACACCGGACATTTGACAATCAAAGTGCCGCCCCTCTCTCCGCCCCGCCCAATTATATTTTCCCACCCGGCCCGCCCGGTGGCATCCTGCCACTACTCGGTGGGGTTTTCTCCCCGCTCCTCTCCCTGTGAAAATCCTCCATAGTCCCCCTTTACAAAGGGGGACAATAGACCCGGCACGATGGGTCGTCTCCCTTTATTAAAGGGAGATTGAGAAGGATTTTCCTGGTGGGGGTAAAGGGGTGGAAAACTACGGGCTAGGCCGAGGATGAGCCGAGGGCGGCTTGGGTGGGAATAGATTACTCCGAGGGGCGGCGGGGGGGCAAAAGTCCCCCGGTATCAGCCGGTTATCCCTACCAGTTTGGCGAAGTCCACCGGCACCAGCGGCGAGAGGATGATAAAAGAGAGCAGGTGCGCCGCCAGGATGACGACGACGATAGTAAGCGCCGTCCACTTGAGCTTGCCGCGAGACCGCTCGTCGAAGAGCCGCAGCAGGCGCTCCAGCCCCAGCGCCAGCCCGATACAGACGGCCCCTACCGTCGGGTAGAAATAGAAGACGTAGCTCACCCGGTCGGTGATGAGGACGGCCACCATCCAGAGCAGGTAGGTGCCGGCGAACCAGGCCACCCCGAATTTGGCGGCATTGCTCCCCTTGATGGTGCGGTAGACCATGTAGCCGAAGGAGGGGACGATGAAGGCCCAGATGGTAAAGCTGATGGCGGCGGTGTAGTGGGGCATTATCCAGTAGGCCATCGGCTTGTAGAGATAAATCCACTCCCAGGGGTAGCTCTTGGAGGGGTGGTCGACGTAGGCGTAGGTCAGCGAGCTGCTCTGGGTGAGCATCGTCTTGACGCGCGTGATGGGGTCGACGAGCCCGTCGAAGCTGCGCGCGATGGCCAGGTCGAAGATAATCATGAAATAGATAAAGGCGACGATGGCGAAGAAGATGGTGATGAGGAACCACTTGTTATCACGCCACCCCCTGGTGAGCAGCCAGTGGATGCCCACTACTGGCCCGGACAGGGCCCCGCTGAGCTTGGCCAGGGCGCTCAGGCCGATGGCCATGCCGGAGGCGATGTAGCGCCGCTGGAGGTAGAGCAGGAAGGCCGCCAGCATGATGGTGACGTAAAAGACGTCCAGCATGGCCACGCTGGCCTGGAGGAAGGTGATGTTCTCCAGGGCGAGCAGGAAAACGGCGATGGACGCCGCCCGCCGCGACATGTCCAGCTTGCGGCAGATGAGATAAAAGAGGACGATGCCGGCGGTGCCGAAGAGGATGGAGAAAATCCGCCAGCCCCAGGGGTTATCGTCGAACACGTAAATCGTTTGTTGTGTGTCGTGGCTGGTGGAAGAAGTGCCGAAACTGCGCTTGACGGTGAGTTTATCCAGCGATGTATCGATACTCTCGATATACATGTTTTCCGTACCGATTCTTATGGTCGTTTTGGCGCTGAATACCGAGGCATCACTCACATAGATTTCGGTGCCGGCACTGGTAATGGGGTGCTGTAACGTTGTGCCGGTATCCTCCTCGGGCGACTTAAACCCGTTGAAGATATACTCTCCGGCTACAAAAAAGAGCTTGGCCAGCGGCGGATGCTCGGAGCGCGTCGTTTCGTTGCTGACGATGATACTCCGGGCATCATTGATGTAATGCTGCTCGTCCAGGATGAGGTCGGATGGGTTGGTGATAATGCCCAGGTGCATCGCCAGCGTCGCCGCCGCGATGAGCGCCAGCCAGAAATACTCCCAGCGGTAAAAGCGCCGTAGTTTCTCTTTTATCTCCATGTCCAGTGCCGGTTAATGAAGTAGTTCCAGATAAAGGCCACCACGATGCCGATGATGTTGGAGACCAGGTAGTATACCCCGGCGACATCGGTAAACAGCCGGAGCAGGGCGTACTGAATACCGGCGCCGGTGAGGCAGATAAGATTGAACTTGAGGAGGCGCCCCAGGAAGGACTTGCCGGCGCGCTGCCGGGCGAAGGTGAAGAAATCGTTGAGGATGAAATTGGTGATGATGGACGCCTCGATGCCGACAATCGCCGATAGGTAATATTTCACGCCGCCGTATTCCGTCAGCAGCCAGAGGAAACCCTGATTAACGGCGATGCCGCTGATGCCCACGGCGACAAACTTTATAAACATGGCCAGCTCGCCGGTGCGATGCATCAGGCTCAGGATGTGGCGCAGGTACTCCAGCTGGGTGCTCGCCCGCAGCTTGGAGACCCCGGCGCTGCGGTCTTCGAAGATAAAGGGCACCTCGCGGACGTCCTTGAAATCTCCGGTTAACATAATCTCCAGGAGGATTTTATAGCCGATGGGTTTGAGCTTGGCGTCGCCCAGCCTGTCGCGCCGGAACATGAAGAAGCCGCTCATGGGGTCTTTCACCCGCCGCGACGCCGGCAGCAGCAGGTGGGCAATCTTGATGGCCACCTTGGAGATGATGCGCCGTATCAGCCCCCACTGCGGGCAGCCCCCGCCCGGGACGTAGCGGCTGGCCACCGCCAGGTCGGCCCCGGCCGCGATGGCCGTAGCCAGTTCGGGCAGCACCTCCGGTGGGTGCTGCAGGTCGGCGTCCATGACGCCGACGACCTGCCCCTCGGCGTGGGCCAGCCCGTGCAGTACCGCCGTGGCCAGCCCTTTCTCGTCGCGGCGGACGAGGACGCGCACCGGGTGCTCGGAGGCCAGCGCCTCGGCGGCGGCGATGGTACCGTCGGTGCTGTTGTCGTCCACCAGCACTATCTCGTAGTCCCGGCCGGCGAGGGCGGCGGCAATCCTCTCGACGAGGGGGACGACGTTATCCCGCTCGTTATAGGTGGGCACGATGATGGAAAGCTTGTCCCGCATCGGGAATCTCCCTCGCGTCCTTGAGTCGCCGCTGGGCGTTGCTGCCCTATTATACCCCTTTACGAAACAGTCTTAAAGGATTATAATAGATTGGTCTGTTTCAGTCCTATAAATTCAGCCGGGGGTGAAGTTTTGGGCGTACTTTACATCGTCTCGGTAGCGGCGGGGACGGGCAAGACGGCCATCGGCGCCGGTCTGGCCCGCAACCTGACGAACGAAGGCAGGAAGGTGGGCTATCTGCCATCCGGCAGCGACGGCGACGCCGCCTTCATGCGGGAAGTCCTGGGGGCTGGCGGGGAGGGGGACATCGTCCTGGCCGAAGGCCGCCTCGGGCCCAAGGCGGACGACCCCCTGACGCGGGACGCCTACGCCGCCGCCCAAAAAAGCCAGGCCAGGGTCATCGCCGTCGAGGTCTACTCCGGCCGCAAGAGCCAGTACACCGAGGTCTACCGGGGCTTCGGCCCGGCCCTGCTGGGCGTGGTTATCAACAAAGTCCCGGTAAGCCAGCTGGAGCACGCCGCCGAGTCGTTCGGGGCGGTGGGCATCAAGGTGCTGGGGGTCGTCCCCGAAGACCGCGCCCTGCTGGCCGTCTCCGTCGGCGAGCTGGCCGAAATCGTCGGGGGCAAGCTGCTCAACAACGCCGAGAAGGCCGCCGACCTGGTGGAAAACTACATGCTGGGGGCGATGGTGGTGGACTCCGGCCGGGACTACTTCGCCCGCAAGCCGGCCAAGGCCGCCATCGTCCGGGCCGACCGCCCCGACATGCAGCTGGCCGCCTTGGAAACGCCGACGCGTTGCCTCGTCCTCAGCGGCAGCAGCGCCGAGCCGCCTTTCTATAACGTCCTCCAGAAGGCCGAGGCCCGGGCCATACCCGTCATCGCCACCGACCGGCCCACCGCGGCCATCGTCGACGGCATCGAGGCGGCCCTGGCTCAGGCCCGCTGCCGGCAGGAGCCCAAGCTCAAGAGGCTGGCCGCCCTGGTGGCGCAGCACCTGAATCTACCGGCGCTGGCCTGAAGGGAAGGAGCTATTATCCGCAAGCGGGCATAAGCATCGGCCGCGGCCGGCCGTTTTTTCCCGGCCCTCCCTCAAGGGGGACGGGAAGGTTCCTGGGGTGGCAACCAAGCTCGGGGACTTTTTATTTGGGGCGCGGTTGCAACGGGTGGGCGGATGGTATAAAATCTGGCTCGTTGCCTTGAAAATCCATAAAGGGGGGCAGGTGATTGAATGCGCTAGGTAGACATTTACTGGTAGAACTGCACGACTGCGACAAGGAGGCACTGAACGACCTGAGCTTGCTGCGGGAGGTCATGGTGAGCGCCGCCGTTGACTGCGGCGCCGTCGTCCTGGGCGAGTCCTTTCACCGCTTCAGCCCGCAGGGGGTCAGCGGCGTGGTGGTCATCGCCGAAAGCCACCTCTCCATCCACACCTGGCCGGAGTACGGCTACGCCGCCGCCGACATCTTCACCTGCGGCACGGCCGTCCGCCCCGAGGTGGCCGCCCAGACCCTCATCGCCAGGCTCGGGTGCCGGAACCCGTCGCTGACGGAGATACAGCGGGGGCTTCTGGTTACCGCCTGAGGGCGGGTGAGTTATGGACAGCGACCCTGATAAATGGCTGGAAGATAAAGTAAGCGACAGCCTGGTGCAGCGGCACCGCCTCGACGAGGTGCTGGTATCCGGACGCACGCCTTACCAGGCCTACCAGATTGCCCGCAGCCGCAACTTCGGCCGGTGCCTGGTGCTGGACGGCAAGATACAGTCCACCGACGCCGACGAGTTCATCTACCACGAGGCCTTGGTGCAGCCGGCCATGATTACCCACCCCGCGCCGCGGCGCGTCTTTATCGCCGGCGGGGGGGAGGGCGCCACGCTACGGGAAGTGCTGCGCCACGCCACGGTGGAGCGGGCGGTGATGGTGGATATCGACGCCGAGGTGACCGCCCTCTGCCGCCGCTACCTGCCCGAGCACAGCGCCGGCGCCTTTGAGGACAGCCGCACCGAGCTGCACCACGCCGACGCGCGCCAGTTTCTGGCCGAATCGTCCGAGGCGTACGACGTTATTATTATTGATTTGCCCGACCCCATCGAGGCGGGGCCGGCCTATTTACTCTTCACGCAGGAATTTTACCGGCTGGTAAGCGACCGGCTCGCCCCCGACGGCATCATCGCCGTGCAGGCGGGGGCGGCCGCGCTGACCGAACTACTCAACCTGACCGCCGTCCACCACACGCTCAAGAGCGTTTTCCCCGTTGTCGCCGCCTGCGCCACCCACATGCCCTGTTTCGGCGGACCGTGGGGCTTCTGCCTGGCCTCGCGCCAGCTCGACCCGGCGGCGCTCACCGCCGAGGAAGTGGATAAAAGAATCGCGGCGCGGGGGATATCCGGCCTGCGCTTTTACGACGGCATCACCCACCGGGGCATGTTCGCCCTGCCCCGCTACGTGCGTGAGGCTTTAGCCCGCCAGACGCGCCTCATCACCGACGCCGCGCCCCTCTACCTTTACGGTAAGTAGGGGACGGTCGCCGCTAAAAAAGGGCAGGCCGGGGATTAATCCCCGGCCTGTTTGTTATTGGTCTGGTAATCCGGGTGCTCAGCGGTTGGTGCGGATTTTAGAGAAGCACTCGCTGCAGTAGACCGGGCGGCCTTCCCGGGGCTCAAAGGGGACTTCGGTATCCTTGCCGCACTCGGCGCAGACGGCGGGGAACATCTCGCGGGGGCGGTAGCCCCCGGAGGTGCCGTAGCGCTCGGTCTTCCTCGCCTGACGACAGGCCGGGCACCGCTTGGGCTCGTTGGTGTAGCCCTTGGATTGGAAGAACTCCTGCTCCTCGGCACTGAAGGTAAAAGTCGCCCCGCAGTCGGCACACTGGAGAGTCTTGTCCTCGAAACTCAACGGATGACCTCCTTTCTCACTTTAGTTGGTCAGAGCTAAGGTCATCCGTAACTGGGTCGGGATAAAGTACTTTACTGGCATGTGCGATAACCTAGACTGAAAACCACCAGAGCCTATTATATACCGGACTTTGCCAAATAGCAATAGGTTTGTCGTAAATATTTTACGCCTGGCGAGGCGTTGATTGCCTTTTTGCGTAACCGCTATTCCCTGAGCCCCCCGCATTGCGGATTGGTGACAGCGGCGCCGGTTTTAGCCGGATATATTGACGGCCGGCACTTTTTGTCCTAGACTGGACTTAAAAATACCTGTTATCACCGGGAAAAGGAGGCGTATATGAGCTACGAGTCCAGGTTCAACCGCCTGCGCGTCTACAATGTCTTCATGGGTTGTCTCCACCTGGCCCAGGCCGTCGTCATCATCCTGCTCTCCACCGACTTCAAGCTCCCCATCACCACCTCTTTCCTGACCTACGACCCGGCTTTGGGCAAGCTCTGGCCGGCCACGGAGACCCTGGTCAACCTGCCCTTCGGCATCATGGTGGCCGTTTTCCTGCTCCTTTCGGCGGTGGCCCATTTCACCGTCGCCTCGCCGGGCGTCTTCGGCTGGTACGTGAATAACCTCAAAAAGGGCATTAACTACGCCCGCTGGTACGAGTACGCCCTCTCCGCCTCGCTGATGATTGTCCTCATCGGGATGCTCTGCGGCGTCTACGACCTGGCCGCCCTCATCATGGCCTTCGTGCTGACGGGGGTGATGAACCTCTGCGGCCTCATCATGGAGGTGCACAACCAGACCACCAAGAAGACCAACTGGACGGGCTACGTCGTCGGCTGCATCGCCGGCGCCGCTCCCTGGGTAGCCATCGCCATCTACTTCTTCGGCTCGCTGTCCCAGGCCGGCGAGGGCGTGCCCGGCTTCGTCTACGTCATCCTGCCCACGCTGTTCGTCTTCTTCTTCAGCTTCGCCCTCAACATGGTGCTGCAGTATAAGAAAGTGGGCCCCTGGCGGGACTACCTCTTCGGGGAGAGGGTCTATATCCTGCTCTCGCTCGTCGCCAAGTCGCTGCTGGCCTGGCAGGTCTTCGCCGGGACGCTGCGGCCCGTTTAGAGCGGGGGCAGCATGAGCGTGCAGGTAGTCACCGACAGCACCTGCGATATCCCGCGGGAGATGGCCGGCGAGCTGGGCATCCGGATTGTGCCGATATACGTGCGCTTTGGTAATAGCATCTACCGGGATGGGGAAGACATCGACCGGGAGGAGTTTTACCATCGGCTGAAGGTTTCCCCCGTTCATCCGGCCACCTCCCAGCCTACCCCTGAGGATTTCAAGAAGATCTACGGGGAATACTGCCATACCGCCGAGGGCATCGTCTCCATCCATATTTCTTCCAGGATAAGCGGCACCTGTAACTCGGCCAATATCGCCCGTAAGATGCTGGTGAGCCGCTGCCGGATAGAGGTTATCGATTCCAAGTTCAACTCCGGCGGGCTGGCTCTGGTGGCGATGGCCGCCGCTCGCCTGGCCCGGGCCGGTAAAGACATGGAGACTATCCTGGCGGAGACCCGCCGGGCGATAAGCCAGGTGCGGATGTACGGCGTCTTCGAGACGATGAAATACCTGGCCCGCGGCGGGCGGGTAAACCGGGCCATTGTGATGGCGGCCAGTTTCCTTAAAGTCATGCCGCTTTTGACCTTCCGGGATGGCGAGATTATCCGTGCCGGTCTGGTACGTAGCCTTAACCGGGGGATGGATAAAATCTGTCGGTTCGTGGCCGGCCAGAAGGATATCACCGAGCTGGTTATTGTACACAGCGCCATCCCCGAGCGCGCCGAGATATTGAAAAAGCGCTTGGCCGCCCTCTTCCCCGAGGAAAAAATTGAGACGCTGGAACTCGGCGCCGGGCTCGGCGTGCACGGGGGCCCGGGGGTACTGCTGGTGGCGCTGCGCCAGGGCAGTTGAGCCGGGAGGCCAGACCGGAGATATCGCCCCGAATCAGGCGCGAAAAAGGGCCGGCCAGACGAGCATATCCAGCCCGGCCGTTTGCAGGCAGAAGAAGACTGCCCCGCTGACGGCAAACCAGTAGGCTATTCCCGTCTCGCGGGGGCTGACGGTAAGTATCGCCGCCAGCAGCGCCAGCGCGCCCACGCCCACCAGTACCAGCACCAGGCGAATCGCGAGCCACAGTCCGTTGCCCGGCTGGGTAAGGTAGGCGAAGGAGAGTGGCATCCATATCGCCGAAGGGATGAGGATGACGAGGAAAATGACATGGAAAATCCAGAAGCCCACCCCGCCGAGCACCCTTATTTGGCCCGGGTCAACGCGGAAGAAAAGCCAGTAGGCAAAGGCAAAAAAGCCCAGGGCCGCCAGAATCATGGTAAAGAAATTGAACGTCCGCAGGGCCCCGGTAACACCTCCCCAGAGGGTATCGGCTGAGCCGGGATGGGTTTTGAATCCGTGGATGTAGCTGCCGATAACGGCCGCACCGCAGATTACCATGATGCCTAGCAAGATATAGTGCTGAGTGTGGAACATCCTTCTCACCTCCTAGTGGTTGTGGTCAGCCGCGACGATTTATCGCGAGAAGCCATTTTAGCCGATTCGGCGGCATTCGTCAATATGGGAAGTGCCGCCGTCGGAGGCGACAGCCCGGGTTTTTGACAGGCAGCCTCGGCCGTGGCTATACTGTTGAGGCTGGCCGGGCGTCCGGCCGGCCTAAGTCGTGCTGTTTGAGGTGCCCCGATGAACATCCTGCCGCGATTTGCCGCTGCCAATACCGTTCTGGTGCTCGTCGATTTTCAGGAGCGGCTTTTTCCCGCCATGCCCGAAAAAGAGAAGCTCCTGGGTAACGTCCTCAAGCTCATCCGGGGGGCGCTGGTGCTGGAGATTCCCATCATCGTCACCGAGCAGTACCCCCAGGGCCTGGGGCCGACCCTGCCGGAGATAAAAGAGCTCCTGCCGGACCTGAAGCCGGTGGAAAAGACGAGCTTTTCCTGCTGCGACGAGGCGGGTTTCGTGAGGGCGCTCCGCGCGCTCCGGCGCAAGCAGGTGCTCCTGGCCGGCATCGAGGCGCACATCTGCGTCTACCAGACGGCCTGCGCCCTGGCCCACATCGGCTACGCCGTGCAGGTCGTCGCCGATGGCGTCGCCTCCCGCAACTCCAAAAACCAGCTGGTTACCCTCTACCGCCTGGGGGAGGCCGGTATCCCCCCGACGACGGTGGAGATGGCCCTCTTCGAGCTGCTGCGGGCGGCCCAGGGCGATAAGTTCAAGCAAATCAGCGCCATCGTGAAATAGCCCCGATGAAATCAGCCGGGTCCAGCCCCATCGAGTTCGAGCGGGAGATAAAGCCGCCGCGATAGCTCCGGCGCGCTCGCTGCGGCGGTCTCCCCGGTGGAGTTCCACCGCGACCCCTACGATGTCTACGGCATCGTCGTGGTGGTCTCCGAGGAGCGCTTCATCCCCCCGGAGGCCGCCGCCGCCCTCCTCAAACGGTATTTCCCCGCCTGAAGCCCCCGCCCCCTAGAACTTAAGCCTATTTACACCGGGCGGCTTTGTAGTATAATTATAGTTAGCGCAGGTTAATTAGCGGCCGGAAGGCCGGGAAGATATAGGCGGCTTGGTGCCATCGCGCCCGAGACAAATAGCCTGTTCCGATACGACAACGTCTAGAGCAAAGGAGGGTACTCCGGATATGGGACACAAAGGTCCAGCTAAACCGGCCGTCTCGGCCAGACCCGGGCCAGCCAAGCCACCTAAAAAGAAGTAATCAGACCGTAACGTACAGATTTAGGGGAGTCCCAAGCAGCGATTCCCCTAAATTTTTTATCTGGTAATTATGGATAATCTTACCGCATCACCGGGGGAAACCGAGCCGGCGCCGCCCGCCATGACCTGCCGGCGCTGCGGGGTCTGCTGCACCCGCCACCAGGCCTTCGTGGGGCCGGCGGATATCGCCCGCATCACCGCCTACCTGGGCATCACCCGCGACGACTGGGACCGCCTCTACGACGACCCCCGCTGGCGGTACACCGAGTACCGTCTCATCCGGCACGTCGGCGGGGCCTGCGCTTTCCTCCGCTTCGAGGCCGGCCTGGCCGCCTGCGCCATCCACCCCGTTAAGCCCGGCTGCTGCGCGGCCTGGCAGGCCGACCCGGCCAAAAACGAGTGCCGCGAGGGACTGGCTAAGGGATAGTTCGGTGTTATCTATTCCCACCCAGGCCTGCCCTCCGTACGAGACTTCGGGAGGCGGGCCGCCCAGCATCATCAGCGGCTTAGGCCGTAGTTTTCCACCCCTTTACCCCCCTACCCCAGTCTCACCGGCGGCTGGGGCAGGTTGAACTTCTCCGGCTCCTCCGGGGGCAGCTTGCTCCGGCGGTAAAAGTCCCGCAGCTGAGGTATCAGCAGGGATATCACCAGCAGAAACGTGAGGCCATCGGTAATGGGGAAGGCCCACCACACCCCGTCGATGCCCCAGAAACGCGGCAGGATGAGGACGCACGGGAGGAGAAAGATGGCCGAGCGGGACAGCGAGGTGACGATGGCCTGCACCACCTTGCCGATGGCCTGGAAGAGGGTGGTGCCTACCATGAGGAAGCCGATGATGGGCATCACCAGGAAGATACGCTTGGCGCCGTAGCTGCTGATCGCGATGAGGTCGGGGTCGTCGGTGAAGATGCGCAGGAACGGCTCCGGGGAGAAATAGAGCACGAAGAAGGCCACCAGGCTTATCGTGGTAGCCACCATAATCGTCAGGCGGATGCCCCGAAGCGCCCGGTCGTAGCGCCGCGCCCCGTAGTTGAAGCCCAGTATCGGCTGGAGTCCCTGCCCCAGCACCATGCCCGGCATGAGGGCGAACATCATGAGGCGGTGCAGTACGCCGAAGGCGGAGAGGTGCATGTCGCCGCCGTACTGGACGAGCAGGCGGTTGACGAAGATTGAAGCTATCGAGCCGGCCAGCACCATCGTCAGGGCCGAAACGCCGATGGCCATGATGTCCTTCATTATCTGCCAGCGGATGATAAGGTTGCGCGAGTGGAGCTTGAGGAAGCTGCGGCCCCTCAGGTGATAGCTGAGAAAGTAGATGGCGGCGATAATCTGGGCGATGACGGTGGCCCAGGCGGCCCCGGCGACGCCCATGCCCAGCGGGATGATGAAGATGGCGTCGAGGATAATGTTGGTGCCGGCGCCGATAATCATGCCTATCATCGGCACGCGGGCGTTGCCCTCGGCGCGGATTAGCATGTTCATCGACATCCCGAAGGTCTGGAATATCATGCCGAAGAGGATGACGGTCATGTAGTCGTGGGCGTAAGGGAGCACGGCGTCGGAGGCGCCCAGCAGCCGCAGCCAGAAGTCCGCCTGGGAGAGGCCGATGACGGTCACCACCACCGAGAGCAGCACCGTGCCGCTGAAGGCGTTGCCCAGGGCGTGCTCCGCGCGGGGGATATTCTTGGCGCCGATGAGCCGGGAGATGAGTGAGGCGCCGCCCATGCCCATCATCTGGCCGATGCCCATGGATAACATCTGGATGGGAAATACCAGCGAGAGGGCGGCAATACCCAGCGTGCCCACGTAGTGGCCGATGAAGATGGTATCCACCACGTTATAGAGCGTGGTGACGGACATGCCCAGCAGGGCGGGCAGGGTGAGCTTGGCCAGCAGCCGGCCGATATGGTCGTCGTCGAGCACGTTCCGGTCGAGCGTGGGGTTTTTCATGGTTCCTCGGTGTATCGCTAAGATATTTTGGTTAAATTATTGCAGCTTGAAAAGGGTGTCGCGCAGGGTTCGCAGCGAGTCCGATAGGGCCTCCAGCTCGCCCAGCGAGAGCGACGCCATGTTCTCCCTCACCGCGTTGACCATGCAGTCCTGGTGCTCCTCCAGCAGGATACGGCCCTTCTGGGTGAGGGCGATGTTAAGGGTACGCCGGTCGGTTTCGTCCATTTCCCGCTGCACCAGGTCCAGCGCCACCAGCTTGTCGATGAGGTGGGTCATCTGGGCCTTGGCGATTTGCAGCTTCTCGCCGATTTGGGCCACGTGGAGCGTGCCTTCCTCCTTGAGCACCACCATGATTTCAAAGTGGGGCATGCGGATATCGGCGGCCAGGTCGTCCATGGCCGTCTTGATGAGCTTGCGCCTCAGGAAACGGAAAATGAGGGGCGGTACGGACAGTAAATCCACGGCGACCCGGCTCAGAATGTCGTTTGGCATGGCCAGCTACCTCCCGCAGGGCGATAAGGTAAACAAACTATACAGTATACATAAAAGACAGTATATATACTATATAGTTAACATTATAAACTAATATCAGGCAATAGTCAAGGGGGGTTGAGGGGTAAAGGAGCGAGAAAATACCGGGCTAAGCCGCCGATGATACGCGGCGGCGGGCGACCATGCGGACGAGGGCGAGGTATTTGCCGCCGTCGGCTTCGAGTACGGGCACCTCGGAGGGGAAGATGAGCGTTCCCGCCTCGTCGCAGGCCCGCTCGTACTTTATCCAGAGGTTGACGCCGTCGGGCATGACGTCGGCCACCGCCACGTCGACCAGACCGGTATGCGCCCAGTGGTTGCGCCACCAGGCGGCGGTGTGAAAGCACCAGCACTCCGGCTGCCAGAAGGCGCCGCCGTCGGGACGGTGGATGAGGTGCTCCGGCACGTCGCCGTCGAAGTCGCGCGCCAGCCCGGCCACGACGACGCCGATTTGCCCGCCGGGGCGGACGAACTTCTGGAAGTAGTTGAGGTAGATGTCGTCGGTGCCGTAGTACTGGTAGGAATCGATGCTGACAATGGCGTCGAAGAATCCCTCGGCGTAGGGCAGGGCGTGGGCCTCGGCGAAGATGGGGTAGACCTGGTTTTCCAGGCCGGCCTCGCGGATACGCTGCCAGTTCTCGGTAGCGCTTATCCAGAGGTCGTTGGCCCAGACCTGCACGCCGAATTCCTTGGCCAGGAAGACGGAGCTGAGCGCCTTGCCGCAGCCCATGTCCAGCACGCGCATGCCGGGCTTGAGCTCCATCTCCTCGCCGAGCCATTCCGTCAGCCAGAGGGCGTTGGGGCCCATCCAGCCCTCCAGCACCCAGCGGGGGTCGTACTTGGCGGAGCGTGGGAACCTGTCCGTCTTGAGCAGTTGGGTCATTCTCGCTTTAGTTAGCTTCATTGTTTAACTCCTTGGGGTGAATCTATGGGGGGAAACCGTATCGGGCGCACTCGCGGGGGGAAGGGGGTTTCGGCGAAGCTTCGGTCGCCGGCGGATAAACGGAAACCGCCCCGACGGGACGGCCCGCCATCAGACCACTTCTACTTACCGATGACCGTCGGGCTCTTGCCGGGGGTGGCCAGCTTTTTCACGGCCGCCTCGTTGAGCTCCACGCCCAGGCCGGGGCCGTCGGGCGGGTAGAGGTAGCCGCCCTCGTAGCGCAGGGTGTTCACCGCCAGGTCGTCGGGGAGGGGCTGGCTCACCGTATCGTGGACGTTGTAGAGGTTCAGGGGCCCGATGGCCTCCTGCTCGATTTTGCCCATCCACTCGGTAGCCGCCAGGAAGTGGGCGCTGGCGGCGGCGCCCAGGCCGGAGTCGACCATGCAGCCGCACATGACCACCAGGCCGGCCGCCTTGGCGATGGCGACCCATTTCTGCGACTTGTGGATGCCGCCCGCCTTGGGCACCTTGAGGAAAAAGCCGTCCACGGCGTCGCGCTGCAACAGCTTGAGGAGGTCGCTCGGCTCGGCGGCGGCCTCGTCGGCGAAGATGGGCACGTCCGCCTTGCGGCGCAGGCGGGCCATGCCGTCGATGTCCCAGTAGGGCACCGGCTGCTCGGCCAGGAAGAGGTCATATTTAGCGGCCCCGCGGAGGAACTGGAGCGCCTCCAGATAGTGCCAGCTGCCGTTGGTATCGGTGATGATTTTGATGTCCTTGCCCACCGCCTGCCGCAGCGCCCCCAGCATCTCCAGGTCTTCGCCGATGGGCTTGGCGCCCACCTTGAGCTTAAGACCCCGGAAACCGGCCTTGACCAGGGCGCGGCCCTCGGCGGTCACCTCGTCCGGCGTGCCCGAGGACATGACGAAGGCCAGCGCGATTCTGGGGTTGGAAAGCCCGCCGAGGAGTTTATAAACGGGCACGCCCAAGGCCTTGCCCATGATATCGTGGAGGGCGTAATCGATGACCGCCTTGGACTGGTTATTGAGCTTGGCGGCCCGGTCCATCCCGGCCACGATTCGCTCGATGTTGAAGGGGTCTTCGCCCAGAAGCACCTGGGGGCCGTAGACCCGGTTGATGTTGTACATGATGGAGTCCTGGCTTTCGCCCATGTACCAGGGCGAGGTGTCGCCCGTCTCGCAGACGCCGGTGATGCCTTCGTCGGTGTGTATCTTGACGACCACCGAATCGGCGCAGGCGGCCGTGCCGCCGCCCATTTTAATCGGCTTGACGAAGGGTATGGAGACGGGGATGCATTCTATCCGGGTGATTTTCATGGGTTTGTCCTCCGGGCGATGATTGGGTCTGGCGCTGGCGCTATTTCTGTATAGCACGCCGGGCGAGGGGAAGTCAAACTTTGGGGTTTTTTAGAAGAGGGGCGGGGTAAAGCCCCGTGTGACTAAAGTCATTGTAGATATTCGGGGTAAACGTCCTATAATAAGTCAGTCTGGCTCACGAAGCGCCAGGAGGTGACGGGAATGGAAAGCAAGTGCCCCGGCCAGGACATCCGCAACCTGCGGGCCGCCCTGTACAGGTGCCCCAACTGCGGCGCCGAGGTGGAGATGTTCTCCGACGAGCTGAAGATTAAGTGTAAGAAGTGCGGCCAGTACGTCTATAAGGAGCGGACGCCCTCCTGCATCGAGTGGTGCCCCTCGGCGCGCCAGTGCCTGGGGGAGGAGCGCTGGAAGGCGCTCCGCGGCGAGGTCTAGGCGGTCGCCAGCCTTTTCCCCAGGGCGCGGGCGGCGGCCAGGTGGTCGGGGTGGTCTTTAATCTCCCCCCGCTTGTCCACCCCCCGGATGAGCAGCTCCTCGCGCAACTCCACGTTGATGGCCTGGAAGAAGTAGCGTATCGTCAGTTTGGGCCCGTCGAAGAGCTTTTGGCCTTTGGTGGCGCCGACGGCGATAAAGGCCCCTTTCCTCACCGGGATATCCATGGCCTTGAGCACGTATTTCCTGACCCAGAGCGCCTGGCAGCGGCTGATGAGCGGCATGAGCTGGGCGCTGACGGTGTAGAAAAAGATGGGCGAGGCCACGATGACGGCGTCGGCGGCCAGGAGCTTATCGTAGACGGCGCCCATGTCGTCGTGGATGACGCACCGGCCGTCCTTGAGGCAGGCGTAATACTCCTCGCAGGGCTCAATCTTGAGCTTGGCGACGGTGATTTTCTCGGTCTCGGCCCCCGCCTCCCGCGCCCCGGCCAGGGCCTCGTCCAGCAGCAGGTCGGAGTTACCCTTGATGCGGGGGCTGCCCATGATACCCAGAACGTGCAAGGTTGCCTCCCGGCTAGCGCCCGTCGCTGAAGAGCTTGCCGCCCTGGGCGATGTTGCCCTCTTTCATCTCGACGATGTCAATCGTCACCGCCTGGGGCGGGCAGCCCACGTTCTTAACGACGGCCTCGGTGACGTCCCTGGCCAGGCCGCGCTTCTGCTCGGCGGTGCGGCCTTCAATAATCTTGATGGTTACCAGCGGCATACCTAGCTCCTTCCCGACCGATATTCCTGATTAAAGTCTAAGGCTTCGGCGGGGGCCAGTCAAATGCGGCGCTGGTCGGGTAGCGTCTTTACCCGGCCCACTTTTCGGCCAGGTTGCCCACCCAGGGCACCTTGTATTTCCTGCCCTGCCCCGCCAGAACCATGAGGATAATCCACGCGATGAAGCCGACTACCCCGCACAGCCAGTTGAGGACTACCCCCAGCACCGGCACCCATATGAAAACCAGGCCGACGACGGTAAGTATCCCGAAGACGAGTATCGACTGCAAAGCGTGAAAGCGGATGAGCCGGTTCCCCGGCTCGAGGATGAGGAAGATGATGCCGCTGACCCAGCCCAGGACGTAGCACAGCAGCGCGGCGACGTTTTCCTGCAGACCCGTGGATGTATTGGCCATAGCGCTTGCCCTCCCCGATGAGTTATTTGGCTACTAGGATATAACAGCCGGGGGATGGTGTCAATGTGGCTAGGGGCGCCGCATCCTGATGGCCATGGCCAGAATGACGAAGAGCGCCAGGGCGATAATAAAAAGCAGCCCGCCGACGAGGTAGAGGGCCCAGCCGGAAACGATAAAGGAGTTGGTGGCCGCGGGCGGGGCGGTGTTGTCCTGGGTCGGCGGTAATACTGCCAGCGGCCCGGTTTCGGCCGGGGGCGCTAACGTGGCGGGGTCGGGGCTGTCCCCGACGATCGGGGAGGAGGCGGGTGCTGCCGTTACCTCCGGGGGGGCGCTGGCTTCCGGCGAGGCCGTGGTGAAGACCCCGACGGCGCTCCAGCTGCTCAGCGAGCTTGAGTTTACCGCCCTGATCTTCCAGTAGTAGGTGGTGGCGTGCTCCAGGCCGACGTCGCACTGCCAGGCGTTGGCGGGCAGGGCGTATTCCCCCGTCTTGACGATGGCCGGGCGCTGGAAATCAATGTCCGTGGCCACCAGCAGCTCGTAGGCGGTGGCCCCGGCGACGGCCGTCCACTGGAAGAGCGGTCTTACGGCTATCCCGCTTTCCCCGGCGGCCGGGCTTTCCGGCTGGAGGCCGATGGGCTCGGTATCCAGAGTGGTGGTAAAGGTCTGTACCGCCGACCAGGGGCCCAGCACCGGGTTATTGGCGCGTACCCGCCAGCGGTAAGTGGTGCCCGGTTCCAGGTCCGGCAGGCGGGCGGAGCTGGTGGTGGTGACGTCCTGGAGATTAGCCGGGACGGCGTCGAAATTGGTCGCGTCGGTGCACTGCCACTGGTAGTCGGTGGCCCCCGTCCGCGTGGCCCAGTCGAGGACGATGTTGCGGACGGTGTGCTCGACCAGGGTGCCGCAGCCGGTGGCCCCCGCGTCGGGCGAAACGGGGGCTACCGCCGTGACCAGGGTATCGTCAAAGGTCATCAGCCTGAGGTTGGTGTTGTCGAACGACCAGAGCCGGTTGCCCGCCTGCCACAGGCCGGTGAGGGTGGCGCCGTCGCCGAGGCCGCGGGTAACCGTTTCGAAGGCGGAGCCGGGGGAGGAGGTCGGGTTGAGGCAGCGCTCCAGCCCGCCGTCGGCGATGGTATTGGTGGCGTAGAGCGTGCCGGACGGGGAGAGGCCGAGCCGGTCGAGCTCGGCCCCGGCGGGAAGACTGCCGTCGATGCCTTCCCAGGCCTCGTCCCGGCCGACGACGAAACGGGCGACGCCCCCGTCGGGGGTATCGCTGGCGGCGTAGACGGTGCCGTTGACATCGAAGCCGGGGTCGAAGGCGACCCGGATGTGGTCGGTAAGCGGCGCCGCGGCGGCGTCGGCGGGCATGGGGTGGAAAGAAACGCCGCTATCGGTAGAGCCATAGACCCAGCCGTCGCTGTTACCGGTAAGCAAGGTGCCGTCCTGCGGGTAGCCCGGCGAGAGGGCGAGCGAGGTGAGGGGGTGGTTACCGGCCTCGGCCCGGCCGGTATAGAAATAGCCGCCGTTATCCGTCCGGTAGACGTAATTGTTGCCGCCGACGAAGAGGACGCTGTCGCTGACGATGGCCCAGGTGTCGATGGCAAAGGCGGCGCCGCTGACCGGGTCGCTGGTGAGGCGGCGGCGGAAGAGCTGGCCGTCGTCGGTGGACTGCCAGAGGGCAGGGTGGCCCCCGCTTTGCCCCGCCGCGAAGATGGTGGCGGCGCCGGCGCCGTACTGCGGCGGCAGGCCCACCAGAGTCAGGTCGTCCACCTCGTTCAGGTAGCTGGACAGGATGCGCTCCCAGCCGGCGCCGTCGTCGTGGCTGCGCCAGAGGCTGCCGTGTCCCCCGCCGAAACTGAGCATGAAGAGGGTGGCATCCTGACTGTAGGCGGGGGAAGGCGCCAGGTCAACGATGGCGGTAATGGTGCTGTCAATCAGCCCCACCTGGTTCCAGGTGGCGCCGCTGTCCCGGCTTACGGAAAGGGCGCTGCCGGCGCCGCTGGTGGCGGCGTAGATACGGCCGCTGCCGGCGAAGTCCGGTGCCGGGAGCACGATGGTGGTGCCGTCACCGGTCGGCTCTTTGTAGCTCATCGTCCAGCTTAGGCCGCCGTCGCTGCTCAGGTAGACCTGGGCGCTGCCGGCCGCCCCGGCCAGGAGAAAGGCCGGATTGCCGCCGGCGCTGGCGATGCTGGCGATATCCAGATTGGCCTGGCCGTAGAGCTGGCCGATGTTGAGGTCGATGGCCAGCGAGGCGGTGGGGGCGTAGTTCTGGTGGATTTCGTACAGGTCGCCGCTGCCGCCGCCGGTGCTGATGCTGACGAAGAAGTGCCGGATGCCCGCCGGGGTGATGGCGTTGTAGCCGGCGGGGAAGACGAACGCGGCTGGTTCGCTGACGGCCACGGGGGTGGGTACTCCGGAGTTGTCCCGGTCCAGTTGGGCCGCGCCGATATGGTAGCCCCAGCCGGTCTGGCTTATCTGGCTGGTAACAAAGGTGTCGGTCTCGTCGGTGACGACGGCCACCAGCTGGCGGTCGTGGCCGTAACCGGGCGAGAAGGCCAGGCCGTAGACATCGCGGCCTGCCAGACCGGTGTCCTGCCAGAGCGAGTAGGTATTACTCTCGTCGAGGAGGTAGACGCCGCCGTACTGGCCGCCGTCGCCGTCCCGGGTGCCGACGGCGATGACGTCGCTGCCGTCCCAGGCGACGGCCAGCGAGGTTATGGCGATGTTGTCGCTGCCGGCCCCGCCGGGGTTCGGCGGGAACCAGACGAAGGACTGGCCGCCGTCGGTCGAGCCATAGACGTCCGCGGCCGTGGCGTAGTAGAGGCTGCCGGCGTCGTGGGGCGAGATGGCGACGGCGCTGATTTCGGTCTGCACCCCGGCGACGGGCCGCCAGCTGACGCCGTTATCCGTGGAGCGGTAGAGGGTGTAGGTCAGCCCCGTGACGGCGGCGTAGAGGGTGCCGTCGGGGGAGGCGGTCAAGTGGCGGATATCGGAGCCGCTGGCCAGACCCCACCCCCCGGCCTCGCCCTGGGTCGGGATGTTGACTTTAGTCCAGGTGACGGCCGCGTCGGCGGCGGCGGGTTGGGCGGGGGTAACGGCCGGAATAACGGGCAGGCAGAAGAGCCCCAGGATTAAAATGAACCGTGCCGGGGCTACCTTGCGGGGGAATCTGTTATTAGACACATGGCGAATTTTACTGCTAAATAGTGGGTAAGTCAATACTCTGCGGCGCGCGCCGCCGGGCGGCGCGGTCTGGCCCGCCGGATAAAGAGAGAGCCCCCCGAATTTCGGGGGGCTCTCGTCATTCCTTAGGAGGTTACGGTTTTATCCGTCTGACCGTGTTAGGCAGAGCGCCTGGTGCGGACAATCAGGACAATAACCGCAATCACCAGGACGGCGCCGATGGCAATAATCACCCAGATGTAGGCGGAAGAAATCTGGTTCGACTCAACGACGATTTCGGTTTGAGTCGGGGTCGGGTATTCAACCGTGATAGTAGATGCCGGTATCTGAGTAACTGTTACCACAGGTCCGGTAGTTGCCGGGACGTCCATCGTGGTGAAGGTCACCCCCTGGGTCCAAGCGGTGTTGGTGGTGGCGCTGATGCCGCGGACCCTCCAGGTGTAGGTGGTGTTGTAGGCCAGGGTGGCCGAGGTCAGCTGGTAGGAGTTGACGTTGCCCAGCGCGTTGGCGCCGGTGGCATCAACGATGAGACTGGTGAAACCAGTATCGGTGGCCAGCTGGAACTCGTAGCCGGTGGCGCCGGGGACGCTGCCCCACTGGAAGGTGGGCTGCAGCGGAGCATCCGTGCCGCCGTAGTTCGTGCCGCCCACCGCCGGGCCGAAGGGAACAGGAGCGTTGGGCTGGGCCGGAACTAGCTCGGTCTGCAGGGTGTGGTTAGCCGACCAGGGACCCAGCAGAGGAGTGACTACCCTGACGCGGTAGTAGATGGTCGCGCCCGCGGGCGGGAGGACTACGCCAGCACCGTTAAGCGTCAGCGGAACGCTGAGGATGAGCGGGAAGGCGTAGGCCACGCCGCCGGTACCAGCCAGGTAGTCGGCGCGGGTATCCCACTGAATGTTGTAGCCGGTAGCGCCCGTCACCGGGTCGATGGTGATGATGGCGGCTGCCGCGTTGACGACAGCGCCCTCGGCCGGGGAGGCGACGTTGGGAACGACCACGCTCAGGGTATCGGTGTAGGTGACGACCCTGGCAGCTACCGAGATATCAATCATGGAGAGGATGTTGGAGCCGGCCGCGTAGGCCAGGCTGCCCAATTGATAGCCGGCCGTCAGGCCGTCGGGGATGCCGATGAGTTCGGAGGCCGGC
>DAOUEP010000035.1:0-49834 GCA_034430515.1 Dehalococcoidales bacterium | reverse complement strand
ACTATGATAAATGAGGGAAAATTGATTGAAAACTTCGTTTCTACACTGAATAAAATTTACCTTTCTAGATCTAAATAGAAAACCGAGCAATGATTTCTTTTCTAAAAGGTTTGTTTCCCTGATTACTTTATCCTTAATGCCCTCCTCCCTACACCCTAACCCTCCACCACCCCCTCCAACTCCCCCCGGATAGCCTGCACCAGAGCGGGCCGCAGCCGGCGGGGAAAGCGTAGCTCGCCGGGCGTTCGCTCGCCGCGGGCCAGCGCCACCAGGTTCACGTTGCTCACCACGTTATTCGGCGGCATGTTAAGGCGGCGGGCGTGCTTATCGCGGATATCATAGAGGCGGCGGAAGATGTCCTTACGTTCCTGGGAAAGATGGTGAAACCCCTTTATCCGGGCGTAGCGGTCGCCGGGGTCGTGGGTGTAGTCCCGGTCCTGGATTTGCAGATTATACAGCCAGAACCGGTCGAGCAGGCCGCGCTCGCCGAGCTTTTTAAAGAAGGCATCCTTGAGCCGGAGTAGGTAGATAACGTCGTTGACGGCGTAATCCAGCGCCAGCGGGGTTATCGGCCGCTTCACCCAGTTCTGCGTCTGGAATTTATTCTTGCCGGCCAGGGCGACGCCCAGCTCGGCCCCTATCACCGCGTGGAGGTCTTTTTTCTCGTAATCGAGCAGCTCGACGGCGGGGCGCAGGTCGAGTACCGACTTCGCCTCGATACCGCAGGCGTTTTTCAGCAGGAACAGGTCGCTGGAAGCGTCGTACATCACCTTGAGGATGCGGCGGTCTTCCAGAAAGACCTTGAGACGGGAGGGCGCGATTCTGAACGGGTCGATGACGACGGCCTGCTCGCCGTCGTAGACTTGAAGCAGGCAGAGCTGCTCGCCGTAGGCATGGCGGTTCATCTCGGCTTCCAGGTCCAGGGCGACGATGCTGTACTTCCGGTTATCAAAAGCCTGCAGGTAGGCGGCGTAATCGCGGCGGTTATCGATGTAGCGGCACTCCGGCTTGTTCACCCCACCCTCCCCTCCACCACGATGTCCTCCCCGCTCCGGTAGACCCGCTCGTAATCAATCTTGATAGCCCCGGCCACCTCGGCGATATCCAGCTCCCCCACCGCCTCGATGCCCCGGCCTATAATCCGCGGCGCGATGAAGACCACCAGCCGGTCCGCCAGCCCCGCCCTGAGGAACGCCGTAATTACGGCCGCGCCGCCTTCCACCAGCACCGAGGATACCTGCCACTCCGCCAGCTGCGGCAGCAGTTTCTCTAAATCCACCCGCCCGGCGGCATTCGCCACCACCTGTAATACCTCTATGCCCATCTCCCCAAGCGCCGCCAGCCTGGCCGGGTCGGCGGCCGGGGTCGCGGCGACCAGCGTGCGCGCCTTATCCTGCCTGGTCAGCACCTTGGCCGCCAGCGACAAACGGAGCCTGGAATCGAGCACGACGCGGAGGGGATTACGCCCCCGCACCAGCCGGGTAGTCAGCTCGGGGTCGTCGGCCAGCACCGTCCCGGCCCCCACCAGAATGGCATCGTGGCGGGCGCGCAGGCGGTGGGCCAGCTTCAGCGACGGCGGCGAGCTTATCCAGCGTGAGCTTCCGGCGGCGGTGGCAATGCGCCCGTCGAGGGTCTGGGCGAACTTGACGGTGACGAAGGGGCGGCCGGTGTTGATGTAGTGGAAATAGACCTCGTTGAGGGCCAGGCACGCGGCCTCCAGCACGCCCACTTCTGTTTCGATACCGGCCTCACGCAGTATCTCCAGGCTCTTACCTTGCATCTGGGGGTACGGGTCGAGCGTACCGATGACGACCCTCTTGATACCGGCCTTAATCACGGCCGCGACGCAGGGGGGCGTCTTGCCGTAGTGGCAGCAGGGCTCCAGGGTGACGTACAGCGTCGCCCCGGACGTCGCCCCTTGAGCGCTGGCGATGGCATTGACCTCGGCGTGCGGGCCGCCGTAGCGGCGGTGGTAGCCCTCCCCGACGATGCGGCCGCCCCTGACGATAACCACCCCTACCATCGGGTTCGGGCTGACGTAGCCTAAGCCTCGGCGGGCGAGTTTCAGGGCGCGCTCCATGTAGGTTGCGTCGGGCGTTGCCTGTTTCGTCATTATGTGCCCCATAAATACCGGTGGCCGGTGCTTGTTATTATAGCCTACGGGGCGTTATCTTCACAAAGCCAGCGCGCCAGGTTGCGCCGGGGGGACTGATTTGCTAGAATTAAGAGCTAGACGCGGGCCGTTAGCTCAGTTGGTAGAGCACCTGACTTTTAATCAGGGTGTCACAGGTTCGAGACCTGTACGGCCTACTTCTTAAAGTCAATTTCATATCTGACGCAAACCACCCGGGAAACGGGTGGTTTTTCTTTTAGATTATCATTACTAAATCGCAATTCTCACGCCGGCTGTCATATCGCCATGACATCGCTATGATATTGCTTTCACGGCGGCGCTATACTACAATCACACGGAAACTTCTTCAAGCAACCAAGAGGAGCTAAGAGGGGAAGGGAGAGTCTCATGGGAGACATGTTAAAGGGCAGGGTCGCCGTTATCACCGGCGCCGGCAACGGCCTGGGGAGGGCCTACGCGCTGAGTTTCGCCGCCCAGGGCGCCAGCGTGGTGGTTAACGACATCGGCACCTCCCACGATGGCCACGGCAGCTCTCATGAAGCCGCCGATGCCGTCGTTGCCAAAATTCGGCGGGACGGCGGCAAGGCCGTGGCCAGCTACGCCAGCGTCGCTGAAGAGGCCGCCGCGGATAGCATCATCCGCGACGCCGTGGAGAGTTTCGGCCGGATTGACATCCTGGTGAACAACGCCGGCATTATCCGCGTTGACGATATCTGCGAAATCGACGCCGCCGACTGGGACGCCGTTATCAAGACCCACGTCTACGGCACTTTCTACTGCACCCGCCGGGCCTGCGGCTACATGAGGGAGCAGGGCTACGGCCGGATAATCAATACCTCGTCGCACACCGGCCTGGGGTTTAAGGGCCAGGCGACCTACTCCACCGCCAAGGAAGCCATCACCGGCTTTTCCCGCTCCATCGCCCGCGACATGGCCGGTTACGGCGTTACCTGCAACGTCATCCGCCCCATCGCCGCCTGGCGCGGCGCGGCGACCAAGCTGGCCGCCATCGAGGCCAACCGCCCCGAGGACGTAAGCGCGCTGGTCACCTATCTCGCCAGCGAGGCCGCCGACCACATCAACGGGTGCATCTTCGAGGTCTGGTGCGGCCACGTGGGTATCTTCGTCGAGCCGCCGCCGGTGGCGCAGGTGCTCTGGAAAGACGGAGACTTCACCGCCGAGGAGCTGGCACGCGCCCTGCCGGAAACGCTGACCAGAGGCCGGTCGCGCGAGGACTTGCCCGACACCCTGCCCGCTCTCTTCAAGCGGCCGGAAGAATAGCCGCGCCCGCGTCACCGGGGCCGTCCCGGCGGGCATGGTCGCCATGACCTTCCACTTCGCCGAGTGCCCCACCAACCGCCTCATCAGCTCCCGCCCGGAGACCCTCGACCCCGTCACCCAGACCCCGGCCTACAAGACCTGCCCGGTGCGGATAGAGCGGGTGGACTGGGTAGCCGCCAAGCTCAGGGAGTTTAAGGCCGTCACCACCAAACAGGAGCTGCTGGCGGTGCTGGAGAAGGCGGCCATCACCGGCGGCGGCTTCGCTTGCAAACGGCCATGAGGATGTGGTTATATTTAGTAACCGTCATCATGCGCTATTTTTCGCCAGCAGCCATCGCCAGCAAGCTCCATCTAAGGCAGCGTATCACTCTCAACCGGGCTATAGTCGCGGTCGGCTTTATCGCCGCCGCCGCCCTGATACTGGCCACGCCCCTCCAGATGCCCGACCCCGACGACTGGGCTTACTACCACGGTGCCAAGAACTTCTCCGCCGGCGATTTCACCGTCAGCAATTACGCCCAGGCCGAACAAGCCCTGGAGACCATGCAGCAGGGCAACTCGCTGCTCCAGTACCTGCCCCTGGAATACAACAAGTGGGTCCTGGAAAAGGCGCCGGGCTACGTCTTTTACTTGGTGCCTTTCTGGAAAATGGGGCTGCCGCGCTGGGGCAACGTCGTGCTGGCGCTGGGTATGGTCATCGTCACCTTTATCCTGCTCAAACGCCTGAGGGGTGAGCGGGCTGCCATGATCGGCTCGCTGCTGATACTCTTCACGCCCATCGCCCTGGTCATGCTCAACCGGGCCTACATGGATACCTACGCCTCGCTGGCGATGCTGGTCATCGGCGGCGGCCTGTACCTCTACTACCACCTGGAGAGAGAGCGACTCACGGCGGTAAAGGGCGGCATCCTGCTGTTCCTGGCCTTCTTTTTCATCGGCTGGTCGGTCATCGCGCGCTATACCAATTTGCTCATCGCCATTATCCTGGCCCTGCACCTGGTGGTGATGAGGTGCATCGCCTGGCGTCGGGGGCAAAAGACCGGCTTCGGGGCGGAAATCATCCCGCTGGCGCTGGGCATCGGCCTGCCCCTGGCGGCGATTCTGCTCTACAACTACTACGTCTTCGCGTCCCCGCTCGTTTACGGCTACGCCGTCTCCCCCTACCCCATCAATTTCGCCGTCCAGTACATCGGGCAGGTGGACGCCGCCGGGGAGTCCATACCGTGGCAGATACTCCGCTATAACCTGGAAGGTTACGGCCGCAACCTGTTCATCGGCTTCCCGCTCTTGTTCATCGGCCTGCCCGGTTTTCTGCTGGTGCTCTATTATAAATGCGCCGCTTTCTTCCGGCGGGGGCGGGCGGAGGGCCGGTGGTCGAGCCTGAACAGCGAGCTGCCCTGGAATATCCTGCTGGTGCTTATCGGCTGGTTCGCCGCCGTTTTCCTGCTCTACCTGGGCTACGAGTGGACGGCGGGGCTCAAGATGGGCGGGGGCTTCGTCCTCCTCAACCGCTTTCTGCTGCCGGGGCTATTTCCCATCGTCGTCATCGCGGCGCTGGTCATCGACCGGTTCCCGCTCGGCGTGCTGGCGCCGGTCGTGGCGGCGCTGGTGGTCTGGGGGGCGCTGCTCTACGCCCAGTGGGCCTTAGACCTGCATATCCTGCCCGACTGGCTGACGGTGAGGACGCTGGAGAGCCGCTGGTTCGGCTATGTCTTCCCTCCCTGGACACCGTACTTCCACCCCGGCGCCATCGGCACCGATTACTGGCCCTTCCCCCTCTGGAGCTTTAAGTATCTCTTCCCAATGCCGTAGGGATACCAAGGAGGCAAATATGGATTTAGAACATCTCAAGAACATCAGGCACGGCCCGAATATCGTCGAGTTTCAGCCGTGGCAGTCCATCCACGACACCATCACCGCGCCGATGATTACCGCCCTGGGCGGCAAGGACATCCCCGAATCCAACCTGGCCGTCGGCTTCGCCTACGTCACCAAGCCCGAATCGTTAGGCGGGCCTTCCCACCAGCACCCTTTCGACCAGTACATCTTCCTCATCGGCGGCGACCCCCGGAACTTCCTGGACTTTGACGCCGATGTCGAGTTTGAGCTGGACGGCCGGGTGGAAAAGATAAACTACCCCTGCTACACCTTTATTCCCAAGGGGATGTACCACTGCCCGCTGGTGGTCAAGCGCATCAGCAAACCGCTGATATTCATCGACGCCCGGCTCACCCCGGAGGCATCCGGCCGGCCGGTCAAAAAGTAAGCGGGCGGTTATCGCTCCGGGACGTCCATCGCCAGAAAGGCTTTGACCACCGCCGGGTCGAGCTGCGAGCCGGCGCAGCGCTCAATCTCCGTAATCGCTTTGGCGGCGGGAAGGGCGCGGCGGTAGGGACGGTCGGAGGTCATGGCGTCGTAGGTATCGGCCAGGGCCAGGATGCGCGCCCCCAGGGGTATTTTCTTACCGCGAACCCGCTGGCCGGGCGTGCCGCCGTCGTAGTGGTCGTGGTGGTGCTTGATGATGGCCACAATCTTTTCGTTGACCAGCGACTGCACGATGCCGGAGCCGATATTGGTGTGGTTGAGGATGTAGCGGTACTCGTCCGGCGTGAGCTTGCCCGGCTTGTTGAGGACGGTCGGGTCGATGCCGATTTTGCCGATGTCGTGGAGCAGGGCCGCCCAGCGCAGGTCTTCCAGCTCGGCCCCGGCCAAGCCCATGGCCTCGCCGATGCGGACGGCCATATCGGTAACGCGGCGGGAATGCCCGGCGGTGTACTCGTCCTTGGCCTCCAGGGCCACCACCAGCGATTCGATGGCGCCGGCGAAGAGCTTCTGGAGCTCGCCGGTCTTCTCTTCCAGCTTGCCTTCCAGCCGGCCCCGGTGCTGCTCAAGCTCGTACTCCATCCGTTTCTTCTCCAGCATCGTCCGGATGCCCTCGACAATCTGCTCGGCGCTGAAGGGCTTGGTAATATAGTCGCGGGCGCCGTTCTTGAGGCACTCGACGATGGTGGCCGGCTCAACGTCGGCGGTGGCCATGATAATGGCCGCATCGGGGAAGACGGCGCTGATTTCCGGCAGCAGCTCCTTACCCGTCTTGCCCGGCATCTTGATATCCAGAATCACCACCTCGGCGGGCCGGGCGCGCATGCACTCCATGGCCTTCTCGGCGCTTTCCGCCTCATAGCAGATAAAGCCTTCGCTGGCCAGACTCTTGCGTATCGTCCGGCGCACCAGCGCTTCGTCGTCGACGATGAGTACCGAGGGCTGTTTGGCTTCCTTAACCATTTCCTGTTCCTCCTTTATCGGGCCAGACCCACCGGGGCCAGGGCCCGGTCCACGGCGGCGCCGAGATCTTCCAGGTCGAAGGGCTTCATCAGGTAGGGGCGCCCGGCCCTCTCCAGAAAGTCCCGGACGGTGTTATTCAGGGTGTCTCCGGTGATAAATATAATGTGCTTTGCCAGGGAGTGGCCGCTGTCCCGCCACTGCTCGTAAAGCTGGATGCCGGTCAGCCCCGGCAGGCGGATATCGGAGACGCAGAGGTCGTAATGCCGGGCCCGGGCCTTTTCCCGGGCGGTCAGCCCGCTGCCGACCCAGTCCACCTCGTAGCCGGCGGCGGTAAGCACGCGCTGGCAGAGCCGGCCCAGGACGACCTCGTCCTCAATCACCAGTATTCTCTTTTTAGCCTTATTTGCCTTTACCATCACGGTCTCCCTAGTTCTTGAGCACCGGCAGCTCGACGACGAAGGTGGTCCCTCGCGCGGACGGGCTTTTGGCGTATATCCTCCCCCCGTGGGAAGCGACGATGCCGTAGCTGATGCTGAGGCCCAGGCCGGTGCCCTTGCCCACCTCCTTGGTGGTGAAGAAGGGGTTGAAGATGAGCCCCAGGTTCTCCTTGGCGATGCCCGGGCCGTCGTCCTTAAAGGAGATGTCAACGTGGCTGTCGACCCGGCGGCTGGTGATTTTCAGGGTGCCGCGGCCGTGGGCGTCCACCATGGCCATTTCGGCGTTAAGGATGATATTGAGAAAGACCTGCTGCATCTGGAAATAGTCGGCCAGCACCTCCGGCAGGTCGGGGGCGAAATCGGTCTGGATGGTGATGTTCTGGCCGCGCTGCTCGTAGGCCCGCAGCTTGAGGACGTCCTCCAGGATTTTAGTGACCTGGATCGGCTCCCGCTTGGGGGCGTGCTTGCGGGCGAAGGTGAGCAGGTTCTTGACGATGGCGGCGCAACGCTCCGCCTCGGCGTGGACGGCCACCAGGTCTTCCCGCTGCTCCGCGGGCATCTCCTGGCGAATCAGCAGGCCGGAGAGGCCGATGATGCTGGTGAGGGGGTTGTTCAGCTCGTGGGCCACGCCGGAGGCCATCTCGCCCACCGAGGCCAGCCGGTCGGTAAGGTAGAGCCGCTCCTGTTTCTCCCGCTCCTCGGTAACATCGTTCATGAAGATGAGGTAGCGGTTGTTTTCCATCTTGACGATACCGGCGGCGAAGATGTGCCCGACGTTCTGGAGCCGGTAGCGGAACTCAAAGGAGAGGCTCTTTTCCCTGGTCTTGATGATGGCGGTGAGGGCATCGCTGAACTCTTTGACCCGGAGCGCCCTGGTTACCGGCTTGTTTTCGATGTCCTCTTTGGTCAGGCCGAAGGTCTGGTAAAAGGTATTGTTGGCCAGCAGCACCTCTTTATCCTTGTTGGTGACGAGGACGGCGTTGGGGATGGTGGCGATAATTTGGCCGATGAGCTCCCGCTGGTAGCGCAGGGCGGACTCGGACTTGCGGCGCTCGGTAACGTCCCGCAGCGTGGCCAGGGTACCGATGGGCTTGTCGTTGTCCTTAATTACCACGGCGTTGATTTCCACATTCAGCCGCTCGCCGTTGGCGCGGTACATCTCGACCTCGTAAGTCGGCACTTTGGCCCCCAGCAGCCGCAGCATGAAATTCTTGGCGATAATAGCAAGGCTTTTTGGGGGCATTAGCTTGGTGAGCGTCCGGAAATGCTCGCCCAGCAGCTCGTTACGGTCGTAACCGCCGATGGTGGTAATCTGCTGGTTGATATCGATGATTTTACCCTTTTTATCCAGGAGGATGATGATATCGTTGCCCGATTCGAAAATCATGTGATACTTTTCCTCGGACTCCCGTATCTTTTCCTCCATTTGCTTGCGTTCGGTAATGTCGGCGGTAACCGCCAGGATGCAGTCCTTCCCGTCGAAGCTAATCGGCTCGGCGGAGAACAGCTGGGTGCGGATTTCGCCGGACTTGATGCGGCAGCGGTACTCCTCGTTCACCACCCGGCCGTCCCGGTGCATCTTCCCTAATATCCTCTCCCGCTCCTCGGGGTCGGCCCACAGACCCAGCTCCAGGGAGCTGTGGCCGATGGTCTCCTGACGCGTCCAGCCGGTATCGCGCGTGAAACTGTCGTTGACCTCCAGGAAGGTCCCGTCCTCCAGCGTGCTGATGCAGATAGAGTTGGGGCTGGAGCGGAAGGCCTTGGAGAATTTTTCCTCCGATTCGCGCAGTGCCTCCTCGGCCCGCTTGCGCTCGGTAATGTCGCGGCAGACGCAGAAGATGAGCTTTCGCCCGGCGAACGCGGCGCCGTTGGTGCTTATTTCCACGTCGTAGAAGCTGTCGTCCTTGCGGCGGTGCCGTGTCTCGAAGTGGTCGCCGTTCTCGTCAACGGTGTTAATCATCTCGACCACTTGCTCGCGCGGGTAGTCGGCCTCCCAGTCCCAGACACTGAGCTGGCGGGCTTCCTCCAGGGAGTAGCCCAGCATATCGGCAAAGCGCTGGTTGGCCTCGTAGACGCGGCCGCTCTGGTCGAGGACGACGATGCCATCGCTGGACTGCTCGATGAGGATGCGCCGCCGCACCGCTTCGTCGGCCAGGGCCTGCTCGCTCCGCCGCTGCTCGATGGCGATGGCGGCGATACGGGCCGACCACTCCAGCACCTTGAGGTCATCGGCGTCCGGCTCGCCCACTTTGCCCTGATAGTTGGCGATGGTGCCCAGGATTTCGCCGTTGGAGCTGATGATGGGCTCCGACCAGCAGGCGAGCAGCTTGTTCCGGGTGGCCTTGCGGAGGGCGGCCCGGTTGACGTCGAAGAGGGGGCTCTGGCGGATATCCGGGACGATGACCCTCTCCTTGCGGAAGGCGGCGGCGGCGCAGGCACCCGACTCGGGGCCGACGGGCACGCCGTCCTTGAACAGGGTGACCAGGTTGGCGGGCAGGCTGGGGCACGCGGCGGGGAGAAGCATGGCGCTGGACTTGTCGTAGAGCAAAATCGAGCCGATGATGTTGGTATTGTGCGCTTCCACCAGCCGCACGATGGCGTCCAGTATCTCGTTTAGCTTCGCCCCCCGGCTCATCAGCGTGAGCACGTAGTTCTCGTCGTGCTGCAGCCGCTCGGTCTTTTTCCGCTCGTTCAACTCGGTCTTGAGCAGGACCTTCTCGCGGGACTCGTTTTCGGCCTTGCGGCGCTCGGTGTCGTCGTGGAGGAGCACCATCCGCCCGCTGACGTTCTGCCCGTCGGAAATGGCCGTGACGCTGACTTTGTAAAAACGCGCCTGGTGGCCCGTCCCCAGCGAGATAACTGTCCCGGAGCGGCCGCTATCGGCCAGGGTCTCCGAGATATACGCCCGCGCCGGGATTACCTGGCCGAGCTTTTTGCCAGTAAGGCCGGCCTCGCCGGCGGGCAGTATCCGCGCCGCCGCGGGATTGAACTGCCGGATGCGGTTTTGAGCGTCGATGACGATGACGCCGTCGCTGATGCTCCTAAAAATGGCCTCGTAGGCCACCGGTATTATGTTGAGGAGCTTGGCGAGGGAGAATCCCCAGAGGAAAGCGAGGCCGGTGATGACAAAGGCCATCGGCGTGGGGTCGATGGGGAAATTGGGGACGACGCCGAAGATAAAGAGGATGTTGGCCACCCAGGGTACGATGGTCGCCGCCAGCATAATCCTGACCTGCCGGCGGTAAAGGCCGGAGGTGCGGACGTAGAGACCCACCAGCCGCACGAACCCGATAATCAGCAGCGCGTAGGAGTAAAAGGCGTGTACCCAGAACCAGGTATGGAAGGTGAATATTTTCAGCGGCGGATAGACGCTGGTATCCAGGCTGACGTCGCTCCACATCAGGTGGTGCCAGCCGTTGGTCCAGACCATCACCAGGGTAATCGCCGGGATGATGAAAAGCAACGGCAGGCCGCGCCGCCGCCACCACTCGCCCTTGTCGGTGTAATACAGGGTGAAGAGCAGCCACAGCGCCGGCAGCAGGGTAATACCCAGGTAGCTCATGTTCATCCAGAAGACGTGAGTAGCCAGGGACGTGCTGTTATTTTCCAGCACCGAGCAGAGCAGCCACCAGTCCAGGGCCAGCATCACGGCGAAGAAGGTCTTGACGGAGCGCCGGGCCCGGTAGCGCCAGGCCAGCACCGTCACCAGGAGCGCCGCCGCCAGGGACACGATGAGCAGCAAGATAGGAAAAGATTCGGCCAGATTCATCCTTATTACCTGTTTTTTCTCGGTAGCTAACTACCTTATATGTAACCATTTTGGGTGTAACAAAAACGTAAATTTTTCGCCCGGGGATATAAATAATTAGTGTACGGTCGCACACGGGGATAGCTGGCTAACGTTATGTCAAGGGAAAATGGCGGGCGGCCGGGCTAGCGGCCGGAGCGGGACGCCCGGACGAAGGCCGCCAGCGCCTGCCGGGAAGAGTAGCGGAACCGAAAGCCCAGCTCCTCAGCCAGCCGGGCGGTGCTGACCACCGGCGGGTACTTGATGTAGCTGACGCCGACGGGAGAAACGCTCTGGACATGCAGCGCCCAGGACAGCCGGATGGCCGGCTCCAGCAGCCAGGCGGGCAGGTTGAGCAGCCTCTTCCCCACCAGCCGGGCGACCTGGCTGTACTTGATGGCGCCGTTCCCGGCGACGTTATAGACGCCCCCCTGCCGCCGTGCCAGCAGCAGCGCGATGAGGCTCACCAGGTCGTCCTCGTGGACAAACTGCATCGGAGGGTCGCCGCCGGTCACACCCAGCATCACCGGCAGCTCGAAGAGGATGGTGGCCGCCGAGCCGACGGCGCCGGGCCCCATGATGGGGGCGCTGCGCAGCACGGTGACGGTAACGTCCCGGTGGGCGGCGCCGAAGTCCTCCAGGACGCGCTCAGCCTCGATTTTATCCCGGGCGTACTGGAGGCCGGCCATAGGACAGCGCAAGGCGGCCTCGGTGAGCGGCGCCGGGCTATCGCGTTGGACGCCGTAAACGGTGTAGCTGCTCAGCTGGACGACGTGCCGCACGCCGGCCTGCCGGCAGGCCGCCACCAGGTTCCGCGTGCCCTGGATATCTATCTCCCGGGCCAGGGCCGGGCGGCGGGTGGGCCGCAGGACGAAGGCCAGGTGCACCGCCGCAGCCACCTTATGGGCGGCGAAAATATCGTCGAAGGGACGGCGGACATCGCGGCGGTAGAACACCAGTTTGGGGGACTGGTACCAGGGTTCCCGGGTATCGATGCCGATGATTTGGCCCACGCCGCTATCGCCGTCGAGGCGGGCCAGCAGCCCGGTGCCGACGTATCCGGAAACACCCGTAATGGCCACGTTTTTCTTCATGCGCTCCCCGCTGGCGGCGTCTGTTTACATCGGCAAGCAAGGTATCCGTACCAGCAGCATAGTGCATGTCCCCACCGGAGTCAAATGCGCGCCGATATTTTACACCGCTGGCAATAATGTTATAGTGTAATAGACCGATAACACCGGGGGGAGGACGATATGTCAGCCGCCAAGCAGAACTACTCCATACTGGATAAATTCCGCTTCGAGTATCAGCCGGTGGGCGTCAAGTTCCTGCTCAACCGGCCCGAGGGCCTGCCCAGGACGGCCAAACAGCTGCCCATCTGCCGCCTGTTCGGGGAGGCGCAGACAAGCCCCCCCTTTTACGCCGACAAGGATACCTTTACCTGCGTGGACCGGCTGGTGCTGGGCATGGTGGCGCCCGAGCCGACGATGGAGAGCGGCCAGATTGGCGCCAAGGAGCGGATTTACCAGGAGGCGCGCGCCAACCGCCGGATATACCACCACATCCAGAAATTCGCCCCTGACACCGTCCGGTACGTGGCCTTCTCCTCCGTGGACAAGCTGTCCTTCGCGCCGGATTTGCTCATCCTCACCGCCGCGCCCTCCCAGGCGGAGATACTGCTCCGGGCATTGAGCTATTCCACCGGCAAACCGCTGACCTCCAAAATTACGCCGGTGCTGATGTGCGCCTGGCTCTTCGCCTACCCGTACCTCAGCGGCGAGCTGAACTACACCGTCACCGGCATCGGCTACGGCTTCAGGATGCAAAAAATACTGCCCGAAGGGCTGTTCGTCATCTCCGTCCCCTTCGATTTAATCCCCATGCTGCTGGACAATCTTCGGGAGATGGAATGGGTGCTCCCGATGACCGCCCTCGGCGAGGCGGAGCGGGGCGAATTCGCCGCCAGAATCATGGAGGAAATACAGCAGGAATACCGCAACGGCTGAAGAGGAATCCCGATGACGGACACCAAAATTCTAGTGGTCGAAGACGACCCCAACCTGCTGGAGACGCTGCGCTACAACCTCCATAAGGAGAGCTACGAGGTCGTCACCGCCGGCGACGGCGAGCAGGCCCTGGACGCCGCCCGCCGGGAAAGCCCCGACCTCATCATCCTGGACATCATGCTCCCCAAGATAAGCGGCTTCGAGGTCTGCCGCATCCTCCGCAAAGAAATGACCGTTCCTATCCTGATGCTCACCGCCCGCGTTGACGAGACGGACAAAATCGTGGGGCTGGAAATCGGCGCCGACGACTACATGACCAAGCCCTTCAGCATGAGGGAGCTGACCGCCCGCGTCCGGGCGATGCTCCGCCGCCAGCAGATGGCGGCGGCCCCGGCGGCGGCCGCCGGGACGTCCCCGCTACAAATCGGCGAGCTGACGCTGGACATCCCCCAGCACCGGGCCACTTTGGCCGGGGCGACGCTGGCGCTATCGCCCAAGGAGTTCGACCTGCTGGCCTTTCTGGCCCGTAACCGGGGGCTGGTCTTCCGCCGCGAGCAGCTGCTGGAAAAGGTCTGGGGCTACGATTACGCCGGCGATACCCGCACCGTCGACGTGCACATCCGCTGGCTCCGTCAGAAAATAGAGGCCGACCCCGGCCACCCCGTGTACCTGGTGACCGTCCGCGGCACGGGCTACAAACTGGAGGGCTAGATTTGCGCAGCATCCAGTGGCGCATCGCCGTCCCCTTTATCGTCCTCATCGTGGCCAGCATGACCGTGCTGGGGATTTACCTCACCAGCGCGGTGAGGGGCTCCCAGCTGGATAACCTGCGCCTAGACCTGGAGCGGGAGGCGCGGCTGGCGGCGGAGACGGCCGGGGCGGTGCTGGCGGCCGGCGGCGACGCCGACGCCATGGCCAAGCGGCTGGGGGAGGAAATCGACAGCCGCATCACCATTATCGCCCCGGACGGCACCGTCCTGGGCGACTCGCGGGAAGACCCCGCCGCCATGGAAAACCACGCCGGCCGCCCCGAGGTCATCGCCGCCCTGTCCAGCGGCATCGGGGAGAGCCAGCGCTTTTCCACCACCCTGGAGCAGTCGATGCTCTACGTGGCCGTGCCGGTCACCGCCGGGGACGAATTACTGGGTATCGCCCGGGTGGCGCTGCCCACCACCGAGGTGGAGGCCATCGTGGGCCGCGTAACGCGGACGATTATCCTGGTAACGGTCATCATCGCGGCGCTGGCGGTGCTGGCGGCCTGGCTCATCGCCCGCACCACGACGCGCCCCATCCGCCAGCTTACCGGGGCCGCCCGGGGGATAGCCGCCGGCGACCTGGGGCGGCGGATTGCCGTGGCGGACCGGGGCGAAATCGGCCAGCTGGCCCACGCCTTTAACGAGATGTCCGCCAATTTACAGGAAACGGTGGCGGCCATCTCCACCGAAAAGACCAACCTGGCCGACATCCTGGACAACATGGCCGACGGCGTCGTCATGACCGACGCCGGGGGGAAGGTGGCCCTGGCCAATCCGGCGGCGGGGCGGCTCTTCGGCTTCGAGGCCGCCGAGGCCGCCGGCCGGCCCCTCATCGAGGTCGTCCACGACCACCAGGCCGACGAGGTGCTCAAGCGCTGCCTTAAGACCGGGCGGGAGCAAAACATCCAGTTCGAGTCCACCTTCACGCGGCGTTTCCTGCGGGCCATCGCCGTCCCCACCGGCGAAGGCGGCGGGCTGCTCCTGCTGCAGGATTTGACCGAGCTTAAAGACCTCCAGACGATGCGTCGGGAACTCATCGGCAATATCTCGCACGAGCTGCGGACGCCCATCGCCGGCATCAAGGCCATGGCCGAAACGCTCCAGGGCGGCGCCAGCGAAGATAAAAAGGCCGCCGCAGGATTTCTGGCCAAAATCGTCGGCGAGGCCGACCGCCTCACCCAGATAGTCACCGAGCTTACCCAGCTTTCCCGCATCGAGACCGGCCAGGCCGAGCTCAAGATTGAGCCGGTCGACCTCAACGCCCTGGTGGACGGCGTGCTTAACGACCTCAAGCCCCTGGCCGAAAGGGTTCAGGTCACTTTGCTCAGAGAGCTGGCCCCCGACCTGCCCGAAGTCTCCGCCGACCGCGACCGCATCCGCCAGACCATCGTCAACCTCGTCCACAACGCCATCAAGTTCAACCGCCCCGGCGGCAAGGTGACCGCCGCCACCAGCTTCGACAAGCGCTCGGTCAGCGTCAGCGTCGCCGACAGCGGCATCGGCATCCCGGCGGAAGACCTGCCCCACGTCTTCGAGCGCTTCTACAAGGCCGATAAGGCCCGCAGCGGCGGCGGCAGCGGCCTGGGGCTGGCCATCGCCAAGCATACCGTGGCCGCCCACGGCGGTGATATCGGCGTCGAAAGCCGGTTGGGCAAAGGCTCCACCTTCCGTTTCAGCCTGCCCCGCCGTCCCTGATTTTAGCCGGCGACGCCCTTTATCATTCCTTTTCCTGTCACCAACGTTGACACTTGTGCCATTTGGCGCCAATAGATTGACAGCCGGTGTATAATTTAGAGAAAAACTACCCCGTGGAGGTGAAACGTGGCCGGGGCAACAGCCGCCAATCAGGAAGTTACCGCTTTTCTCTCCCCATCCACCAGCGTCCGGCTGGTCTGGGCGATGACGGGTGGCTCCACTAAAGAAACGGAGTCCAAGGAAATCGCCGTGCTGGCCAAGCGCGAGCTGGACGATGCCATCGCCAAAGGCAAGGAGGGCGGGGAGGCGGAGCGGGCCTACGTCCGGGGGGCCACCGCCGCTATCTACGCCGCCATGCGCTCGCTGGACACCATCTATAAAGGCCGGCAGCTTAATTTTGACGAAAACGAAGAGCTCCGCTCCGAAATCCTCAAGGGCTACACGGAGTCCTCGCAGTTCGGCCAGAAGGCCGGCGACCTGCTGAAATCCATCCCCTCTATGGCCGTAGCGTCGGGGGCGGGGACGGTTACCCTGACCCAGGTGTTCGACTTACCGGGCTGGGCCGTCCTGTCGCTGGGCCTGGGCACGGCCGGACTCGGCTTTTTCATCAACATGCTGGTGGTGCGCTCTTTCGCCTACCGGAAACAGCTGAACTACATCTGCCAGGACCACGAGAGAAACAAGTACTACCAGCAGTACATCGACCGGGTGAGGCTGACCCTCTTCAGTCTCTACATGGATACCGACGACCTGCATAAAGAATTCTTTGGGGCCGCTTACTCGGTTGTCAAAAAGGAAGACCCCCGCCAGGTGGTCGAGAACGTCTTAAAGGGAGACCTGCCGACCGAGTGCCAGTACGTCGATAAGTGCCTGCGGCTGGGGCGGATAAAGGCCGACCAGTGGGCCATCTGCGAAACCTGGGGCGAGCGGACGGAGAAATGCCCGCACCAGCCCTGACCGCCACCCGGCTAGCTAGTACACCCCGTACTCCCGGGCCGCCTCCATAAGGGCGCGGAAGCTGGTGATACCGCCAGTATAGCACCGGCATAATTTACCGGCCAAAAAAGAAGACCACCCCGCGGCGGGGGTGGTCGGGATGACTGGTGATAGCAGCCCGGCTACTTGGCGATGACTTCTACTTTCTCTTCCTTCTGCCGCGCCACCCTTCGAGCCCTGGCTTCCTTGATGGCCGTGTAAATACCGCCGATATTAAGGTACCAGACGAAGGCCGCGGGGAAGAGAACGACCGGTATGGCGATGACCAGCGCGACGATAATCTGCCATTCCATTTGATTCACCTCCCTGTTTTATTTTCCACCCCCAGATTACCACCCTGCCGATAGGTACGGCTTCCGCCGTTACGCCTATTCTGCGTCAGCGGAAATACCTAAAAGTCGTAGCGGCGGCGCTTTTGCCTTGACAGCCCCCGGCGGCACGGCTATGATGCAACCAAAATGGACGCCCTCATTTTCCTGCGCGACCTCCTGACGGCCACCTTCGGCCAGCTCGTCTCCCTGTTCGCCGGTATTTTCATCTTCGGCACCATCATCCAGCTCGTCTCCCACGTTACGTTCAAGTCGCTGGAGCGGGCCTTCGGGCGGGGCGGCGTCTACGCGGTGGCCTGGCTGGGCACGCCCGTCCACGAGCTGGGGCACGCCCTCTTCTGCGTTATATTTCTGCATAAGATAGACAGCATTGCCTTTTTCAAGCCGGAGCCGGACACGGGGACGCTGGGCTACGTCAACCACAGCTGGAGCCGCTGGAACCCCTGGCAGGTGCTGGGCAATTTCTTCATCGGCATCGGGCCGGTGCTGCTGGGCGGGGCTGCCCTCTTCGGGCTGTTTTACCTCCTCGTCCCGGACGCCTCGCGGGCCTGGGACGACGTGCTGGCCATCTACCGGGCCGGCGGCGATTTCTCCTTCGGGGGGTTTTTCACCATGCTGGGCGACGCCTCGCTGACGATGCTGCGGGTGCTCTTCACCGCCGAGAACGCCGGCGCCTGGCAGTTCTGGGTATTTCTCTATCTGGCCGTCTGCATCGCCGCCAACATCCGCCTCAGCCTGGCCGACCTCAAGACCGCCCTGACCGGCCTGGGCTGCATCGTGGTGCCGTTCCTGCTGCTAAATTTCATCGGCCTGCTCACCAGGTTCGATAGCCAGAGCATCATCCCGCTGGCCGCCCCCTGGCTGGGCTACGCCTACAGCCTGCTGCTGCTGGCGCTGGTGCTGGCCGTCATCGGGGCGGTGCCCGCCTACATCGTCGGGGCGGTCTACTACCGGCTCAAGTACCGGCTCTGGCTGAACCCGTTTTAAGGGGCGGCCGGTCGTTCGGGGGGCGCCGGCGCGTACTTGTCTTCGGCCAGGACGGCCGCCATGGCGATAGACCCCAGGTAGAAGAAATACGTCCACAGGCTGCGCCAGGCGAAGAAGAGCGGCAGCACCGCCAGGATAAGCCCCACCTGGGGGTAGCGGCGGCAGTGGCGGTAGTACCAGATGCACCCCCCGGCGATGACCGCCACCTCCACGATGGTGAAGGGCAGCGAGGACTGTAAATTGACCAGGCCGGTAGAGACGATGCTGATGATGCCCACCCCCACGGGGAACATGGGGTCGGTCATCGGGGCGGCCACCGAGCTTACCCAGGCCACCGGGTCGGCGATGACGAAGGGCAGGTTGAAGGCGGCGAACACCGCCACGATGATGCCGATGGCCGCCGCCGTCCGCCGCTGCGGGTGGGTACGCAGGAAGAGAATCAGGTAGAACGGCATCACGAACCAGGCCGTCTGCTTGGCGGCCACGGCTACCCCCATGAAGAGGGCCGATACCCACCACTTACGCGGCAGCGTCAGCCAGGCCACCAGCAGCAGCGGGAAAGCCAGCAAGGTCGTCTCTCCCCCGCCGATGGCGTTCCACATCTCCAGGCTGATGAGCATCGCCCCGACGAAGACGAGGCGCCGCCGCGCCGGCAGCCACCACACGGCGAAGACCAGCCCGGCCAGGACGTAGATAGCGTAGACGATACGGATATCGCCGATGCCCAGGGCCAGGAACGGCGCCGGCAGGACGAAAGAGCCGGCCGGGTAGGAGACGCGCGATTCTATTTCCGGCGGCGGCTCCGCAGGATTGAGGATGGCCTCGTCCCAGACATCTTTGAGCTGCTCGTTGCTGGGATAGGGAAAGACGTCGGCGTAGCGGCCCACGCGCAGCGGGGTGACCCGGTCGTAGGCCCCGTCGAAGCGGAGCAAGGCGGTGATGATATTGGCGCTGGTGTAGGGGTTGTTGCCCGCAAGCAGGTTCTCGCTGGCCTGCTGAACGAGGGCGGTGCTGTCGTTGTAGACAAAGACACGGTTAAGGCCCTGCATCACCTCGCCGAACTCGCCCGTCTTCTCCTCGTCGGAGACGGCCGGGTAGATGGCCGTCATGGCGATGACTTCCAGGATGCCCACCACGAAAAAGCAGACGAAAATGGAGCCCGCCGCCTGCCGGAACGACCGGAGACTGCCGCCGATGAACTTATCGGTGGCCGGCAGCGTCATCATGAACATGACGGCGAACCAGAGCACCCAGACGCCGGTGCCGGCGAAGAAAAAGGCGGCGCTGTCCAGGAGAAAGCCGATGCCGGACAGCGCCGAGGCGATGAGCTGGAGCGCTACGGCGAAATAGAAGAGGAGCGCCCGCGGCGGGGATTCCAGGTAATTACCGAGCCATCGGGTGATAGGTCCGCTTCCCGGCGCCTGCCGTTCTTCCTGCATCGGATTTATTTTAGTGCCTGCGGCGCAATCGTGCAAGCCGCCCCGGTTGTAATCGCCCGCCCGTTTTGCTATTGTTTTTTTAGGATTAAACGCAGGGAGAGACAGGCATGACCCCCGGCCGCCGCCAAAAGTGGGAAAAGGAGACGCTGACGCCCGCCCGGAAGCGCTTTCCGGAGCGGCAGGGCAGGTTTAAGCTCACCTCGGGGATGGAAATCCGGCCCCTCTACACTGCCGACGACCTGGCCGGGGTCGACCCGGAGGTCTCGCCGGGCTACCCGGGGGAGTACCCCTTCGGGCGGGGCATCCAGCCCACCATGTACCGGGGGCGGCTCTGGACGATGCGCCAGTACGCCGGCTTCGCCTCGGCGGCGGAGTCCAACCGGCGCTACCGCTATCTGTTGGAGCAGGGGCAGACCGGCCTCTCCGTCGCCTTCGACCTGCCCACCCAGCTCGGCTACGACTCCGATAACCCCATCTCGCGCGGCGAGGTGGGCAAGGTGGGCGTGCCGGTGGACACCCTGCGGGACATGGAGATTCTTTTCAAAGACATCCCGCTGGACAAGGTCAGCACCTCGATGACCATCAACGCCACCGCCCCAGTGCTGCTGGCGATGTATATCGCCCTGGCTAAAAGGCAGGGAGTCGCCCCCGCCAGGCTGGACGGGACGGTGCAGAACGACATCCTCAAGGAGTACATCGCCCGGGGGACTTACATCTACCCACCCGACCCATCCCTGCGGCTGACCACGGACATCTTTGAGTACTGCACCCGGCACCTGCCCCGCTTCAATACCATCAGCATCTCCGGCTACCACATCCGCGAGGCCGGGGCCACGGCGGTGCAGGAGGTGGCCTTCACCCTGGCCGACGGCATCGCCTACGTGCAGGCCGCCCTGGCGCGTGGGCTGGACGTGGACGACTTCGCCGGGCGGCTGTCGTTCTTCTTCGACGCCCACAACAACCTTTTAGAGGAGGTCGCCAAGTTCCGGGCGGCAAGAATACTCTGGGCGAAGATAATGAAAGAGCGCTTCGGCGCCAAAGAGCCGAGGAGCTGGATGCTGCGCTTCCACACCCAGACGGCCGGCAGCGCGCTGACCGCCCAGCAGCCGGAGAACAACATCGTGCGGGTGGCCTACCAGGCGCTGGCGGCGGTGCTGGGGGGCACGCAGTCGCTGCACACCAACTCCTACGACGAGGCCTACGCCACCCCCTCCGAGGAAGCCGTCACCACCGCCCTGCGCACCCAGCAGGTGCTGGCCTTTGAAAGCGGCGTGGCCGACAGCGTCGACCCGTTGGGCGGTTCGTATCTGGTAGAGCGACTGACGCAGGATATCATGCAAGCCGCCGGGGACTACATCGCCAAAATAGACGAAATGGGCGGGGCGCTGGCCGTCATCGCCCGGGGCTACCCCCAGCGCGAGATTCAGGAGAGCGCCTACCGCTACCAGAAAGAGGTGGAGGCCGGGGAGCGGGCCGTGGTGGGGGTGAACAAGTTCGCCGCGCCGCATGCCGATATAAACGGTCTTGTCCGCGTTGACCCGGCCGAGGCGAAAAAGCAGATTGCCGCCCTCAAAAAGGTACGAAAGGGGCGCGACAACGACGCCGTCGGGAAAGCCCTGGACGAGTTGAAAAAGACGGCTTTAAGCGAGGCCAACACCATGCCCGCCTTTATTCAATGCGTTGAGGCCTACGCCAGCGTCGGCGAGATTTGCGACTGCCTGCGCGAGGTCTTCGGCACACAAAAGGAGTTTCTGATTTTCTAACAACTTGTCATTCCCGCGCCCTTTTTTGTCATTCCCGCAAAAGCGGGAATCCAGCGGGGCGGGGGAAAGGATAGCCTAACATAGGAAAGAAAAAACCATGATAAAAAGAGTCCACCACATCGGTATCGCCGTCAGCAACCTCAAGGAGAGCGCCGCCCTCTTCGAGCAGCTCCTCGGCGTCGAGCCCCACGTTGAGGACGCCCCCTGCCAGCGCGTCACCGAGGCCGTCTTCAACCTGGACGGCGGCGCCGAAATCGACCTGCTGGAGCCGACCGGCCCGGAGAGCGCCGTGGCCAAGTTCCTGGAGCGGCGCGGCGAGGGGCTGCACCACATCGCCCTGGAGACGGACGACCTCGCCGCCGACCTCAAAAATATGGAAACCAGGGGATTTCAGCTCATCGATAAAGAGGGGCGCGACGGCGTGGCCGGGCAAATCGCCTTTCTCCACCCCAAAACCGTCGGCGGCGTGCTGGTGGAGCTGGTGCAGCCGCGCGCCGAAGGAGACCGCAAGCCATGAGCCGCCAAAAGCTGCGCGTCCTGGTGGCCAAGCCGGGCCTGGACGGGCATGACCGGGGGGCCAAGGTGGTGGCGCGGGCGCTCCGCGACGCCGGCCTGGAGGTTATCTACACCGGCATCCGCCAGACCCCGGAGATGATTGTCCAAGCCGCCCTCCAGGAGGACGTGGACGTTATCGGATTAAGCTGCCTCTCCGGGGCGCACCGGGAGCTTTTCGCCGACGTCATGGCCGGGCTGAAAGAGAAAGATATGACCGGCGTTATCGTCGTCGCCGGGGGCATCATCCCCGAGGACGACATTCCCCAGCTTGAGAAAATGGGCATAAAGGCCGTCTTCGGGCCGGGCACGCCCACGGCCGAGATTGCCACGGCGATTAAGAAGCTGGCGGGCGGAAGCTAGCGCCCCCCGAATGCGATAAAAGTCGTTTCATCCGCACCGGCGCGCCTGGTAATATTATCTGGATATCGTTAAGGAGGATGACATGGCCAACACCAAAGATAACCTGAGCGAAGCCTTCGCCGGCGAGAGCCAGGCCAACCGCAAGTACACCTTCTTCGCCGAAAAGGCCGATGCCGCCGGCAATAAGCAGGTGGCCCGGCTCTTCCGCGCCGCCGCCGAGGCCGAGACCGTCCACGCCCGCAACCACCTTAAGGTGCTGGGAGAAATCAAGACCGATAAGGCAAACCTCAACGCCGCCGTCGGCGGGGAGAGCTACGAGTTCACCGAGATGTACCCCGGCTTCATCGATGTCGCCAAGAAGGAAGGCAGCCAGGACGCCGTGCACTCTTTCGACATGGCCAACCGGGTGGAGAAGATTCACCACGGCCTGTTCAAGACGGCCCTGGCCGACCTGGAGGCGGGCCGCAAGCCCAGGGAGACGGTCTACTACGTCTGCCAGGTCTGCGGCAACACCGTGGCGGGCGAGCCTCCCGATATCTGCCCCATCTGCGGCTCACCGCGCAGTAAGTTCAAGAAGGTGGACTAGCCGCTATAATATCCCGCCGCCCAGGTACAGCCGCAAAATAGCCACGCCGAACACCGCCAGACTGATGACGAACCCCGTCACCGCCAGACTGCTCCGGCGGGGGAGGGCCACGCCGCTCAGGATGGCCGCCAGGACGGCGACGGGCAGGGTGGTGAACCAGTTGATGATGCCCAGGAAGGGTATCAGCCCGACGAGCAGGAAACCGGCCGCCACCAGGCTGAGGATAAAACCGGCGATAGCCATAACCAGCTCCTTTGGTTTTATTTAACGGCCAGGCCAGACCGTACTAATCTTACGGCATTTTGCGCCGGGTGTAAACAATCCGGCCTTGACAAAGCCCCCGCTTCGCTGTTAGATTGTCTTTAGAAGAGGCTGGAGACTAACCAGCTTCTTCTTATTGGGGAGACTTTAAATCCGGCGACGAGATTGGAGCGGCGACTCTATGGATATTAAGGACATTGCTTACGGGACACCCGTTTACGATAAGAGCGACAAGCTCCTGGGCAAGGTTGCCAACATCATTGAGGACGCCTGGTCGGGCGAGCCGCGCAAGTTCGTGGTGCGCCCCGACGAAGGCATCAGCGCCGTCTACTTCCGCCCGGAGCACGTCGCCGAGGCCACCCCCAAAAAGGTGAAGCTGAACCTGGCCGCCGCCGATGCGGAGCAGACTTAAGCCTTACCCCACCCCTCCTTTATTCCTCCTGACTACGTCTTTCTGCCTATTGCCCGCCGCCCGCCTCTAGGCATATCCTGCCCGCCGCACCGCGATAATTAGGCATTTCCGCGCCCCGGAATAGGCAGCGCGGCGGACGCCGCTTCGGAGCAGCGGGGAGTAAGCTGATAGTAGTAAGAGACAGGAGAGCCAACAAGGAGGTAAACCCAATGAACGCTGGATTGATAATCGCCCTGGTGGCAGCCATCCCGGTAATCCTCTTCCCGGCCGCCTTCGTCTGGTACGTTAATATCGGCAGCATCCTCCAGACCGTGCGCCAGACGCGCGCCCGCAAAGCCATCGCCCCGAGCGCCGCCTGAGATAAACCCGCCCGAACCAATCGGGTCAACCGAGAACCAAACCGAGGCCGGATAATCCCCAAAAGGGAGTCCGGCCCCGGTCTTTTTTTATCTCCGGCAGTCGCGGCAGGATGGACACCGCCGGCCTCAGCGGTTATAATCTCAGGTAGCATGGATGCCGAAGCCAAGCTGGCGGTGATATTCCCCCGGGCGGAGATAGAGGCCGCCGTGGCGCGCCTGGCCGCGGCCATTACCCGCGACTACCGCGACAACAACCCCCTCCTGCTGGGCGTCCTCAACGGCTGTTTCGTCTTTCTGGCCGACCTCGTCCGCCGGCTGGACTTCCCCCTGGAGGTGGATTTTCTGCGCCTCTCCAGCTACGGCCGCGGCCAGCAGTCCTCGGGGCGGGTGCGGGTGGTGCAGGGGCTGCGCCTGCCGGTTAAGGGCCGCCACGTGCTGGTGGTGGAGGACATCGTGGATACCGGCCTGACGCTGGCCTTTCTGCGGGACTACCTGGGCAAGCGAAAGCCGGCCTCGCTCCGGGTCTGCGCCCTCACCGACAAGCCCTCCCGCCGCCAGACCCCGTTCAAGATAGACTACCTGGGGCTGACCCTGCCGGACAAGTTCGTGGTGGGCTACGGGCTGGACTGCGCCGGGAAGTACCGTAACCTGCCCGATATCTGCTGCCTGGAGGAGTGATTTTGAGCGACCTGCCCAACCTGATCGCGGTGGCCCGGGGCGATACCCCCGCCGACCTGGTGCTGGCCAACGCCCGCATCGTCAACACCTTCAGCGGCGAAATCGAGGTGGGCAACGTCGCCCTCTATGGCGAGCGCGTGGCCGGCGTGGGCGATTACACCCGGGCGAAAGAGGTTATCGATTTAGAGGGGAAATACCTCGCCCCCGGCCTCATCAACGGGCACGTCCACCTGGAAAGCTCGATGCTGGACGTGGGCCAATACGCCCGGGCGGTAGTGCCCCACGGCACGGCGGCCATCGTCACCGACCTCCACGAGATTGCCAACGTAAGCGGCCTGGCGGGTATCCGCTACGTCCTGGAGTGCGCCCGCCGCCTCCCCTTCGACCTCTTCCTCATGGCGCCCTCGTGCGTCCCGGCCACCCACCTGGAGACCTCCGGGGCCAGTCTGGGGCCGGAGGAGATTAAGAGCATCCTGAAGTTCAAGGAGTGCCTCGGCCTGGGCGAGGTGATGAACTACCCCGGCGTCATCACCGGAGACGAAACGATGCTGGCCAAGCTCGGGGCGGCGGGGGACCGCGTCCGCGACGGGCACGCCCCCGACGTCTCGGGGAAAGACCTCAACGCCTACCTGGCCGCCGGTATCTCTTCCGACCACGAGTCGACGGCTTTAGACGAGGCGGCCGAGAAGCTCCGCCGCGGCATGTACGTCATGATACGGGAGGGCTCCACCGAGAAGAACCTGGAGGCCCTGCTGCCCATGGTGACCGATGCAACCTGGCCGCGCTGCCTCCTGGTCGTCGACGACCGCCACGCCGACGACGTCCTCCACGACGGCGATATCGACGCCGTGGTGCGTAAGGCCATCGCCCTGGGGCTTAACCCGGTGCGCGCCGTCCAGCTGGCCACCATCAATCCGGCCGTACGCTTCCGCCTGAACGGGCTGGGGGGCATCGCCCCCGGTTACTACGCCAACCTCATCGTCCTGGAGGGCCTGCACGAATTTAAGATAGAGGCCGTCTACTACCGGGGCCGCCGGGTGGCGCAGGCGGGCCGGCCCCTCTTTGCCGCCCCCCAAACCCGGCCCGGCGGGCTTGCCCGCACCGTCAACATCAAACCATTTACGGTTGAGGACTTAAAACTCAAGGCCGCCGGGGAGAGCCGCCCCGTCATCGAGGTCGTCCCGGGGCAGATAATCACCCGCCGCCAGCTGATGAAGGTCAGGGCCGTTGACGGCCTCGTCACGCCCGATATCAGCCGCGATATCCTCAAGGCGGCGGTGGTGGAGCGCCACCACGCCAGCGGCAACATCGGCCTGGGGCTGGTGACCGGCTTCGGCCTCAAGAAAGGGGCGCTGGCCTCCTCCACCGCCCACGATTCGCACAACATCGTCGCCGTGGGCGCCAGCGACGCGGACATCTACGCCGCCGTCAAGGAAATCGAGCGAATGCAGGGGGGTCAGGTCGTCGCCGCCGGCGGCAAAATCGTCGCCAGTCTGGCCACGCCCATCGCCGGGCTGCTCTCAACCAAGCCGCTGGAACAGGTAGTAGCCGCCCAGGAGCAGCTGGAGCGGGCCGCCCGCGACCTGGGCGTTACGCTGCCCGCCCCCTTCGCCGCCCTGTCCTTTCTGGCGCTGCCGGTCATCCCGGAGCTGCGCCTCACCGACCGGGGGCTGGTGGACGTCAGCGAGTTCAAGCTGATAGAATAAACCGGCACGGAGCAGAGGAGTTTTTATGCGCCACCGGGCCGCCGCCCCCATCTTCGAGAACCGCTACGACGCCGGGCGTAAGCTCGCCGCCCAGCTCAGCGAATACGCCGGCCAGAGCGCCATCGTGCTGGGTATTCCCAACGGCGGCGTGGCCGTGGCCCTCAGCGTGGCCCTGGCGCTGGAGGCCGACCTCGGCCTGGTCATCTCGCGCAAGATACCCCTGCCCCTCAGCCCGGAGGGAGGTTTCGGCTCGGTCACCGACGACGGCACCATCATCCTCAATGAGGAGGTCGTCCGGCGGGCCGGGCTGGACGAGGCGCAGATTAACTACCAGGTGAGCCAGGTGCGGGCCGATATCCGCCAGCGCAGCCTGCTCTACCACGATGAGAGGCCGCCCCTGGTCGTCAGCGGGCGGACGGTCATCATCGTCGACGACGGGCTGGCCTCCGGCTACACGATGCGGGCGGCCATCGCGTCGCTGCGCCGCCGCCAGCCGCAGGCCGTTATCGCCGCCGTGCCGGTGGGGCCGGAGGGGGTCGTCGAGGAAATCAAGTCGGTGGCGGACAAGGTGGTCACCTGCGCCGTGGGGCGCGAGCCGGTCTTTTACGTGGCCGACTACTACCGCTACTGGCACGACATCACCGACGGCGAGGTGCTGCACTGCCTGCGCGAGTGGCGCATCCGCCGCTACGGCAACAGCCTGGAGGTACCGGGGGATAAGAAGGAGAACGGCTGAGAAATCCGGGCAAACTACGTGTTAAGCAGTTGATGCCCCGAGGGCGGCTTGGGTGGGAATAGATAACCCCGACGGGGCGGCGGGGCACGGCGAAAATCCTAATCTAAAACTATATCGCCATGCCGCCGTCGATGTTGAGCACCTGCCCGGTGATGTAGCTCGCCTCCTCCGAGGCCAGAAAGGCCACCGCCTCGGCCACGTCCTCCGGGGTGCCCGGCGCGCCGATGGGGACCAGCTTCATAAGCTCGGCGGTATGTTTTTCGTCCAGCGCCCCGGTCATGGCGGTGGCGATGTAGCCGGGGGCGACGGCGTTGGCGGTAATGCCGCGCGAGGCGACCTCCTTGGCCACGGAGCGGGTAAAGGCGATGACGCCGGCCTTGGCGGCGGCGTAGTTGGCCTGCCCGGCGTTGCCGGTGATGCCCACCACGCTGGCCAGGCTGACGATTCTGCCCCAGCGCTGCCGCAGCATGTGGCGCAGCACCGCCCGCGTGCAGAGGAAGGCGCTCTTGAGGTCGATGGCCAGCACGGTGTCCCAGTCGGCGTCGCTCATGCGCATCACCAGCTGGTCGCGGGTGACGCCGGCGTTATTGACCAAGATATCAACACGTTTAAAATTCTCCACGGCCGCATCCACCATCCGGGCGACGGCTTCCGGCGAGCTGACGTCGGCGGGGGCGGCCAGAGCCTTGCGACCCAAAGCCTCGACGGCGGCGACGGTATCGCCCAGGGAGGCTTCGTTGATGTCGTTGACGACGATGTCGGCCCCGGCCTTAGCCAGCCGGAGGGCGATGGCCCGCCCGATGCCCCGGCCGCTGCCGGTGACGATGGCGACTCTATCGGTGAGGTTCATGGCTTGCCCCCTTAAAATGTCATTGCGAGAAGCGCAGCGACGAAGCAATCTGCTTGTCATTCCCGCGCAAGCGGGAATCCAGCCGCCTCCCCGCCCCGTCTATAATATCTATTCCCACCCGGGCCACCCTCGCGGCATCCACCGCTTAGCCCGCCGCCGGTTTCCCTAATCCTTCCACCGCCGCCAAATCGCCGATGTTAATGGTGGTGGCCTCTTTGTTGATGCGGCGGATAAGCCCGGTGAGCACCCGCCCCGGCCCGATTTCGATGAAGGTGGTCACGCCATTGTCCAGCATGTACTCGATGGTACGCTGCCACTGGACGGGGTTGGTGAGCTGGTCGATAAGCTCCTTTCGGACGGCGGCCCCGTCGGCCAGCGGGCGGCCGGTGACGTTGCCGACAACAGGAATGGCGGGCGTCTTGAACTCGGTGGCGTCCAGGTACTGCTTCATACCTTCTACGGCCGGTACCATCAGGGGCGAGTGGAAGGCGCCGCTCACCTGGAGCGCCACGACGCGGCTGGCCCCGGCGGCGGTGGCCTTCTCCATGGCCTTGGCGATGTTAGCGGCGGCGCCGCTGATGACGATTTGCCCCGGGCAGTTGACATTGGCCATGACGGTCTCGGTCTCCCGGCATATCCCGGCCAGGTTGTCCTCGTCCAGCCCCAGGACGGCGGCCATGGCCCCGGCCCGCTTTTGCCCCGCCTCGTGCATGAGGCGGCCGCGCTCGCGGGCGAGTCTAACCGCCGCGGGGAAGTCGATGACGCCGGCTACCGCCAGCGCCGTGTACTCGCCCAGGCTGTGCCCGGCCAGAAAGGCCGGCCGGGGCAGGTTGGCGCCGTTGAGCTCGCGGGCCGCCGCCAGGCAGGCGTAGGCCACCGTTACCAGCGCCGGCTGGGCGTTGATGGTCTGGCGGAGGTCGTCCTCCGGCCCGTTGAAGAAAAGGTCGGAAAGGGGCAGGCCCAGCGCCTCGTCCGCCGCGTCGATGGCGGCCCGGGCGGCGGGCACGTTGTCGTAGAGGTCGCGCCCCATCCCCACCACCTGCGAACCCTGTCCGGGGAACACCCAGGCACACTGCGTCATTTCGGTTATTTCCCTCCTCAAAGGCGTTTTCGGCTTAAAGCAGGACTTCCCCGCCCGGATGGTGCCGCCAGGGGCGGGGAAGCGTCGCTTAACGGGGGAGGTTACTCGGCCGCCTTCTTGCGCTCCTTTATCTGGATGGCCTCGTGGCCGTTATAAGTACCGCAGACGGGGCAGGCGTGGTGCGGCAGCTTGCGGCTGTGGCATTGCGGGCAGATATCCAGCGCCGGGGGTTTCAGGGCGCGGTGGCTGAGCCGGTTACCGGCACGCGACTTGCTCTTTTTTCTCTTCGGCAGGGCTCCCATAGGTTACTCCATTCTTGTTTTTATTTGGCGCGGTCGATATTGGTCAGGGCCGACCAGCGCGGGTCGATATCCGCCGGGCAGCCGCACGGCCCCTGGTTGAGGTCATGCCCGCAGCGCGGGCACAGCCCGGCGCAGTCCGGGCGGCAGAGGGGCTTCATGGGGACGGCCAGCAGGGCGTACTGGCGCACCGCCTCGGTGGTGTCCAGGACGTGGTGCGCGTCGATGGTGAAGGTGCTGGCCTCCTCCGGCGGCGGCAGCGCCGCGCCGCTGTCTACATCCACGGTGGGGAAATACTCCTCTTCAAATTTTATCTTCAGGGGGTGGCGGAAGCGGCCCAGGCAGCGGCTGCAACCCAGCTCCACCTCGGTAGTAAGTACGCACTTTACCAGAATGCTGCGCGGCGTGCGCAGCAGGCGGCACTCCCCCCGGATATTTTTCTCTCTACCGTTGCCGGTAATATCAGCCGCTTCGTCGACCGCGTAGTCCCGGACTGCCCCGACGGGCGCCTGAAGCAGCTGAGAGACGTTAATCTGCATCCCGCCTCCCCTCCAGCCTGTACCGGTAATATTATAGGCGAAACGGGGTGAGGGCGCAATGGCTCAGGCAATCTCCATGAGCTGGATATCAAAGGTGAGGTCTTTCCCCGCCAAGGGGTGATTGGCGTCCAGGGTGACGCTCTCCGCGGAGACGGCCGCAACCGTAACCACGAAGGTCTCGCCGCTATCGCGGCGCACCTGCAGGCGCTGGTCTACCTTGGGGTCTAGCCCTTCCGGCAGGTCATGGCGGGCTATCTGGAGCACCATCTCGTCGTGGTGGGGGCCGTAGGCGTCATCGGAGGTTATCATCACCGTCTTGCTCTCGCCCGGCTCCATGCCGACGACGGCCTGCTCGAAGTCGGCGATGAGCTGCCCCGCGCCGATTTTAAACTCCAGCGGCTCCTTCTCGGCGGACGTGTCGAAGACGGTGCCGTCGTCAAGGCGGCCCGTGTAGTGGACTTTAACGGTATCGCCGCTCCTGGCTTCTGTCATGGTTGACTCCTTTCTTCCGGAGGGGACCGGACAGCGGGGGTTAAATGCGCCTGAAATACCGGCGCGAGATAGTGCGGGGAGTATCCGGTGGGGGGTTTACGGCCGCTTGAAGATTAGCGGCCGAAGGTGGGCTTATAACTGATATACCCCGCGATTATAACACAGGCTACCCCATTTTTGCCAAACCTCCGGCGATGCGACTATAATTGGGTTACCAATACTACTCTTGTTGGAGGTTGCCATGAGCCCCATCCCCAAGGAACTCGCCATTCTCAAGAAGTTTGATTTCGAGCGCCCGCCGGTGGGCGTCAAGTTCACCTCAACTAAGCCTGAAGGCATCCAGCGGCCGGGCAAGGTGCTGGACTTCTGCGAGATGCTGGCCGAGGCGCAGCAGGGCCGGGCCTTCTACGTGACCCGGGAGGACTTCACCTGCATCGGCCCGCTGATGCTGGGCATGGTGGAGGGGGACACCGTCTTCGAAAGCGGGCGCGTCGGGCCGGCGCTGGGCGCCTACAAGGATCCCCGTGCCAACCGCCGCATCTACCAGTACCTGCCCCGCCTGGCCCACAACTCGGTGCGCTACGTCGCCTTCGCGCCGCTGGACAAACTCAGCTTTGACCCCGACCTGCTCATTATCATGGCCACGGTAAGCCAGGCCGAGATACTGCTGCGCGCCAAGGGCTACACCACCGGCGAGACCTGGTCGGCGGAAGGCACGCCGGTGGCCGGCTGCACCTGGCTCTACCTCAAGCCCTACCTCACCGGCGAGGTCAACCTCACCGTTACCGGCCTGGGTTTCGGCATGAAGGCGCGGCGGCTCTTCCCGGAGGGCCGCATGCTCATCTCCATCCCCTGGGACAAGCTCCCCGGCATGATGCAGAACCTCGCTGAAATGGAGTGGGAGCCGGAGTCGTTTCGGCTGGGGGCGGAGGGGCACAAGCAGAAGATACGCCGCATTGTCGGCAAGCTGGAAAAAGAGTCCTGAGACGCACTAACAGGAGGCTAAAATGAGCGCCAAGACCAGGGACTACTCGGTACTGGACAAGTTCAACTTCGCGCGCCCGCCGGTGGGGGTCAAGTTCCTCGCCGCCCGGCCGGAAGGCATCCCCCGAATAAGCAAGGAGGTCAACTTCTGCGAGATGCTCAAGGAGGCGCAGGAGAACGGCGCCTTTTACGTGGCGCCGGAGGACTGGGTCTGCGTGGGCGTGGAGCAGATGATACTGGGCATGGAAGACCCGGAGCCGGCGCTGGTTACCGGGATGCTGGGCGGGGACGAGGGACTCTACCGCGATAACAGCGCCTGCCGCGCCATGTACCAGTACCTGCCCCGCCTGCCCGAAGGCTCGGTGCATTACGTGGCCTTCGCGCCGCTCCCCGAGCTTACCTTCGACCCCGATTTACTCATCGTGGTCGCCGACGTCTCGCAGGCCCAGGTGCTGCTGCGCTCGGTCAACTACTCCACCGGCCGGCCTTACGTGAGCCGGTCGACGCCGGTAGTGGCCTGCGCCTGGATTTACGTCTACCCCGTCGTCAGCGGCGAGCTGAACTACTTCATCACCGGCCTGGGGCTGGGCATGCAGGAGCTCAATATCTTCCCGCCGGGGCTGTTCATCATCTCAATACCTTTCCAGGTGCTCCCCATCGCGCTGGATAACCTCAAGGCAATCGACGCCAAGCCCACCCCGCCGGGCCCGGGCGGACCGGCCCACCGTAAGCGCGTCAACCAGCTGCTGAAAGACCTGAGAAAGAGAATCGAGGAATAGACATGGCCGAAACCAAATACGCTAAAAACCTGGTAACCATCCCCTTCCACCAGACGCCCAACGGGGCCCTGTTCGCCACCGGCGGCGAGGTGCTGGGGGGCCTCAACCTCAACGTCATTTACGCCTGCGCCTACGAAACGGGCATCACCGGCCTCTCCACCAAGCCCCACGTGCACCGGTACGACGAGGCCGTTTTCTTCATCGGCTCCGACCCGGCCCACCTCGACGAGCTGGGCGCCGAGGTGGAGGTATCCGTCGGCGCGCCGGGCCAGGAGGAAAAACATACCTTTGATAAGCCCACCGTGCTGGTGGCCCCGGCCGGCCTCTACCACTGCCCCATCGTTACCAAGCGCATCGACAAGCCCTACGTCTGCATGGCGGTCTCGCTCACCGGCCACCGCACCGACTAAAGGCCGCCCCCGGTTGCGGATGCCCCGTTTTGCTGCTAAAATTAGGCTTGGCAACGCCGACGTGCCCCTGTAGCTCAGAGGATAGAGCAGCGGTTTCCTAAACCGCGTGCGTGCGTTCGAGTCGCACCAGGGGTACCACTCCTTTCCGAGCATTGACAACCCCCTTGCCCCCATAATATAATTACCCGTACTTCTGCCGAAGGGAACTCCGATGCGTTTACTGAGTCAAATAAATAGCGGCAGCCGGATGAGCGCGGTAATCGTGGCCATACCGGCGGCGGCGTCGCCAAGGGCTCGGTGCGTCCTTTTTCAGGTAGATACGGCGTAAGAACCACCGGAAAAACGCAATCCGAGCCCAGGCGATAACCCTGGGCTTTTTTGTTGCCCGGTTTCAGCGAGCTTAAAACGAGGGATAAATAGCCAATGCTAAGCATCAATAATATATCCAAGTCATATAACCAGCGCTACCTCTTTTCCGATGTCAGCTTTACCGTCGGGATGAAAGACCGCATCGCCGTCATCGGCGCCAACGGCACCGGCAAAACGACCCTCTTCGAAATCATCGCCGGCCATATCAGCCCGGACTCCGGCTCCATCTCGGTGCGCCGCGGCACCTCCATCGGCTACCTGCGGCAGGATATCCGGCCCACCTCCCGCAGTCGCCTGCTCGACGAGGTGGTCGGCGCCGCCGGCGCCGTGAGCGACCTGGCCCACAAAATCCGGCTGCTCCAGGAGGAGCTGGCCGAGGAGAAAGACGCCGGGAATATCGCCGCGCTGCTGGCCGACCTCGGCGAGCTCCAGAGCGAGTTCGAGGGGAGCGGCGGCTACAACGCCGAGCACGAGGCCAAGTTAATCCTGGCCGGCCTGGGCTTTACCGAGGTCGACTTCCGGCGTTCCCTAGCCGAGTTCAGCGGCGGCTGGCACACGCGCATCGAGCTGGCCAAGCTCCTCTTCCTCAATCCCGACGTCCTCATCCTGGACGAGCCGACCAATCACCTCGACCTGGAGACGATAGCCTGGTTCGAGAGCTATCTCAAGGGCTATCACGGGGCGGTCTTGGTTACCTCCCACGACCGGGCCTTCCTGAACAACGTCGCCGGGAAAATCATGGCCATCGAGCGCGACGAGGTCATCTTCTTCACCGGGGACTACGACGATTATGTCCTGGCCCGCCAGAAGGAAGCGGCCATCCGCCGGGCGCAGGCCAAAAGGCAGGAGGCCCGGCTCAAGAAAGAGATGCGCTTCATCGAGCGGTTCCGCGCCAAGAACACCAAGGCCACCCAGGTGCAGAGCCGGCTGAAGCAGCTGGCCAGGATGGAGCGGGTGGTCGTGCCGCGCGCCACGCCGAAAATCCGCTTTGCCTTCCCCGAGCCGCGGCGCAGCGGCCATACCGTTATCACGCTGGAAGGCATCGCCAAATCTTACGGCGACAAACCGGTCTACCGCGACCTCGACCTGACCCTGAGCCGCGGCGACAAGGCGGCGCTGGTGGGCCCCAACGGGGCCGGCAAGACCACCCTGCTCAGGATGCTGGCCGGGGTGCTGCCCTTCGAGAAAGGCCGGCGCGCCCTGGGGCATAATGTGGGGACGGCCTATTTCGCCCAGTACTATATCGAGCTGCTCGACCCGGCCAATAACCTCCTTGAGGAAATCCGGCGGGTCGCCCCGGACGAGCCGGAGCAGCGCCTGCGGGGCCTGCTGGGGGCCTTCCTCTTCAGCGGGGAGGACGTCTACAAAAAGGTGGGCGTGCTCTCCGGCGGGGAAAAGACGCGGGTGGCCCTGGCCCGGATGCTGGCTCACCCGGCCAACTTCCTCCTCCTCGACGAGCCGACCAACCACCTGGATATCCCCTCCCGCGAGATACTCACCGACGCCCTCCAGGCCTACACGGGGACGATTTGCCTCATCACCCACGACCGCACCCTGATACGCGAGGTGGCCAACCAGATAATCGAGGTAAACGAGGGCCGAATACGGGTCTTCCCCGGCGGCTACGACGATTACCTGTATGCCAGGGAGCCGCGGGCCGCGGACGTCCCCCAGCCGGTGCGGGCCGCATCCCGCGACAATCGTTCCGGCGGCGCCCGCAAGGGCCGCCAGCGCAAGACCCTGGAAGGGAATCTGCGGAACGAATACAGCCGCCGCATAACCCCCCTGAAACAGCAAGCCGCCGCCGTGGCCAGCGAGCTTACCGCCCTCAACCGGCGCCTGAGCGAGGTCGAGGCGCGGCTGGCAGACCCGGAGCACTACAAAGACGGCGCCAGGGTCGGCGAGACCAGCCGGGAGTACCACGCGCTCAAGGAGCGAATCGGTTCGCTTACCGGCCAGCGGCAAGACCTGAGCGCCCGGGTCGAAAAGCTAAGTGGGGAGCTGGAGAGCGAGCTGGAAAAGCTGAGGAAAACGGAGATGGGATAACTCCTTTTTGACATTTTTCAGTTGAAAACGCTATATTTTAATACAACCGTACCAGATAGCGTAAAAAATAAGGTAGGTAAAGTAATGAAAAAAGTTACCCTGACGATTAACGGCATCAAGAAACAGGTTGAGGTCGGCCCGGAAAAAGTCCTGCTCGACTTGCTGCGTGAAGACCTGCACCTGACCGGCACCAAGCAGTCCTGCGACCGCAAGGGGCAGTGCGGCGCCTGCACCGTCATCGTCAACGACAAGGCGGTGCGCTCCTGCCTGCGCAAGGTAAGCGACCTGGAAGGCGCCGAGGTCATCACGGTGGAGGGGCTGGGCACGCCGGACAACCCGCACCTGATTCAGGAGGCCTACGTCCTCACCGGGGCTATCCAGTGCGGCTACTGCACGCCCGGCATGATTATGGCCACCAAGGCCCTGCTGGACAAGAACCCCAACCCCACCCTGGACGATATTAAAAAAGCCCTGGCCGGCAACCTCTGCCGGTGCACCGGCTACAAAAAAATCGTCGACGCCGTGCAGCTGGCCGCTAAATTCCTTCGCGGCGAGACCACCCCGGCCAAGGTGAGGGCCGCCCTGCCTAAGAAGGCCATGGGCGTGTCGCACCCCCGCCCCACGTCCATGATTAAGGCCTGCGGCCTGGCCAAGTTCTCGGCGGACTACTACTTCGACGGCGCGCTGGAAATCGCCTGCGCCCACTGCTTTATCCATCGCGCCAAAATCAAGTCGCTTGATACCACCGCCGCCGCCAAAATGCCGGGCGTGGTGGGCATCATCACCTATCACGAAATCGAAGGCACCAATCGTGTCCGCGAGGCCGTGCCGGACAAGCCCCTGCTGGTCGAGGATATGGTCAAGTCTTACGGCGACCCCATCGCCATCGTCGCCGCCGCGACCCGCGAGCAGGCCCGGGCGGCCGCCGCCGCCGTCAAGGTGGAATACGAGCCCCTGCCGTACTACATGACCTCCCAGGAGGCCCTGGCCCCCGGCGCTGACAAGCTGCACGACTGGTCTCCCAATTTGATATCGGAAACGCCCCAGATTTTCGGCGACGCCGAAAAGGCCCTGTCCCAGTCCAAATACGTGGTCGCGGCGCAGTTCTCCACCCAGGTCAACCACCAGGCCCCGCTAGAGCCGGAGACCACCGTCTGCTATCTGGAGGGCGAAGGCGACGAGGCCGAGCTAATCGTCATCGGGCGCAGCATCAATATCCACCCCAACGCCGCCGTCATCGGCGAGGCGGTCGGCTGGGACAAGACCCGCTATCTGGAGGCCTTCTCCGGCGGGCAGTTCGGCCAGAAATCGGCCATCATCACCGAGGCCCTGGCCGCGGCGGCCTGCGTGCACTTCAAGCGGCCGGTACGCTACGTCCCCTCGCTGGCCGAGTCCCTTTTCCTCAGCCCCAAACGCCACCCTTACATCATGAACGTCCGCATGGGCGCCGACGAAAACGGGCGCTTTACCGGCCTGTGGATGGATATGTACATCAATAAAGGGGCCTATTTTATCCTGGGCGGCCTGACCATTCACCGCACCCTGCACATGCTCTCCAGCGCCTACAAAATCCCCAATGTCTGGGCCAACTGCAAGCTGGTCTATACCAGCAACGCCCCGGGTGCCGCCGCCCGCGGCGCCGGGCCGCCCCAGTCCAACTTCGGCGTCGAGTCCATCATCGATATGCTGGCGGAGAAGGTGGGCATGGACCGCCTGGCGTTCCGCAAGCTCAACTCGCTGAAACCGGGCGAGCCGCGCTCCACCGGGGCGACGCTCGACCAGTGGGAGTTCCCGGAAATCTGCGACGTCATCCAGCCCCACTGGGAGAGGGCCAAAAAGGACGCCGCCGCCTTTAACCAGAAAAACGATAAGCTCAAGCGGGGCGTCGGCCTGGGGGTGCACGCCTTCGGCATCGGCGGCCCCGGCGACCAGGGCCACGTGGAGGTCGAGGTCAACCCCGACGATACCGTCACCATCTTCGGCGCCATCGCCGACCCCGGCGAGGGTAACGACGCCATGCTGACCCAGATTGCGGCGCACGTCCTGGGCATATCTATGGATAGAGTCCGCCTGGAGACCCGCGATACCAGCAAGACCGTGGCCATGGGCCCGGCCGCCGGCAGCCGGATGACCTATATCGGCGGCGGCTCGCTGCAGCTGGCCGTGGAGCAGCTTAAGAAAGCCTGGGACGAGGTCGGCGCCAAGACCCGTGCCGCCCTGGAGAAAGCCGGCAAGCCCACCCGCTATATCGGCGAAAAGAAGCTCAAGGGCGGCAAGTGGGACCCCAAGACCGGCCAGGGCGATTCCAACGAGTCCATCGTGCACAACATCCAGATGGCGGAGGTGGAGGTGAATACCCAAACCGGCGAGGCCAAAGTGCTCAAGATGACCACCGCCGTCGATGCCGGCCCCATCATCAACCCCCAGGCCGTCGAGGGTCAGCTGGAGGGCGGCATGGACCAGGGTATCGGCTTCGCCCTGCGCGAGGAATACATCCACGGCCAGACGCTCGACTGGAAGACGTTCAAGTTCCCGACCATCCAGATGATGCCGGAAATGGAGATTATCCTCCGCGAGACCCCGCGACCCAACGGCACGCTGGGCGCCACGGGCATTGGCGAAATGACGATGATTTCTACGGCGCCATCGGTAACCAATGCCATCTATAACGCCTGCGGCGTGCGCATCCACGACCTGCCGGCCACCCCGGACAGGGTTAAAAAGGGACTGGCGGCACTGAAAAAATAGTACCGCTAAAGCGGCCAACCCACAAAACGGTTTCTTAAAACGCGTGTCGTGCGTTCGATTCGCACCACGCGCCTGCTTTCTCTTTATCCCTTTTCTCCCCACGGCGACGACCTCTTAAAACCGCCGGCATCGGCCCGGTCAGGTGACCTTCGTACTGGTACCCATACCTATCAAAGTTACCCTGCAGCTAAGGGAAAGGAATAACCAGACACGCTCAGAAGGACAAAGAGGCATGCCCTGGATAAAAAGGGGGTACTTACGAGGCATTGACAACTATGCCTATTAGCGTTAAAGTATAGCTATGGGGAGGAGTTAACCAATCGGGACCTAAAGGACAAAGGGGCATACCCTGGGTAAAATAGTGTTTTACACAGGCACTGGAAGTCTCACCATGCGAGGGGGATACCAGTGTTTCTGTTTATTTACGGAGTTAGTATAAAAAGTTAGTAGGGCAGGCCAGACCCCGGGGTGGACGGGTATGGGGAGGGGGTGTTATGACGAAGAAACGTTTCTGGCTGCTTCTCCTGGCGGCGCCGCTTCTCAGCTGCTTCCCCGCCGCGGCTACGGCGGCGGACGATGCCCTCACGGTAAGGGTGGGGGTCTACGAAAACAACCCCAAGATTTTCACCGACGCCCAGGGCAACGTGTCCGGATTCTGGGCGGATACGAACTCGGCCTACTACCAGGCCCTGGACAAATTGCTGGTGACGGAGGCAACCGAGACGACGGTGGTGCCGGGGTGGGTCAAGTGGCTCATCATCGGCGTGGCCGGCGCGATACTTCTGGTCGGCAGCCACAGGCTGCTAGTGCGGCGACAGGTGAGATCGCGAACCAGGGCGCTGGTCGAGGAAATCCAGAGCCGGGAGCAGGCCGAGGCAACCCTGCGCCAGAGCCAGGCCAGGCTGGCCGAGGCCCAGCGCCTGGCCCATATCGGCAACTGGGAGCTGGATATTACTACCGATACCCTCACCTTGTCCGACGAAGTGTACCGGATGTTCGGTCTGAAGCCGGAGGAATTCGAGGCAACCTACAAGGCCTTCCTGGATAGCATCCACCCGGGCGACCGGGAGATGGTGAACCAGGCTTACATCCAGTCGCTCGCGAAAAAGACCCCTTATAACATCATCCACCGGCTGCGGCTGAAAGGCGGCCTGATTAAGTACGTCGAGGAAAGGTGCGAGACCCAGTACGATGACCAGGGCAACCCGCTCCGCTCGCTGGGGACGGTGCAGGACATCACCGAACTCAAGGAAAATGAGGCCGACCTCCGCTGGCGACAGGAGTTTCTGGATAGTCTCATCGAGCACAGCCCCAGTGCCCTCTGGGTAGCCGATAACAAAGGCAACATCATCCGCATGAACCAGGCCCTGCGCGATATGCTGCATATGAGCGATGAAGAAGTCATCGGCAAATACAACGTCCTCAAGGATACCCAGATAGCCCAGCAGGGTTACCGTAAGCTGGTGGAGGCCGTCTTTAAAAAGGGCCAGACCGCCAGCTTCAAGCTGGACTACGATGCCGGACGGGAAAAGCAGCTGAAACTTAAAAATAACGGCCATCTCGTCCTGGAATATACGATGTCGGCCGTTGAGGACGGGGACGGCAAGGTAGCCCATGTCATCTGCCAGCAAAAGGACATCACCCGGGAAGAGCGGGCCATCGAGGACCTGCGCACATCGGAAGAGCGCCACCGGGTCACCCTGGATAACATGATGGAGGGCTGCCAGATTATCGACTTCGACTGGCGCTACGTCTACCTCAACGATAGCGCCGTCAGCCACAACCGCCTGCCCAAGAAAAAGCTGCTGGGGCATACCATGATGGAGGCCTACCCCGGCATCGAGAATACGGAGATGTTCGCCAAGTTCCGCGACTGCATGGAAAAGCGCCGGCATCACCGCCTGGAAAACCTCTTCACCTACGCCGACGGCTCGCAGCGATGGTTCGAGTTCAGCATTGAGCCGGTGCCCAAAGGCATTTTTGTCCTCTCGCTGGATATCACCGACCGCAAGCAGGCCGAGGCGGAGATTATCAAGGTAAACCGGGCCCTCACCGTGCTCGGCCACTCCAATCAGGCGCTGATACACGCCACCAGCGAGGACGACCTGCTCAACGAAATATGCCGGGTCATCGTGGAAGAAGGACAGTACCGCCTGGCCTGGGTGGGCCTCGCCGAGCACGACGAGGCCAAAACGGTGCGCCTGGCCGCCCACGCCGGCGATAACTCGGGCTACCTGGATAAGCTCAATATCACCTGGGCCGATACCGAACCGGGGCGCTCGCCTACCGGCCAGGCCATCCGGACCGGCCAGACGAGTATCGCCCAGAATATTGCCAGCAACGGTAATTATCACGGCGCCTGGCGCGAGGAGGCCCTGAAGCGTGGTTACCTGTCCTCGGTGGCGCTCCCCCTGGTAACCGGAGGCAAGACCCTGGGCGCCCTGAACATCTACACCGCCGATACGGACACCTTTAACGAGGATGAGCTAATCCTGCTCACCGAGCTGGCCAACGACCTGGCCTTCGGGATAGTCTCGCTGCACATGCGCGCCGAGCGCGAGCTGGCCGTCGAGAAGCTGCGCCAGTCGGAGGAAAAGCTGCGTCTTACCTTCGAATCGGTGCCGGAGGGAATCTTCATCGCCGACCTAGAGGGGCAAATCCTGGAGGTAAACAGCGCCACCGTCGGCATACACGGCTATAAAAAGAAAGACGACTTCATCGTCCGGAGCTTCCTGGATTTCGTCGCCCCCAACGACCAGCCCAAGGTGTCGACCCAGCTGAAACGCATGCTGGAGACCGGCCGGAGCCTGATGGTGGAAAGCACTCTCCTCAAGCAGGACGGCAGCCAGTTCCCCGCCGAACTCAACGCCGCCGCGCTGCGGGGCACCGAGGGGGAATCCATCGGCTTCGTCTTCGTGACCACGGATATTACCGAAATCCGGGAGAGGGAGAAACGGGAGCGGGAGCTGGAGGTGCTGCGGGACGTGGACAAGCTAAGGAGCCAGTTCCTGGCCAATATCTCCCACGAGCTGCGCACGCCGCTGACCTCCATCAAGGGTTTTGTCTCCACGCTGCTGCGCACCGATGTCAAGTGGGAGGAGAAAGACGAGCGCGATTTCCTGGAAACGATAGACCGGGAGGCCAACCGGCTGACGCGCCTCATCAGCGACCTGCTGGATATCTCCCGGCTCGACGCCGGGGCCCTCAAGCTGGACCGGGACGTCTACCACCTCTCCGAGATACTGGAATCCGTCCAGGGCAACCTCGCCAGCCTCACCGCCCGGCACAAGCTGGAGGTAACCGCCCCCGCCAAGCTGCCGCCGGTCTACGTGGACGAAACGCGCGTCGGCCAGGTGCTGACCAACCTCGTCGAGAACGCCACCAAGTACTCGGACGAGGGGACTAAAATCAGCATCGAGGCTCGGCACCGCGGCGACGAGGTTACCGTCAGCGTCGCCGACGAGGGCTCCGGCATCCCCGAAGATTTCCTCGATAAGCTGTTCAACCGCTTTTATCAGGTGGAAGACGTCGCCACCGGCCGCAAGAAAGGAACGGGACTGGGTCTTTCTATCTCCCGGGGTATCGTGGAGGCCCACGGCGGGAAAATATGGGTGAAAAGCCGCCCCGGGGCCGGCTCCAAGTTCAGCTTCACCCTGCCGGTGGCGGGAAAGGGGGAGGCAGATGCCCAAGATACTGGTGATTGAAGACGACCAGGATATCCAGAAGCTGACCCGGGCCAACCTCGCCGCCAGCGGTTACAAGGTATTCGTCGCCGATAACGGCGAGAGCGGCGTCAAGCTCAGCCGCCGGGAGCGCCCCGACCTCGTCCTGCTCGACCTGAGGCTGCCCGACATGAGCGGCTGGGACGTCCTCATGCTCATCCGCACCGACCGCCGGCTCAAGAGGCTGCCGGTGATAATCATGACGGCCACGGCGCCGCAGGGAACGGATTACAAGCTCGCCAGCATGCGCACCGCCGGCTATCTGATAAAACCCTTCGAGATAAAGGAGCTGGTACGTAAAGTAGCTCAGGCACTGCATACGGGAGGATAACCCATGCACAAGCCCCGCATTCTCATCGTCGACGACGACCTGGCCATCGTTAAATTCCTCCGCGCCAACCTTAGCGTCGAAGATTACGAGGCGCTGACGGCCCTGGACGGCGCCGAGGCGCTGGAGGTAATCGAAAGGGAGATGCCCGACCTCATCATCCTCGACCTGGTGATGCCCAAGGTGGACGGCTTTGAGGTCCTCCAGCGCCTGCGGGAATGGTCGCAGATTCCCATTATCGTACTCAGCGCCCGCGGCGACGAGAGCGATAAGGTCAAGAGCCTGGGCCTGGGCGCCGACGACTATGTCTCCAAGCCGTTCGGCCTGGATGAGCTCATCGCCCGCGTCAAGGCGGTGCTGCGGCGCACCCAGGCGGCCCTGAGCGAGCCGGCCCAGCCGACCTTTAAGGGCGGCGATATCGAGGTCAACTTCACCCAGCGGATGGTGACCCTGGCCGGCCAGGAAGTCAAGCTGACCCCCACCGAGTACCGGCTCCTCCAGGAGCTTGTCCTCAACGAGGGCAAGGTGCTCACCCACATGCACATCCTGAGCAAGGTGTGGGGCCCGGAGTACCGCGAGGAAAAGGAATACCTGCATACCTTCGTGCGCCGCCTGCGCCACAAGCTGGAGCCAGACCCCACCCGGCCCCGGTACATCGTCAGTGTCCCCGGCGTGGGCTACCGTTTTAAAAGCCATAAATAAAATACGCCTCACCAGCGTGACCCCCTAAACCACCCGGCGCCCCCTTCGGGGCGCTTAATTTTTGGGGTCTTATCCAGAAAAAATCCAGAATTCCCCCGGCGTTGTTCAGCCCCTGTTTAGCCAGCCGACTGTATCCTGCAAGTAAACAGGTCGAAGGAGACGTCCGAATGAAAACGACCGTTACCATGCCGGCGGCATGGGCATTACCGCCTTAGGCGGCATTGAAGTCTACACCAACCTCGTTACCCCCGTCCTCTGAGACAATCAGATGAGCGACCTTGCGCCGCTGGGCCCGGCCTGCGAAATCTACATGAACGGCCCCTAGTACCAAAGTGCTGGTACTCATTCCCGCCAGTTTAGAGCCTTCCTCAACCGGAAGGCTCTTTATTTATCCCTAGACTTTGCTTAAACATCTTCATCTTCAGTTATTGTCCATTATTCGCCGTGGTATATTCAGCCTCCGTTCAGCCCCGCGCCGCTATCCTGTAAGTATCGCGAGGGAAAACCGGAGATAAGACCCGCCCTCACAAATCAGTAAAAAGAGGCTAAGCCATGATAGCACCAGCGGAAACAACGGGAACAATGGAAACGGAAACGGTGCCCACCCCTAAAAGGCACCTGCGCCGCCGTTTCTACGTCGTCCTGGCCGCCATCGTCCTGACCATCGTCTCGGCAGGAGTGGCCGGTCAGGCCATGGCCGACACCGCCGGCGGCGACGTCAACATCAACGCCGACCAGACCCTCGGCGTCGCCAGCGGTACGGTCGGCAGCGCCAGCGGCGGGCGTGTCATCATCAGTGACGACGGGGCCAGCTTCAAGGCCCCCGTCGAGTGCTTCACCGGCGACCAGTTCACCATCAACCTGGCCCTGGTCAATAGGAGCCAGCAGCCCCTGGACCTCCAGGTCAAAATGACCGCCCCGGCCGGCTTCACCCTGGCCATGACCGCCAGCGACGGCGCCAACGGCGCCGTAAGAATGGGGCCCGATACCTGGGCTCTCACCCTCGACCCCAACGAAAACGATTACGAAACCGACCTGACCATCGTCATCGCCGTCAGCGACGTGATAGCGCCCGGTTTTTACGACCTGGGCTGCATCATCGAACCGCTTACTTTTACGGGAGGTGCATCATGAACCACCAGTGGTCTCAGGTAAAGATTGTCGAAGAGATATTAAAGACCGTCGGCAGCGACGAGGAAATCGTCTGCCAGAAGCTGGAGCTGGCCCCCGACGAGTACGACCGCTACCGCGAGCACATCCTCAACCGCGGTCTGGCCGTCGAGGTGGAAGGCATCCCCGGCGTCCTCTCCCTGACCGACGCCGGCCGGGCCCTGCTCCGCCTGATGAACGATATTGATAACGTCTTCCCCGAGGAAGAAACCGACCCCGCCACCTGCCGCGTCGAGGTGGAAGGCTGGTCGCCGCAAATGGGACTGGCCGAGACCATCGCCTGGCGCGACCGCGTGCTCCAGAACTACATGCTGGAGCAGGTGGAGATAGAGACCCTGGAGGCCCGGCGGGGCCAGGGCAACGACGAGGAGCTAGCGCAGGAGCTAGCGCAGCGCCAGCGCCGCCTGGCTCAGATGGAAACCCTGCTGGAACGGCTGGGCAAGGTAAGTCGGGAGATGGGCGAGCCGGATAAGGCGACACCCGCCCCGGCCGCCGTCCCGCAAACCACCGGCCGCACCCGCCGGGAAACGGTGAAGACACTGGTAAACCGCCTGTTTGAGGCCTACGTGCTGGAGCAGGCCGATGTAACCCGGCTCACCTTTCAGCTTGGCGACGACGACGATGCCGCCGGCGAACAGGAGCTGGATAAGCGCTTGCGCCGGATGGAGATACTCAAAGGTCTGCTGGAGGCACTGCAGCGCGTGGCGGGGAACCTGCCCGCCTAGCCGAAGGAGACGAGATGAAACGGCAACCCAGAATACTTATTACCGACGACGACCCGGCCATCCTCAAGTTCGTGCGGGCCAATCTCAAGGTAGAAGGCTACGATACCCTCATCGCCGGCGACGGCGCCGAGGCCCTGAAGATACTGGAGACGGAAACGCCCGACCTGGTGATTCTGGATATCGTCATGCCCAACGTGGACGGCTTCGAGGTCTGCCGGCGGCTGCGCGGCTGGTCTCAGGTACCCATCATTATGCTCAGCGCCCGCGGCTACCAGGATGATAAGGTCAAGTGTCTCTCGCTCGGCGCCGACGATTACATCTCCAAGCCCTTCGGCATCGAGGAGCTGATTGCCCGGGTCAAGGCGGTAATGCGCCGCAGCTACCAGTACGAAGACGATACCCGTCCGGAGGTGCACTGCTACGACCTGGTCATCGATTTCGCCCGCCACCGGGTTACCCGGGACGGCCGCGAAATAGACCTCACCGGCACCGAGTTCCGGCTGATTTCCTATTTAGCCAGCAACACCGACCACATCCTCACCATCAATCAGATACTCAAGGCGGTCTGGGGCGAGGAGTACCACGGCGAGTCGCACCTGCTCCACGTCAACATCGGCCGCCTGCGCCAGAAGCTGGAGGACGACGCCCGTAGCCCCCGCTATATCCTCACCAAGCCGGGCATCGGCTACATGATGCCCCACTGCGAAGAGACTAACGACACGATTCCAGTGGTGGCGTCGTGAACAAGGCAACCCCGAGGGAAGCCCCCGAGGAGGAAAGCAAAATGGAAAACCGCCCGCTCATCATCGCCGTGGACGACGAGGAAGCGCTCTTAAAGCTGCTCCGCGTCAACCTCACCGCCGACGGGTACGACGTCATCACCGCCTCCGGCGGCAAAGAGGCCCTTAAGCTGCTGGAAACCCACCGGCCCGACCTGGTGGTGCTGGATATCATGCTGCCCGACTTAAGCGGCTTTCAGCTGCTGGATATTATCCGCCAAAATTCCGACGTGCCCATTATCGTGCTCACCGCCCGGGCCGAGGAAGACATTGCCCACGACGCCATCAACCACGGCGCCGACGACTGCATCCGAAAACCCTTCAGCATCCTGGAGCTGGCCGACCGCATCAATGCCAAGCGCCGCCGCGCCGCGAAGGGCGCCAAAGTCGCCGCCAGGACCGGGGCCGGCGCCAAATGCCTGGCAACCAGATTATAAAACCGTACCGCATCCGTATTGTAAGCAGAACTAAAGGAGGAATCAGATGAAAAAGCGAATTTTGGGAATGGTGGCGGTGGTGGCGATAGTCGCGGCGGTAGCCGTCGGCTGCACGGGGACGGATCCCGCCCAGGACGAGTCGCAGACCGGCGACCTCACACCCACGGCCATCGTCTCGTCCGGTGTAGATAACCCCGCCGGGAGCGACCCCGCGGACAACCTCTCGCGCGGCTACATCGACGTAGACCTTAGCGGCGACTTCAGCGAGGGTGACATCGATCTCACCCCCGACGGTGAAGGCGGCTACTACGTGCCGGTTCAGTAAAAAAGAACCGCGACAGAACGTAAAAACCGGGGGCCGGGGTTAGCTAATCCCGGCCCTGCTGCTTGGGCGGGTCTCCTTTACAACCCCGGCCTTTTGGGCTACAATGGGGAGGCTTTAAGCGGGTGTAACTCAGTGGTAGAGTATCTGCTTCCCAAGCAGAGGGTCGCGAGTTCGAATCTCGTCACCCGCTCCAGAATCTCACCTCTAACACCCCGCCCCCCTCGGTGTTATCTATTCCCACCCTGGCCGCCCTGCGGCATCTGCCGCTTATCTCTTAGTTTTTCCACCCCTTTACCCCATCCACGTCCTACCCTACCCCCGCTCAACCAACTCGATGAGGACGTTCTCGGCGGCGGCGGGGGACAGGAAGGCAATTTTAGCATTGGGCAGCGCCACCGGCTCCTCGTTCCGGAGCTTGCGCCCCTGGGCCTTGAGCTTGCCGAGTTCCCCGGCGATGTCGTCGGTGGCGAAGGAGATATGGTGCAGGCCGCCGCCGCGCTCGTCCAGGAAGCGGGCGAACTCCGTTCCCTCCTTGAGCGGCTGGAAGAACTCCAGGGTGATGTCCCCGGCGCGCGCCAGCACCGCCCGGAACTCGCCGCCGGGGCCGTCCAGCGTCTCCACGGCCTTAAAGCCGAACATCTCCCCGTAGAGCTGGAGCGCCGCCGCGATGTCCCTGACGACGATGGCGATGTGGTCGATTTTGTTTACCATGATTGGCCTCCCGTAAAAGCTTACCTCTCGTTCCCCACGATAATGCAGGAGCAGACGCCGTTGCCGGCGTTGCCGCCCAGGTTGTGGGTCAGGCCCAGGCGCGGGTTGTTGACCTGGCGCGGGCCGGCCTTACCCTGGAGCTGCTTATAGACCTCGTACATCATGCGCAGGCCGCTGGCGCCGAGGGGGTGGCCGAAGCATTTTAAGCCGCCGTCGGTGTTGACGGGAAGCTCCCCGGCCAGCGCAAAAGTACCCGCCTCGATGTCCTCGCGGGCGCCGCCGCGCCGGCTGAAGCCGAGGTCTTCGTAGATAATCAGCTCGTGGATGGAAAAGCAGTCGTGCACCTCGGCGCAGCTTAGCTCCCGGCGCGGGTCTTTAATGCCCGCCTCGGCGTAGGCCCGGCGCGAGCCGAGGACGTTCTCCTCGATGTGGACGAAGTCGTAGTTGGGGAGGGTCGTCCCCTGGCGCGCCCCCACGTTGATTTGCATACTCTTGATGTAGATGGGGTCGGGGCGGAACTTCCGGGCCAGGTCGGCGCGGGTGACCACGGCCGCGGCGGCCCCGTCGCTGACGCCGCAGCAGTCGTAGAGGCCCAGCGGCCAGGCGACGATGGGGGCGTTGACCGCCTGCGCCACGGTCAGCTCGTTCTGGAAGTGCGCCTTGGGGTTGAGCGAGCCGTTGTGGTGGTTCTTGACGGCAATCTGCGCCAGCAGGCGCCGGCCCTCCTCCGGGGGAATTTTGTAATGGTGGAAGTAGCGCGTCGCCAGGTAGGCGAACGAGGCCGGGGCGCTGTAGCCGGGCCCGATGCCCGAGGCCCCTTCCTGGTTGTCCCCGACGATAGAGGGCCCCTTGACGCCGGTGGTGCCGGCATCCTTGAGCTTCTCCACGCCCACCGCCAGGGCGACGTCGCAGACGCCGGCGGCCACGGCGTAGGCCGCCCCCCGCAGCGCCTCCGAGCCGGTGGCGCACATGTTCTCGACGCGGGTCATGGGGACGTACTGCAATTGCAGCGGCGCCAGGGTGAGGGCGCTGAGGCCGGAAAAGACGGTGCCCACCCAGGCCGCCTGGACTGCTTCCGGCTCGATACCGGCGTCCTCAAAGGCTTCGTAAGCGGCCTCGACGACGAGGTCTTCGACGCCCTTGTCCCAGCGCTCGCCGAAACGGGTGCAGCCCATGCCCACGATGGCGACTTTATCCTTAATACTCTCCACTAAAGCCTCCCGGCTAATCCGCCGGCATCGCCTTCCAGAAATAGTTGATAATGCCGCGGCTGACGAACATCTTGCGGTAGGTCATCGCCACCGGCAGGCCCACCCTGGCCTGCTCCGGCGGGCAGTCGGTCAGCTCGCAGATGAGGCGCCCCCCGCCCTCGAAATCGACGACGCCGTTGACGCCGGGCGGGTTGAGGGTGGGCTGGAGTTGGTCGATGGTATAGCTGAAAAGCGTGCCCTTCTTATCGGAGAACTTGTACGGCTCGAACTGGTCTCTGGCCTGGCAATTTACGCAGACGCGCGGCGTCTGGCCAATCTGGGAAATCTGCGGCGTGCCGCACTGCTTGCATTTGGCCCCGTAGAGCGCCGTCACGGTCTTGCGCTCGCGCCAGCGGGCCGGCAGCGAGAGGGCAGTGCGCTCCGGCAGGGTCGAGACCTCCACCGGCACCAGAGCGCGCCAGGTGAGGTACTGCCCGTAGCCGATGTTCACTTTACCCGCCAGCCTGGGGGTGATAATCTGACTTTTCTGAAACTGCTTAATCTTATCGGTGACTCTCAGGATAAAGGCGTCGGCGCCGTCGCTGTAGGCGGCGAAGAGGATTTTATCGCCCGGTCGGGCCGTTTCCAGGGCCGCCGCCAGCATCAGGAAGCCGGCCGCCGTACCGCTGTTGCCGATAGCATCGTAGAGGGGCGGCTGCACCCTGGCTTTATCCAGCTTGAGGCGCCGGGCCAGCCCGGCGTGCTGGCGGGCGTCGGCGGCGTAATAGACGTATTTGCTGATGTCCGTCGGGGCGAGCTTGCATTTCTTCAGCAGGCCGTCCACCGCCGCCGTCATGGTGGGGAAATAGCCGGCCTCGTCGATGAAGCGCCCCTCGGCGGCGCGAATGAACTTGTCGTCCGCGGCGCGCCAGTAGTCGGTGAAATCGTTGTAGAGCGAGTAGACCTCCTCCACCTCGGCGATGACATCATCATCCCCGATAGCCAGAGCGGCGGCGCCGTCCCCCAAGACCATCTCCAGGTTGCCCTGGGCCGCCGCCGGGCGGCTGTCCGCCGCCGCCACTAGCACGCTCCGGGCCGAGCCGGCCGCCACCGCGTCCAGGGCCGCCCGCAGGGCCGCCGTCCCCGACCTTACAGAATCGGTGAAATCGGCGGTGCGGCAGGTATCGGGCAGGTCGGTGGCCGCGGCGACAATCGCCGCCGCCTGCTTCTCGCGGTAGGGGGCGGTGGTCGTCGCCAGGTAGAGGCCGTCGGGCGCGGTCTTTCCCCGCTTGAGGCAGTCGAGCGCGGCCGCCACGGCCATGGTAACGCTGTCCTCGTCGTAGCCGGCCACGGCCCGCGCGCCGGCGCCGTCCCGCCCCCGCCAGACCTGGGCCACCGCGTCTCGGTGGAGCCGGTAGACGGGGAGATAGACGCCGATGGAACGAATACCCGCCATCTTGTTCCTTTTCTCTGGATTATTCCGCCGGGGGGATAGAGTGGCTAAGCTCCATTCACATCTTAATAGTGGGGGGAGAAGACTGTCAAATGAAGAAGTTATCTCTTGCCTTATTATATAAAATCCGCTAAAGTCAACGTGTGAGCAAGACCGAAAAATCTTCCCCCAAAGCCGTCTTCGTCTGCCAGGAATGCGGCAAAGAAAGCCCCAAGTGGCTGGGGCGCTGCCCCGACTGCCAGCAGTGGAACAGCTTCGTGGAGGTAACGGTGGCCCGAGCCGCCCCCGCAGCGCGCGTCCCCGGCCCGCTACAGCCGCCCCAGGAGCTTTCCCGGGTGAGCACCGAGAGCGCCGACCGCCGTCCCGTAGCCATCGGCGAGCTTAACCGCGTCCTCGGCGGCGGGGTGGTGGCCGGCTCGCTGGTGCTCGTCTCCGGCGACCCCGGCATCGGCAAGTCCACCTTACTCCTCCAGGCCGCCGCCGCCATAGCCGATGGCCGGAGCCCCGTGGTCTACGTCACCGGCGAGGAAACGGCCCACCAGCTTAAGCTGCGGGCGGAGCGGCTGGGGATGAGCGGGGCGGGGCTCTTCATCCTGGCCGAGACCGACCTGGAGGCGGCGCTGGAGCAGGCCGAGGCGATGGCGCCGGGCCTGCTCATCGTCGATTCCATCCAGACCGTCTACCTGCCCGCCGTCGAGGCGGCGCCGGGCAACATCAGCCAGGTGCGCGAGGCCACCATGCGCCTCATGCAGTGGGCCAAGCAGCACGGCGTGCCGGTCTTCGTCTCCGGCCACGTCACCAAGGAGGGGGCCATCGCCGGGCCGCGCCTGCTGGAACACATCGTCGACTGCGTCCTCTACCTGGAGGGCGAGCCTTTCAGCGCCTACCGCCTCTTGCGCAGCGTCAAGAACCGCTTCGGCTCCACCAACGAGGTGGGCGTCTTCGAGATGAAAGAAAAGGGGCTGGTGGAAGTGGCCAACCCGTCGCTGGCCTTCCTCTCGCAGCACGGGGAGGCGACCATCGGCGCGGCGGTAGTACCCGTCATCGAGGGCAGCCGCCCCCTGCTGGTGGAGATTCAGGCGCTGACGACCACCACCAGCTTCGGGATGCCGCGGCGCACCGCCAACGGCGTGGACTTCAACCGCCTG
>DAOUEP010000034.1:0-17375 GCA_034430515.1 Dehalococcoidales bacterium | reverse complement strand
ACCCGCCGCGTCGAGGCGGCCGCCGACGACATCGAGGGGCTGCTCTTCGATTGGCTCAACGGCCTGCTCTACTATTTCGACGTGGAGCAGCTCCTCTTCAAACGCTTCGATATTACCGAGCTTTCCGATACCCACCTGGTCGCCGACTGCCGCGGGGAAAAGTACGACCCCGCCCGCCACCGTCTCAAGACGGGGGTGAAGGCGGCTACCTACCACCAGCTTACGGTGGATAAGGCCCGGAACCGGGTGCGGGTCATCTTTGATATCTAGGAGAGATTCATGCCCAACTGGGGCGGCAAGCTGGAAAAGCTGGACGCGTACCGCTACCGCATCCCGGCGGATTACAAGCCGGGCATGCGCGTCCCCGGCCTGATTTACGCCAGCGAGGCCATGATAGGGCAGATAATGGCCGACCAGGCCCCGGAGCAGGTGGCCAACGTCGCCTTTCTGCCCGGCATCGTGGGGTACTCGCTGGCCATGCCGGATATCCACTGGGGCTACGGCTTCCCCATCGGTGGGGTGGCCGCCATGCGCGTGGGCGACGGCGTCGTCTCGCCGGGGGGCGTCGGCTTCGATATCAACTGCGGCGTCCGCGTCCTGCGTACTAACCTCACCAAAGAAGATATCGCCCCCAAGATAGACGCCCTTATCGACGCCCTCTATTACGCCGTCCCCTCCGGGCTGGGCTCGCAGGGCAAAATCAAGCTGCGCGGGAAAGAGATTGACGAAGTCCTGAAAAAAGGCTCGCGCTGGGCGGTGGAGCAGGGCTACGGCCGCGAGGCCGACCTGAGTGCCACCGAGGAGGGCGGCGAGATGATTGGTGCCGACCCGTCGCGCGTCAGCGCCCGCGCCAAAGAGCGCGGCGTCCCCCAGCTGGGCACGCTCGGCTCCGGCAACCACTTCCTGGAGGTCGCCGCCGTCGACGAGATTTACGATGCGGCCGCCGCTGCCTTCGGCATCGCTTCCGTCGGCCAGGTGGTGCTCTATGTCCACTGCGGCTCGCGCGGGCTGGGCCACCAGGTGGCCGAGGACTACATCAAGGAGATGCTGCGGGCCATGCCCCGCTACGGCATCCAGGTGCCCGACCGCCAGCTGGCCGCCGTGCCGGTGGACTCGCCGGAGGGCCGGAGCTATCTGGCCGCGATGCGCTGCGCCGCCAACTACGCCTGGGCCAACCGCCAGTGCATTACCCACTGGGTGCGGGAGGCTCTCTGCGGCGCGCTGGGCGTGAGCGAGGCGACGGCGGGTCTGGAGCTTATCTACGACGTGACCCATAACATCGCCAAGCTGGAAGAGCACGAAGTGGACGGGAAGAAGGTCAGGCTCTGCGTCCACCGCAAGGGGGCGACGCGCGCCTTCCCCGCCGGCCACCCGGACGTGCCGCCGAAATACGCCGCCGTGGGGCAGCCCATCCTCATCCCCGGCGACATGGGCCGGGCGTCCTATATCCTGGCGGGGACGGAAGGGGCGATGCGGGAGACCTTCGGCTCTACCTGCCACGGGGCGGGGCGGCGGCTGAGCCGCGCCGCGGCCCGCAAGGCCCGGAGCGGGCGGGACGTGCTGGCGGAGCTTAAAGCGCGCGGTATCGCCGTGCGGGCGGGCAGTACCGGCGGCCTGGCCGAGGAGGCCCCCCAGGCTTATAAGGACGTGGACGAGGTGGTGGCGGTGGCCGACGGCGCCGGTATATCTAAAAAGGTGGCGCGGACGAGGCCGCTGGCGGTGGTGAAGGGTTGACCCAGGTCAGTCCTTGATAATCTTGTCCGGCTCCTTGACGTATTTAGAAGCCAGCGTGCAGTGGACGAGGAGGATGGGCTTGTCCACCCGCCGGAACTCCAGCGGGCAGTGCACCATCCCGGCGGGGATGTAAACGCTGGCGGGCACGGTGATTTGGTGCAACTCGCGCTCCTCCCCCAGGCCGATGACGATATCCGCCCCCAGGTCGCCCATGTTGTCCGGGTCGAAGGACATAAAGTAGAGGTACATGTCGAAGTCGTGGTAGTGGGGGTACTCCTCCATCAGGGTCGGCTCGGTGATGCGCAGGAACATGATGGTGAAGTTGGAGTTGTACTCGGTATCGCCCGCGTAGACGAACTCCGGCCCGTAGCCGCCGGTCGCCAGCGGTTTTTTAATGACGTATTGCCCGTATTTCGTGCCGGTCATATCACGCGCCTCCCGGAAAAAGAATTTTGGACACTTCGCGCAGCCGCGCCAGCCCCCTGACCTCCTGCGGGAAGAGGGGCAGCTCGGTAATCGCCAGCCGCCCGTACTGGCTGCGGATGTGCTCCAGGTACGCCCGCTGCTGGCGGGCCTTCGTCCGCAGGAAGGGCGATTCCTCGGTCTTGACGACGTTATTGACGATGATGCTCCCGACGGCCAGCCCGTAGCGGCCCATCTCGCCGAAGACCCCCGCTAGCTGCGCCACGGCCAGCGCCTCGGGGATGGTGACCATGGTAAAAGAGACATCATTCCGCAGAAACTCCATGTTGGCGGCGGAGAGGGCCTCCCAGCGCCGCAGGATTTCCAGCACCGGCTGGCGGCTGCCCCGCCCCGCCCGCAGGCGTGAGTAGATGCGCGGCGCCAGGCGCAGGTGCTCGGTGAGCAGGGCCGGCGTCGCCAGCAGCCCCAGCGTCTGGCCCAGGGGGGCGGTGTCCCAGATGACGTGGGTGTAGTCGCCGGCTTGGGAAAGCTCGCGGATGTAGTCCACCATGAACTCCTCGCCCAGCCCCGGCAGCACCGAGGTCACGAAGCCGGTGAACTCGTCGTAGCCGATGTCGACGAAGGCGCTGAAGACCTGATAGACCTCCCGCCCGAACTTTTCGTCCCACAGCCGGCGTACCTCCGCCGCGCCGATTTCGCGGATGGCGAGCGAAGGCACCCCCGCGACTGCCCCGTCGGTCTCGAAGATGTGTTTCAGCGATGGGGTGGCGTCGGTGGAGATGAGCAGCGTCCGGCTGCCTTCGGCGTAATGCAGCGCCGTGGCGGCGGAGCAGGTCGTCTTGCCCACGCCGCCCTTGCCGGTGAACATGGTCACGGTGGTCACGCTGCTATTGAACAATAAAGGGGATGCCGGGCGCAAGCGCCGCTAGGGTTTGGTGGCGACGAACTTTTGGCCGTCGCGGTGGCAGATAAGCTGCAGGGTGTTGCGGCCCGACATCGCCGCCGTGGGCATGCCGCCGCCGGGATTGACCCACTGCCCCGCCATGTAGAAGCTGTCCAGACCGGGGAGGGTCTTTTTCATCGACCCGGTAAAAGACTCGGCGCCGAACATCCAGCCCTCGTAGCTGCCCCGCCAGTTGCCGGTGTAGCGCACCCAGGTCATCGGGGTGGCCACGTCGCGCATCTCAATCTGCTTGGCCAGGCCGGGGAAGCGCTTATCCAGGGCGGCGACGACGAGGTCGGCGATGCGCGCTTTCTCCGCTTTATAGCGCTCCGGCTCCCGGTAGAGCTTCTCCCAGTAGTCGTAGTCGGTATCGAACTGGACTTTGAGCACCGTCTTGCCTTCCGGCGCCAGGTTGGGGTCGAAGCTGAAGCTGAGCACCCCCAGGCGCTGGTGCTCCTTGCCGGCGACGGTGATGGGTTTCTCCAGGGGGAAAGTATAACCGCCGACGCAGGTCGGCACTTCGTCGCATTTGCCGGCTACCCCCAAAGCGATATGCACCAGCGGCGCGAAGAGGTTGGGGTTGGCGTAGCGGTCTTTGATGGCGTCGTCAACGTATTTCCCGCCGAGCATATCGAATATGGTGGTGCGCCCGTCGGCGGCGGAGACGACCCAGTCGGCGCGGTGCTCCGTACCGTCGGCCAGTTTGATGCCCACGGCCTTATCGTTTTCCACCAGGATTTTGGCGACCCTGGCTTTAAGGGTGATTTCGCCGCCGAGGTCGCGGTAGCGTTTTTCGAGGCGGTGGACTAAATCCAGCGCCCCGCCGACGACGTAACCGGCCGACTTGCCGTGCTGAAAGCCCAGTATCCACAGGATGAGCATCATCGGCCAGGTGCCGCCGCCGAAGGCGAGTGTCAGCATCTGGCGCAGGTAGGGGTTCTTAAAGCGCTGGACAAAGTCCCCGACGGGTACCTTGAGCCATTTTTTCATCAGCCGCAGCATGGGGAGCATTTTTATCGCTTTGATGCCATCCCACAGGTTGTTCAGTTCGTCGGGTTTTTCCCTGACCATGTCCATCTTGGAGAAAGCCCGTATCCCTTCGGTGAACTCTCTGATAACGTCCTTGTCTTCCGGGGCCAGTTCCAGCAGGTACTCCTCGAAGCGGTCGGCGTCGCAGTAAACGGTAATCGCCTCACCCCGCTCGTTTTCGCTGACGGAATAGCGGTCGTGGTTATAGATTTTCCAGCCCGCCGCCGCCCCCAGCTCCTCCCAGAACCGGTAAAGGCCGGTGCCCGGCTTGGTGCCCACCAGCCAGTTCATCGCCCCGTCAATGGTGTAGCCCTTACGCTTCCAGGCGGTGGCCACACCCCCGGCGATATCATGCATCTCGAAGATGGACGTTTTATAGCCATTCATCCGCCCGTAGCAGCCCGTCGCCAGCCCGGTAAGCCCCCCGCCGATGATAATGATTGACTTGCCCATGCTGTCCTCCTGTATATTTAAGGGAGTAGTGTCCCGCCGGATAGAGCATTATAGCACAAAGCGATGAAATCAACACGGCCAAGGTTATGTCGGTGTTACGAATGTGATACTATAACGGGTAAGGCCGTCTCTTCGGGGGTAACACATGAAAGGCAATAGGGTCTTCCTGCTGGTGGCCGCCGGCTTCCTGGGGGCCTCGGCGCTGCTCTATTATGTCCACTTCCTCATCTTCGGCGACCCGCACCACATCTTTATCTACCTCCTGGGCGATTTCGCCTTCCTGCCGCTGGAGGTCTTCCTGGTGGTCATCGTCATCGAGCGCATCCTCACCCGCCGCGAGAAGCAGGCGATGCTCTACAAGCTCAACATGGTCATCGGGGCCTTTTTCAGCGAGGTCGGCAACCGCCTGCTGGCGGAGCTAATCGAGGACTTCCAGAACCGCGAGGAAATTGCGCGCCACCTCAACGTCACCAAGGACTGGACGGCCAAAGACTTCAAGCGGGCGGCGGCCTACGCCTATCACCTCAAGGCGGACGTGGCTATCCACCGCCTCGACCTGGAAGAGCTCAAGAAGTCGCTGGCCGGCAAGCGTATGTACCTGCTGACGCTGCTGGAGAACCCCAACCTGCTGGAGCACGACCGCTTTACCGACCTGCTCTGGGCGACCACCCACCTCGACGAGGAGCTGGGGGCCAGGGACAACCTCACGGGCCTGCCGGAGGAAGACCTGGCGCACCTGGCCGTGGACATCGAGCGGATGTACGACCACCTGGCCAGCGAGTGGCTGGACTACGTGCAGCACCTCCAGGCCAACTATCCTTTCCTCTACTCGCTGGTGCTGCGCACCCATCCCTTCCAGGCCCAACCTTCGCCGGTGTTCCGGGCGGCTAAATAAGATGTATCCGGTTATCGATACCCACGCCCACCTGGACGAAATCGCCGACCTGGATGCGGCCCTGGCGGCGGCCCGGGAGGCCGGGGTAGTCGCCATTGTCGCCGTCGGTCAGGGCATCGCCTCCAATAGTAAAGTCCTGGAGCTGGCCGAGTCGTATCCGGGTTTCGTCTACCCGGCGCTGGGCTGGCACCCCTGGCTCGTCCGCGAGGCGGATATCGAGGCCAACCTGGTCTTTATCGCCGACCACGCCGACAAGGCCGTCGCCATCGGCGAGGTGGGGCTGGACTACCACAAGCGCGTGCGGGCCGGGGCGCCCAAAGAATTACAAAAGCGGGTGCTGGCGGACATCCTCAAGATAGCCAGGGCCAGCGGCAAACCCGCCCTCATCCACTCCCGCTACGCCTGGCGGGACGCCCTGGACGCCGTCGTCGCGGCGGGGCTGGAAAAAGTCGTCTTCCACTGGTACACCGGCACCTCGTCGGTCTTGCGGGAAATCGGCGCCAGGGGTTATTATATCTCGGTGACGCCGGCGGTGGCCTACCACGAGGAGCACCGGCGGGCGGTGCGGGAAACGCCGCTGGAGCGGCTGCTGCTGGAGACGGACAGCCCGGTGACCTACGGGCGGGGCCGCGACGACGAGTTCTCGGCCCGCCCCGCCGACGTGCGCCGCTCGCTACGGGGCGCGGCGGAGCTGAAGGGGGTCACCGAGGCGGAAATGGCCGCCGCCACCACGGCTAATGCCCGGCGGCTCTTTAATATCGTATCATCGCCGGCCAACGGGACTGGCGAAGGGCGGGACTGAAAATGGAACCACCTCCGGAAGAAACGCAACCACCTCCGCAAGAAAGTGCGCTGTTAATCAGCACCGGCCGGCTGCCCCAAGACGCCCTGATGGGCGAGGTGGCCGTGGTGACCGGGGCGGGGCGGGGCATCGGGCGGGAGGCCGCCCTGGCCCTGGCCTGGCTGGGGGCGCGGGTGATTATCGCCGAGATTGATAAAGATACCGGCGCGGCCGCCGCCGCCGCCATCAACGCCCGGCTGGAGGCCGACCGGGCCGTCTTTATCCATACCGACATCGGCGACGAAAAGGCCGTCAAGCGCCTGCGCGAGAAAGCCATCAAGGCCTGCGGCAAGGTGGACATCGTCCTCAATAACGCCGCCGTGGTCCCGGTGGGGGCCGTGGCCGACCTGGCGCCGGAGGCCGTGGATTTAAGCTACCGCGTCAACCTGCGCGGGCCTTTCCTGCTGGCGCAGACCTTTCTGCCCGACATGCTGGAGCGGGACTACGGCGTCTTCGTCGGCGTCTCCTCTTACGGCGGGGCCTGTCTGGCCGGCTACGAGGTCTTCAAGCGGGCGCAGGCGGAGCTGGCGGCGACGCTGGCCGCCGAGCTGGAAGGAACCGGCGTTTACGCCCTGACCATCGCGCCGGGGCAGGCCCCCACGCCCGGCCTGGAAGCGGCCGTGGCCGAACTGGCCCCCCTCTACGATATGACCCCGGAGGAATTCATGGCCATGAACAAGGCGGCGGCCATCAGCGTGGAGGCCGCCGGGGCCGGATTCGCCGCCGCCATCGCCCTGGCAGTGGGCTTTCACGGGCAGGAGATAACCTCGCGGCAGGCCCTGGCCGCGGCCGGCATCGGGGGGCAAAAGAAGGTAGAGAAGAAGAAAACGCCCTTCAATCTCAACGACAGGCGACTGGCCGAGGCCCTAAAACTCTGCCAGCAGGCCCGCGCCACCCTCGCCGAGCAAAGCGCCGGCTGGCAGCGGCGGCCGCTCTTCGAGCGGCGCTGGATAACGTCCAACTTCCGCAAGGTGGCCGGGGCCCCGGTGGAGGCCTGGCTGGCGTCCCTGGCGGCGCTGGAGCAGGCCCTGGCCGAAGCCGACGCCGGCGCCTTGAGCGACCTGCCCGCCCCGCTGGAAAAGCTGGCCGCCTACTGGAAGCACCTCCAGGAGCTGGCGCGGGGCTACGTCCAGGACCCGGAGGCACTGAAGGCCCAGCTGAAGATAATGGGCGAATGGCAGACCACCACCGAGCGGCTGGCCGCTATCCTGCGCGGCCGCTAAACGCGCTATCCAGCTTTCCCTCGCGCCGGTGCGTCCGGTAAATCCAGTAGATGAAGTAGAACGACACCACGAAACCGAGTATATCCGAGACCGGCATCGAGACCCATATCCCGGTAAGGCCGAAGAAGTGGGCGAAGAGGTAGAGGAAGGGCACGAAGAGGAGGAACTGGCGCAGCAGCGAGAGCACCAGCGCCATCATGCCCCGCGAGAGCCCCTGCAGCGTGACGATAAAGATGATGTTGGGTCCCAACAGGACCAGCGTGGCCAGCATGATGCGCATCGCGGGGACGGTAATGGCCAGCAGGGCGGCATCTTCGCTGAAGATGCCCACTACCTGCGGGGTCAAAATCTCGATGAAGACCGTCGACAGCGCCAGCAGCGCCGCGATGCCCCCGGCCGCCAGCACCACCGCCCGCCAGAGCCGCCGGTAGTCGCCCGAGCCGAAGTTGTAGCCCACGATGGGCAAAAGCCCGTGCGCCACGCCGATGATGGGCATAAAGGCCAGGTCGGAGATGCGCATCACCATGCCGACGGCGGCGATGGCCACCGACCCGAAGGCGGAAACCACGTTGTTAAAGAGGACGAAGACCAGGCTCTCGGTTACCTCCAGCACCGCCGAGGGCGCCCCGACGCGGTAAATATCGCGCAGGATGGACATATCCGGCCGCAGGTGGTGCGGTTTAATCCGGAAGGCCGTCCGGTTGGCGAAGAAATAAATCAGCCCCAGCCCCGCCCCGACCGACTGGGCGATGACAGTGGCGATGGCGGCGCCCGCGATGCCCATCTCCGGGAAGGGGCCGATGCCCAGTATCAGGAACGGGTCGAGGACGATGTTGAGGACCGAGGCGGAAATCATCATTATCATCGGCTTGACGGCGTCGCCGGAGGCGCGGATGAGGCTGGAAGCCACGAAGGCGAAGATAATCTGCGGCGCGCCGTAGGCCGTTATCACCAGGTATTGCCCGGCGTAGTCCATGATGTCGGGCGTGGCGCCGAAGGCGGCCAGCATTTCCCGGGAAAAGAAAACGGCGCAGCCCATGAAGAGGAGCCCCCAGAAGAGGCTCAGGAAGAATATCTGCCCGGCGGCCCGGTTGGTGGCCTCCAGGTTGTTTTCGCCGAAGCGCCGCGAGACCAGCGCCGCCACGCCCACCCCGGTGCCCGCCCCCATGGCGATAAAGAGAATCTGGTAGGGGAAGACAACCGTCAGCGCCGCGATGGCCTCGTAGCCCAGCCGCGCCACCCAGAAGGTATCCACCACGTTGTACAGGCTGACCGTCACCGTGGCGGCGATAGAGGGCACGCTCAGGCTCAGGAGCAGCCGTCCCAGCGGGGCGGTGCCCAATCTTTCGGTATATTTCTCTTTCATGCGTTCGTCTCAACTTTCCGGCATGGAAAGCATGGCGATGAAGTCTGGGGTAACTGGCGCGGATTAGTACCCTGCGGAGGTTGCTATGACTTCAATTCATGGAAGGGGCATTGTATTTCGGTCAATAATTCGTCTTCGGGTATTTCCTCCGCACTGTTGAGATATAATTCGCGGAGGGGCGTGGTAAGTTTAAGGTTATGCCCCTCGGCATATTCGAATATTTGAGCGTAAGCATTATCACTGGCGTCGTACGGGCCCTTATAAATAGCCGAAATGACCCTGCATCTGGGCAGGATTTTGAGCTTTATTAAAGGTTCGTTTATTGATATTTCCCCAGAAATCGGCACGGCCATTTCAATATCAGCGTCTTTCTCCTTATATTCTTCATCGTGACAAAGCATCATTACCGGGCCGGTAACCCTGACGCAGGCCTGATTCTCCGGCCGATTGATTTGCTGCAGGAGTTCTTCCCGCAGTTTATTGGGGGTATATTCATATGTCCCGGTTTCCCGTTTGCTAATCACCCTTAATCGGGGCACATCTTTTCGCTGGATGTACATATCGGTCGGCATTACGCCTTCCTTGTTTATTTTGTCCAGCCATCTTTCTACCTGGCGTAGCCTCCCGTTATCCTGATTCAAACGCTCCTGTATTTCGGTCTGCTTAACTTGTAATAACTGCCTGATATGGTCCACCGGCATACCGTTGTGTAATAGCCTGTTGATGTCATCGAGCGACAGCCCGATGCCTTTTAGCATGGCGATACGATTCAGCTTGGGCAGCTGGTCAACCGAATAGTAACGATAACCGGTGAACTGGTCTACCCTCGCCGGACTGAGCAGTCCTATTTCATCGTAGTACCGTAATGTCCTGACGGTAACACGGCAAAGTCGGGAAAAATCTCCGATTCTAAATATCATTTATCACCTGCGAATCCCGCGGCCTGTCTCCAGTATAAAGTCTAACGTGACGTGAGAGTCAAGACATATTATTTTTTATATGTTTTATATGCTTGCCTGCTTAAAAAGGGCGCCGGCAGACCCCGGCGAGTCGGCGGGCACGGGAAGGCCGTGGCTCCGGGACGGGGGCGACTTCGGTTCGGGTATCGGGGCGGGGGCGGGGGTTTCAGCCCTCGTCCAGGCCGGCGGCGTCGCTGACGTCGATTTCCAGCATGCGGACGCAGTTCAGGATGCGGTCGGCGTTGCGTCCCACGGCCTCGATGCCGCCGGAAATCTCCTTGAGCGCGGTGGCGTCGCGGCGGAGGGCGGCGATTCGGGCGGCCATGGCCTTGATATCGTATTCGGGCGTCATTTTACACTCCTAGTGCGGCCGCAGGTCCTGGAAGCGCCGCGTCTTGGCCTGGGAGCGGGGCAGGCTCCCGTAATCGTGGAACTCGATGTGGTAGCCCAGGTTGGTCTTGAGCCGCAGCTGGTCGGTGAGCGCGGTGCGGATGGCGTCGGCCTCGCCCTGGTGCTCGGGTAATATCTCCACCTTGAGGGTGATGTCGTCGATGTCGCCCTTCTTGGTGACGACGACGTAATACTCGTCGGAGAGCTGGGGGATATCGCGCACCACCTCCTCGATGGCCGCCGGCGAGAGCAGCACGCCCTTGACCTTGGTGATGTCGTCGGCGCGGCCCTGGAGGCCGCCCTGGAGCAGCCGGAAGGTACGGCCGCAGTCGCACTTGGCGGCGTTCCAGGCGATGATGTCTTTCACATCGAACCGGATGCAGGGCTGGGCGAGGCGGTTGAAGTTGGTCACCACCATCTTGCCCCGCTGGCCCGGTTCGGTAATCGGCTCGCCGGTGTCCACGTCCTCGATTTCCACCAGGAAGAAGCCCTCGTTGACGTGCAGCCCCGACTGGTGGCGGCACTCCCAGCCCCAGTGGCCGATTTCCGTGGAGCCCACCTGGTCGTAGACCCTGGCCCCCCAGGCCGCCTCCATGCGCTGGCGGGTGGCCGGGATGGAGCCGCCCGGCTCGCCGGCCACGGTAATCTTGCGGATGAATAAATCTTTGGGCGGGTCGAGGCCCAGCTTGCGGGCCGTCTCGGCCATGCCCAGCACGTAGGTGGGCGTGGCGCCCATGGCGGTGGCTCGCAGCTCCTGCATCTTGAGGACGCGCGCCTCGGTGTTGAGGACGCCGCCGGGGATGACCTCGCAGCCCAGCTTCTGCCCGGCGTAGTGGTAGGCCCAGAAGGCGATGAAGATGTTATAGCCGAAGGGCACGAAGAGGCGGTCGGTATCGCGGTAGCCCTGGGCGTAGAGGGCATAGCAGTACGCCTCGGTGCTGCACTCCCAGTCCTGCGCGGTATCGGCCTGGTAGACCGGCTGGCCGGTAGTGCCGGAGGTCTGGCGGTAGTCGGTTACCTGCTCCAGGGGCACGCTGAGGATGTCCCCGTAGGGGAAGGGGTCTTTCCCCGGCCCCTGCACCTCCCGCAGCATGGCCTTTTCTATCTTGGGCACCTTGCGAATATCGTCGCAGGTCTTAATGTCGCCCGGCTCCAGGCCGGCATCGGCGTAGAGCTTACGGTAGAACCTGGAGTGGTCGTAGGCCCAGGTAACGATTTCCCGGAACTTCTTGAGCTGCAACTGGCGCAGTTTCTCCGGGGGCAGGGTCTCCAGGATGGGGTTCCAGTATTCGCCGTTGCGCATGGGGCATCTCTCCATTCTAGTCGGGTGGTTTCGGCGGCCATCCATTATACACTAAAAACCCCCGGCGCTGGCAACTGCCGCCCGCCCGCCCTATAGTTCCATATGGAACAAAACCGGAGTGTGGTACGCCCCCGGTTAGAAAATATCGGGCTGCGTGCGAGGGTAAATCCCGGTTGACAAGCGGCCCGGGGCGTTATAAAATGATTCCGGATGGAATATATTTCCCCCCAACCCGCCCCGCAGCCCCTCCCGACCGCCGCCAGCGCGGCCGACCGGCGCACCGACAAGACGCCGCTGGGCACGCTGCTCTCGGTGCTTACCTCTTTCGAGGTGCTGGCGCGCTACCTGGAGGTGGAGCTGAGCCGCTACGGCGCCAGCCTGATTCGCTTTCACATCATGAGCACGCTGTTCCGTAACGGCGGCGAGATGACGCCCTCGGAGATAGCCGGGAGCGTCTTCCGCGAGAAGAACTCGGTGACGGCGGTCATCAATACGTTAGAGCGCCAGGGCGTGGTGCGGCGGGAGCCCTCCCCCCACGACCGCCGCTCGGTCAAGGTGGTGATTACCGATAAGGGGTGGAACGAGGTCAACCGCCTCAATCCCGTCGCCCAGGAGCTGAGCCGCCGGGCCCTCGCCTGCCTGGAGAGGGGGGGCGTCGAAGACCTGGTGGAGATTATGCGGCAAATCCGCAACGACCTGATGCCGCAGATTACCCGCCCGGCGGGCCGGGGCAGCGCCTCCCGCGCCGTCGCCGGACCCGGATAGATAAGGCTTCACGGCGCCGCGGGGAGCCGCCGGCGCTGAATATAAACAGAAAGGAATGCAGGAGTTGTGAAAGAAATCAGGATTCACGGAAGGGGTGGTCAGGGGGCCGTCATGGCCGCCCGGATGCTGGCCAGCGCCTTCGTCATCGAGGGCAAGTCGGTGGCCAGCTTCCCCATGTACGGCTTCGAGCGGCGCGGCGCGCCGGTGGTGGCCTTCACCCGCGTCGACGACAAGCCCATCCGGGAAAAGACGCAGATTTACACCCCGGACTGCCTGGTGGTCATCGACCCGGGGCTGCTGACGCTGCCCACGCTCTTCACCGGCCTCAAGGGGGACGGCATCTTCATCCTCAACAGCCCCCGTAAGCCGGACGAGCGCCCCGATGCCAACGTCAAGGTCGGCGGCTTCGTCAACGCCACGCAGATAGCCGTCGACGAAATCGGCCGGGACATCCCCAATACTTGCCTCCTGGGGGCCTTCGCCGCCGCCTCCGGCTGGCTCAAGCTGCAGTCCATCCTGGACTGCCTGCCGGACTACCTCAGCGGCGATATCCTCCAGCGGAACCTCAAGAGCGCCGAGCGGGGCTACCAAGAAGTGGAGGTTGTCAAATGGTAATCAAGCACAAGAATATCTTTAAAACGGAAAGCTCCTGGTCCAACACCGACGAGAAGCTCCTCTGCCTGGACACGGGCAGCTGGCGCACCTCACGGCCGGTGCTGGACAAGGACAAATGCAATTACTGCGGGCTCTGCGCCCTCTACTGCCCGCCGCAGTGTATGAAAGACGCCGGCGACCACTACCAGGTCGACCTGGCCTACTGCAAGGGCTGCGGCATCTGCGCCCACGAGTGCCCGCGGGACGCCATTACGATGGTGCCGGAAGGAGAGTTTAGCGATGGTTAGTGCTCAGAAAGGTCAGGTAATGGTGATAACGGGCAACGCCGTCGCCGCCTACGGCGCCATGCTCTGCCGGCCCGAAGTGGTGGCGGCCTACCCCATCACGCCCCAGAGCGAGCTGGCCGAGCAGCTGGCCCAGTTCGTCGCCAACGGCGTCCTCGACGCCGAATACGTCGAGGTCGAGGGCGAAAACTCGGCGATGAACGTCGTCCTGGGGGCCAGCGTCGCCGGGGCGCGGGTCGTTACCGCCACGTCGTCCTACGGGCTGGTCTTCATGTACGACGCCCTCCAGGAGGCCTCCGGCTTCCGGGCGCCGATAGTAATGATTAACGCCAACCGCGAGACGCCCGGAATCCACGCCGTCTCCTCCGGCCAGCAGGACATGATTTCCGCCCGGGACACGGGCTGGGTACAGATTATCGTCGAGAACGACCAGGAAATCATGGACCAGATTATCATGGCCTACCGGCTGGCGGAGGACAAGGACATTTTGCTCCCCACCATGGTCAACTACGACGGGTTCTATCTCTCCTACCTGGCCGAGGCGGTGGAGATACCCCGCATCGAGGACGTGGACGGCTTTCTGGCCCCGCTGAAGAAGCAGCCGCCGCGCCAGAAGCTGGTGCCGGGCCTGCCCATCGGCTGCGGCAGCCACGGCATGGAGATGGGCTACGTGGAGGCGCGCTACAAGCACTGCCAGGCCCTGGAAAGGGTCAAGGGCAAGGTGGACGAAATAGATAAGCTCTTCGGCGAGTACTTCGGGCGGAGCTACGGCGGCCAGATTGAGGAGTACCGCACCGACGACGCCGATATCGTCCTGGTGACCTCCGGCAGCGCCACCGGCACGGCCAAGACGGTGGTGGACGCCAAGCGGGAAGCGGGCGTCAAGGTGGGCCTGGTCAAGCTGCGGCTGTTCCGCCCCTTCCCCGCCGAGCGGCTAATTTCGGCCCTCAAGGGTAAAAAGGCCATCGGCGTTATCGACCGGAGCATCTGCTTCGGCTGGAAGACCGGGCCCATCTGCACCGAGCTCAAGGCCCTCACCGCCGATATCGGCGTCGTGCCGATACTGAGCTATATCGACGGCCTGGCCAACCTCGACATCACCGTGCCGCATATCGAGCGGGTAATCGACGAAGTCAGCGCCGCCGCCCGGGGCAAGCCCTACCAGGACGTCACCTGGATACCGATGGAGGAATAAAAAATGGTAGAAACGACCAAGAAGCGAAACAGGGTTTTTGACTATTTCTGCGAGGAAGACCAGTTCGCCGGCGGCGTGGCCTGGTGCGCCGGCTGCCCCCTGGAGCTGACCGCCCGGTTCGTCCCCAAGGTCTTGGGGAAGAACATGGTCTTCGTCGGCACCCCCGGCTGCGCCGCGCCGGTGCTGCACGGCCAGAACGTGGGGGCCTGGCACCGGCTGGCCTATCTGGCCTCGGTGATGACCGGCGTGCCTTCCAAGGCCACCGGCATCTCCCGCTACTTTCACCGCATCGGCCTGGACGCCACGGTAGTCTGCTTCACCGGCGACGGCTGCGCCACCGACGTGGGCTTTCAGCCCCTCAGCGGGGCCGCCGAGCGGGGCGAGCGCATCATCTACCTGGCCTACGATAACGAAGGCTACATGAACACCGGCAACCAGAGGAGCAGCGCCACGCCGCTGGGGGCGGCCACGACGACCACCCCGGTGGGCAAGATGCGCCACGGCAAGCCGACCATCGCCAAGAACATGCCCCTCATCATGCTCATGCACCGGCCGATATACATGGCCACCGCCACCCTGAGCCACCTGGAGGACTTCGCCAAGAAGCTCCAGAAGGCCAAGGAGAAGGTCAAGGAGGGGTTCGTCTACCTGCACGTCTTCTCCCCCTGCCCGGTCGGCTGGCGCATCGACTCCGACAAGTCCATCGAGGTCTGCCGCACCGCCGTGAGGACGAACTACTTCCCGCTGTGGGAGGCGGACGACGGCAAGCCCCGCTTTACCGTGAACGTGGCCAACCCCCGGCCGGTTACGGAGTTCACCAAGCTGATGCGCAAGTTCTCCCATCTCAAGGAGGACGGCCTGGCGGAACTGCAAAAGGCCGTCGACGAGCGCTACGCCCTCATCAAGACCCTCGTCGATGCCAACCAGTAACCGGTTGATTTAGGTCAGTAAGCCCGGTAATGTCGCCAGATGTTGCCGGGCTTTGCTTTTTACTGAGGGAGGTATAAAAATCCCGCCTGTTCCCGTATAATTACCCCCAGAGGGGTTATCATGTCCGCAGCGCAAATCTACATCGGCACCTCCGGCTGGTCTTACCCCAGGGGCGAGGGCACCTGGAAGGGCCACTTCTACCCGCCGGGCAAGCTGGACGAGCTGGAGTACTACAGCCAGTTCTTCGATACCGTGGAAATCAACAGCACTTTCTACCGACCTCCCGGCGCCGCTTTCGCCGCCGGCTGGGTAAAGCGCGTCCCGGCCGGTTTCCGCTTCGCCGTCAAGCTCTGGCAGAAGTTCACCCACCCCCGCATGTACCGGGAGGCCACCGGCGAGGCGGCCGTTATCGCGGCGGCGGACGTGGAAGTCTTCCGCCGCGGCATCGAGCCTTTAGCCGCCGCCGGTAAGCTGGGCGCCCTGCTGGCCCAGTTCCCGCCCGCCTTTAAAAACGACGCCGACGGCCAGCGGGTGCTCGGGGCGGTGCTCAAGACTTTCGGGGAGTACTCCCTGGCGGTGGAGCTGCGTCATAAGAGCTGGGACGGCGCGGTCACGGCCAGTTTGCTGCGAGAGCACCACGCCGCCTGGGTGCAGGCCGACGAGCCCCGCTTCGCCAATACGCCGGCGGCCGACGTACCGCTGACGGCGAACCTGGCCTATTTCCGCTTTCACGGGCGCAACGCCGCCGACTGGTGGGCGGGCGACGCCGAGCAGCGCTACCGCTACCTCTATAACGGGACGGAAATCGGCGAGCTGGCCGGGAGAGTCAGGGCCGCCGCGGCGCAGGCGCCGCTGCTCTTCGCCTATTTCAACAACCACTGGCAGGCTTACGCCCCCCGCAACGCCAACGATTTGAAACGGGCCCTGCAGCTGCCGCTGCAGGAGATACCCCGCCCTCTAAATATTACCCGGGACGAGCATATTAGAGTCAGTAAAGGAGCGGCCTGAGGCGTGCTGGACGAACTGACCGTCAAGGACTTCGGCATCATCGCCGGGCTGACCTGGCGCCCCGCCGCCGGGCTTAACGTGATTACCGGCGAGACCGGCGCCGGCAAGTCGCTGGTGGTGGACGCCGTCGAGGCGCTGCTCACCGGCCGGATAAACGCCGAAGACATCCGCCACGGCGCCGACGAGGCCCGCGTCGAAGGCGTCTTCAGCCTCGCCCCGGAGAAGGAAGGGACTACCCTGCCGGCGATGCTGGCCGACAAAGGATTTGATACCGGCGAGGATAGCCTCATTATCAGTTGCAGCTTTCCGCGCCGGGGGCGCGCCGCCCCCCGCCTCAACCACCAGGCGGTCTCGCGGGCGGTGCTCCGGGAAATCGGCGGGGCGCTGGTGGACATCCACGGCCAGAGCCAGCACCTCTCGCTGTTGCGCCGCGAGCAGCACCTGGACTTCCTCGACGCCTACGCCCGCACCCAGGAGGCCCGCCGCCGTTTCGGCGCCCTGGCCAGCGAGCTGCACCAGGTCGAGCGGCAGCTGGAGGCGCTTTCCCGCGACGAGCGGGAGCTGGCCCGCCGCGAGGAACTGCTTACCTTTCAGGTGGAGGAAATCAACCGGGCCGACCTGCGCCAGGGGGAGGAGGAGGAATTGGGGCAAGAGGTAGCGCGGCTGGCGGCGGCGGAGAAGCTCAAGGCGGCCGCCTACGAGGTCTACGCCATTATCTACGGCGACGACAGCGCCGGGGCGGCGGCCTCGGCGGTGGACAGGCTCAACCAGGCGCTGGCGGCGCTGGGACAGATGGCCGCCGCCGACCCGTCGTTGCAAACGCAGCTTACCAACCTGGAGGGGGCGCTGCACGGCCTGGAGGAGCTGGCCCGCGAGGTGCGCGCCTACGGCGAAGACCTGAGCGACGACCCCCGGCGCCTGGAAGAGGTACAGGGGCGGCTGGAGCTCATCCGCACCTTGAAACGCAAGTACGGCGGCAGCGTCGCCGGGGTGCTGGCCTACCTGCAAAACGCCCAAAA
>DAOUEP010000033.1:0-15057 GCA_034430515.1 Dehalococcoidales bacterium | reverse complement strand
ACAATCTTGGCGATGCCTTCGGCGTGGTCGCCGATTCTCTCCAGCTCGGTGACCACGTTGGCCACCGACATGATGGTGCGCAGGTCTCGGGCCATCGGCTGCTGCGTAGCGATGAGTTCGATGCACTTCTCCTCGATGTCGTAGCGTACCTTGTTTATCTTTCTGTCGTCGGCAATCACGCCCTCCGCCAGGGCCAGGTCGCGCTCCCGGAGGGCCTGGACGGAGCGGCTGATGGACTCTTCCACCATGCTCCCCATTACCAGCACGTCGCCCCGTATCTCGGTGAGTTTCTTGTGAAATTCCGCCCTTATCTCCATGAGAATAGCCTCCTTAATTCCTAGCCGAAACGCCCGGTGATGTAGTCCTCGGTGCGCTTGTCCTTGGGGTTGGTAAATATCTGGCTGGTCTTACCGTATTCTACCAGAGTGCCGGCGCGGTCTTCCTCCATCATAAAAAAGGCGGCCATGTCCGAGACGCGCGCCGCCTGCTGCATGTTGTGCGTCACGATGACGATGGTGTAGTCCCTGGCCAGCGTCCGCATCAGGTCCTCGATTCTCAGCGTGGCGATGGGGTCCAGGGCGCTGCACGGCTCGTCCATAAGGATTACCTCCGGCTCGACGGCCAGCACCCGGGCGATGCACAGGCGCTGCTGCTGCCCCCCGGAGAGGGCCAGCGCCGACTGCCCCAGCTTGTCCTCCACCTCATCCCAGAGGGCGGACTGCTGCAGGCTCCGGGTCACGATTTCGTCCAGGTTGTGGCGGCTGCGGGTGCCGTGCTGCCGCGGGCCGAAGGCGATGTTATCGTAGATGGACATCGGGAAAGGGTTGGGCTTCTGAAAGACCATGCCCACTCGCTTGCGGAGGTCGACCACGTCGATGGTCTTATCGTAGATGGAGACGCCGTCGAGCTGTAAAACGCCCCCCACCCTGACGCCGTTGATGATGTCGTTCATGCGGTTGAGCAGGCGCAGGAAGGACGACTTGCCGCAGCCGGAGGGGCCGATGATGGCCGTGATGGCGCACTGGGGGATTTCCAGGGTGATATTACGCAACGCCTGGAAATTCCCGTAGTACAGGTCTACCTGCCGGGCGCTTATCTTGCCGCAATCGCAGGCCTGGTTATAGATTGTCATCTCAGCTCGTCCCTTTCATCCGTTTCTGAAAGCGGTAGGATAGCCAGTTGGTAATGGTGTTGATGATGATAATGGTGATGATGAGCACCGCGCCGGTGGCCATGGCCTTATCGAAGGCGCGCGTCTCCATGGCCAGGTAAAATACGTGCAGCGACAGCGTGCGCCCGCCGGAGAGCAGCGAGCTGGGCATGGCGGCGCTGCCGCCCAGGGTAACGTAGAGGCAGGCCGTCTCCTCGATGGCCCGCCCGATGCAGAGGATGACGGCGGTGACGATGCCGGGCAGGGCCGTGGGCAGCAGCACCCGCGATACCATCTGCCACCTGGTGGCCCCCAGGGCCAGGGCCGCCTCGCGGTGGGCGTAGGGGACGGACTTAATCGCCTCCTCGGAGGTGCGTATCATCGTCGGCAGCAGCAGGCAGACCAGCGTCAGCGCCCCGGAGAGGATGGAGAAGTTGAAATGCAGCACCGTCACAAAGAGGGCGAAGCCGAAAAGCCCGAAGATGATGGAGGGCACGCCCGCCAGCGTCTCCACGCCGTAGCGTATCAGCCGGGTGAGCCGGTTGTTCGGGGCGTACTCGGCCAGGTAGACGGCCGCCCCCAGCCCCACCGGCACCAGGATAATAATGGTCACCGCCACCAGGTAAATGGTGCTGACGATGACGGTGGAGATGCCGCCTTCCCCGCTCAGGCCGCCCTGGGGCGGCGTCAGCAGGAAGTCCAGCGTCAGGCCGGGGAGCCCCTGCACCAGCACGTAGCCGATGACCACCAGCAGGATGAGGACGGTAATGACGCCGCCTCCCCAGACGTAGACCATGGCCAGGTTCTGGGTTGTTTTAGGTGAGATTCTGAGCACTGGCCCCCCTCTTGAAGACAATAACCGCAATGCTGTTTAAGAGCAGGATAAAGATAAACAGGACGATGCCGGTGGCAAACAGGGCGCTCTCGTGGACGCCGGTGGCGTAGTTGATTTCCACGGCGATGTTGCCGGTAAGCGTCCGCGCCGGGGATAGCGGGGAGGTCGGGAAGACGATGGAGTTGCCGATGACCATAATCATAGCCATCGTCTCGCCCACGGCCCGCCCCATGCCCAGCACGATAGAGGCGCCGATGCCGGAGCGGGCCGCCGGCAGCAGCACCCGCGAAATCATCTGCCACCTGGTGGCCCCCAGCGCCAGCGCCCCCTCGCGGTAGGACTGGGGCACCGCCCGCAGACTGTCCTCGCTGATGGATATAATCGTCGGCAGCACCATGGCCATGAGCACGATGGCGGCCGCCAGCACGCTGAAACCGTTGCCGCCAAGCTGGCGTACCGCCGGCACCAGCAGCACCAGGCCGACCAGCCCGTAGACCACCGAGGGTATCCCCACCAGCAGCTCCACCGCGGGCCGCAGGAACTGGCGCACCCGGAACGGGGCGACCTCGGCCAGCAAAATGGCGCAGGCAATGCCCAGCGGTATCGCCAGCAGCAGCGAGCCCACCGTCACCACGATGGAGCCCACAATCATGGTGAGGATGCCGTACTGCCCCTGCCCCGGCCGCCACACCGTGCCGAAGAGAAATTCAAAGACGCCTATTTCCTTAAAAGCCGGCAGGCCGTCTATAAAGACAAAAATGGCGATGGCCAGCAAAATAATAAAAGATACCGTGGCGCTGATAAACACCACGTAGCGGGCCAGGCGGTCGGTAAAGTAGCGCGTCATCACAAGAGTCTCATATTTCTCCGGTAGAGGGGCGGCCCTTTCGAGCCGCCCCCCACCCTACAGGGAGGATATATCTAGTTTACCGGGATATAGTCCACGGCCACGATGGCCTGCCCCTCGGGGCCGAGGCAGAAGTCGATAAACTCCTTGACCAGCCCCGTCGGCTCGCTCCTGGTGAGGAAGAGGAGCGGCCGCACGATGGGATAGGTGCCGTTCTGGGCGTTGTCCACCGTCGCCGCCACGCCGTCGATGCTCATCGCCCTGGTGGAGCTGTCCAGATAGCCGAAGGAGAGGAAGCCGATGGCGTTGGGGTCGCCGGCCACGGTTGTCCGTACCGCGCCGTTGGAGGGCTGCAGGATGGCCATGGCCGTGATGAGGGCGTCTTCTCCCATGACCATCTCCTCGAAGGCGGCCCGGGTGCCGGAGCCTTCCTCGCGGGCGACGACGTTGATGGTCTCGTTGGCGCCGCCGACCTGGCTCCAGTTGGTGATTTCACCGGCGAAGATTTCACGTACCTGGTCTTTGGTCAGGTTAGAGACCGTCTGCGTGGGATGGGCCACGATGGCGATGCCGTCGCGCGCCAGGACGTGGGGTACCACGGTGCCTTCCTCGTTGGGTTTCAGCTCGCGCGAGGCGGCACCGATATCCACGGTGCCCTCGGCCGCCGACTTGACGCCGGTCGAGGAGCCACCGCCCTGAATTACCACGTTAACGTCGGGATACTTGGCCATGAAGGCCGCCGCCAGGGACTCGGCGACCGGCTGGACGGTGGTCGAGCCGGCCTCGGTGATTTCGCCGGAGAGTCCGGGCTCGGTAGTCGGCGAGGTGGTATCACTGTTGCCGTTACAGCCTATCAGGGCTATCGCCATGACCAGCGTCAGGGCGAGCGGCAACAAAAGCCATTTTAATTTAGTCACGTTTAGTGTTTCCTCCTTTTTTCTCGTATAGCATCCTTACTACGGCGGTTTCGCTGCTATTCATGGAAACCCCCTTTCAGGAGTTTTTTCTAACCTTTAACACTTTCATTATCCAGGCTGGAGATTAAGGGCATGTTCATGGCCGGTTAAGACGCGGTAAAAATCTGGTTAAAGTATTGTTAAGAGATAATAATCACAGACACGGGCCCGGGATTGAAATATGATATTATTAACCTTAGTTAATAAATACGCCGGACTAGAGAATACGTCGGGCGATAATCTGCGAAGGGAATACGCCAATGGCCGAGATAAAAGTTAACTGTGTCGGCGAGACCTGCCCCGTCCCGCTGGTGGAAACGCGCAAGGCATTGCGGCAGGCCAAAGCGGGGGACATCGTCGAGGTCTGCGGCACCCACCCCGCCTCCAAAAAAGAGATACCCATGGCGGCCAAGGCCATGGGGCTGGAGCTGCTGGAGGTCAGGGACGGGGCGGACGGCACCTGGAAAATAAGGATACGCCGGTAGAAGGAGGCAAGACCGTGGCCAACAAGGCAGCCATCATCGTGCACAGCGGCGATATGGATAAAATTTACAGCGCCCTCATCCTGGGCAACGGCGCCCTCGCCATGGGGCTGGAGGCGTCGCTCTTTTTCACCTTCTGGGGGCTGCAGCGCCTCAAGAAAGGCGGGCTGGAAAAAGGCCCCCTATCTAAAATGAATATGCTGGGGCTGGGCAGATGGATGATAAAGCGCAAGATGAAACAGGCCAGGGTCGCCCCGCTGGAAAAGCTCTTCGGCGACTTTCTGGAGCTGGGCGGCAAGGTGCTGGCCTGCGACCTGACCATGGAAATCATGGGCGTGCGGAAGGAAGACCTGCGCGACGACCTCATCACCGATTACTGCGGCGTGGGCACCTACATGAACGAGGCCAGGGACGCCTCGGTAACCCTGTTCATCTAGCGGAGGGAAACATGCCGGACAAGCGCGTTTACCTGGATAATGCCGCCGCCACCCGCCTCGACGAGCGGGTGCTGGAGGCGATGCGGCCTTATTTCTTCGATACCTACGCCGTGGCCACCTCCGAGTTCGCCTATACCCAGGGCATCGAGGCCCGCGAGGCGCTGGACACCGCCCGCGCCAGTCTGGCTAAAAAGCTCAACGCCGGGACGGAGGAGTTCGTCTTCACCTCGGGCAGCACCGAGTCGTCCAACATGGCCATTAAAGGGGTCGCCCTGGCCCTCGGCGAGAAGAAGGGCCGGCACATCATCGTCTCCAAAATCGAGGACTTCCCCGTCCTCCACAGCGCCGAGGCCCTGGAGAGACAGGGCTTCAAGGTGACCCGGCTGGACGTGGACGGCGACGGCCTGGTCGACCTTGACAAGCTCAAGGCGGCCATTACCAAGGAGACCATTCTGGTATCCATTCAGCACGCCAACCAGGAAATCGGCACCATTCAGGATATCGCCGCCATCGGTGAAACCTGCCGCGAGCGAGGCGTCCCCTTCCATACCGACGCCACCCACAGCTTCGGGCGCGTCCCCCTGGACACGGCCAAGGTGCCGGTGGACTTAATCACCGTGGCCGCCCACACCATCCACGGCCCCAAGAGCGTCGGCGGGCTTTATATCCGCCCGGGGACGGCCATCGTCAAGTGGATGGACGGCGGTTTTCAGGAGTTCGACCGCCGCGCCGGGCTGGAGAACATCCCCGGCGCCATCGGCTTCGCCGAAGCCGTAGAGCTGATTACGCCTCAGGAAAACCGGCGCCTGGAGACCCTGCGCGACCGCATCATCGACCGCATTTTGAAAGAGATACCCGATACCACCCTCAACGGCCACCGCCGGCAGCGGCTCCCCCAGAACGTCAATATCAGCTTCCATTATGTTGAGGGGGAGTCCATCACCCTGCACCTGGACATGCGCGGCTTCGCCGTGAGCACCGGCTCGGCCTGCTTCAGCCGCTCGTTGCAGGGCAGCCACGTTATCTACGGCATCGGCGGCGACCACGAGCGGGCCCACGGCTCGATACGCATCACCCTGGGGCGCGATAACACCGCCGCCGACGCCGACGCCGTCGTTCAGGCGCTGGCCGAGGTAGTCAAGGAGCTAAGGAGCATCAGCCCGCTGGGCCGCGATAAAAAAGGAGAGGAGAACCGACCATGAAATCTCCCTACAGCGACACGGTACTGGAGCACTTCCGCCACCCCCACAACGTCGGCCAGATAGAAAACGCCGACGGCAAGGCCATCGAAGGCAGCCCGGCCTGCGGCGACATGGTCTCGGTTTATATCAAGGTAGACCCTAAAAAGAAAACCATCTCGGATATCAAGTTCGAGTCCTACGGCTGCGCCTCCAACATCGCCACCGGCTCCATCATCACCGACCTGGCCAAGGGCAAGACGCTGGAGGCGGCCAAAAAGATAAGCTGGCAGGAGGCCTCGGAGGCGCTGGGCGGCCTGCCCAAGATTAAGGCGCACTGCTCGGTGCTGGCCATCGAGGGGCTGCGCTCGGCCATCCAGAACTACGAGGAGCGCCACGGTCTGGTCAAGGAGAAAAAGCCGACCACGCTGGAGATAATCCGCGGCCGCCTCAAGAAGGTGATGAACCCCATCTCCGGCCTGGATCTGGTCCGCACCAACCTGGTGAAAGATATCGAGCTCAAGGACGGGCGCGTGCGCGTCGCCGTCGACCTGCCGGCCGGCCACCAGTTCGCCACGGCCATCCGGGAGGAAATCACCGAGAAGCTGGAGCCCCTCTGGGACATCAAGGAAGTGGCCATCGATTTTACCGACTAGCCCCTAGCCCGAAGCGTCTTTCTCCCCGAAGAGCCCGGTAGAGAGATAGCGCTCGCCGGTGTCGGGGAAGATGACCACGATGAGCTTGCCCTTGTTCTCCGGGCGGCGGGCCACCTTGAGGGCGGCCCAGGCGGCGGCCCCGGACGATATGCCCGCCAGGATTCCCTCCTCGCGGGCCAGCCGCCGCGCCGTGGCAGCGGCGTTGGCGTCACTTACAGTTATAATTTCGTCAATCAGCTCCTGGCGCAGGACGCCGGGAACGAAGCCCGCCCCGATACCCTGAATCTTGTGAGCCCCGGCCTTGCCCCCGGAAAGCACCGGCGAACCGGCCGGCTCTACGGCCACGGCCCTTAGCCCCGGCTTGCGCTCCTTGAGGGCGCCGGCCACGCCGGTAATCGTCCCGCCGGTGCCCACGCCGCTGACCAGGATATCCACCCGCCCGTCGGTATCGCGCCAGATTTCGTCGGCGGTGGTGAGGCGGTGTATCTCCGGGTTGGCCGGGTTCTTAAACTGCTGCGGCATATAATAATCGGGGTGCGCCGCTGCCAGCGACTCGGCCTTTTTAATCGCCCCCGTCATCCCCTCGCCGCCGGGGGTCAGCACCAGGTCGGCGCCCAGCGCGGCCAGAAGCTGGCGGCGCTCCAGCGACATCGTCTCGGGCATGGTGAGGATGAGTTTATAGCCGCGGGCGGCGCAGACAAAGGCCAGGGCGATGCCGGTATTGCCGCTGGTGGGCTCGACGATGACCGCGCCCGGCTTAATCAATCCCTCGGCCTCGGCGGTGAGAATCATGGCCACGCCGATTCTGTCCTTAACGCTGGCCAGCGGGTTGAATGATTCCAGCTTGGCCACTACCTCCGCCGCGACCCCTGCGGTGATGCGGTTGAGCCTGACCAGCGGGGTATTGCCGATGAGCTCGGTGGCGTCCCCGGCGATGCCCCGCGTCAGACGGGGCAGGCCGATGCTCTTATAGCGCAGCTTGTCTGCCTGGGGAGTGGTATCCGCCATCAACGCACCTCCCTGAACTGCGTTAGTGGTCGCAGACGTTGTCGCCGCTGGCCAGCACCCCGTTGAGGTGGTCGAGGACGGCCCGCTCCGGGTCGGTCTCGCCGGCGCCGATGACGACCTGGATGCCGTTCTGCTGGAAGAGGCCCAGGGCGCGGCCCCCCATCCCCCCGGCGATGACCAGGTCAACGCCCTGGTCGGCCAGCCAGCGGGGTAGCAGCCCCGGCTCGTGGGGCGGGGCGTCCAGCATTTCTTTATGCACAATCTGTTTCTGCCCGGCGTCAACTTCGAACAGGGCGAACTGCTCGCAGTGGCCGAAGTGCGGCGATAACTGGCCCCCGCTCACGGGCACGGCGTATTTCATCTTGAGCCTCCTTAGCCGATATAACTATGATAACACTATCTCTATTGTATCTCATCCGGCGGCGAGACGGGTAATTATATCCCAGAGTTTTTTAATCTCGCCGGTGACGGCCCCATCGTCATATTCCACCACGGGCTGGCCCGCCACCAGCGCCTCGGTGACGACGTTATCGAAGGGTATCCTGGCGACCACCGCCACGTCGTTCCGACGGCAGTAGTCTTCAATCGCCGCCGTGTTGGCCTCGTTGATATCGTACTTGTTGATAGCGACGGCCGCCGTCACCCCGAAGTGCCGGCAGACGCCCAGCACCCGCTCCAGGTCGTGCCGTCCCGACAGGGTCGGCTCGGTCACCAGCAGGGCCAGGTGCGCCCCGGACAGCGACGAGATGACCGGGCAGCCGATGCCGGGGGGACCGTCGCTGATGATGTAATCATATCCGTCCCGCTCGGCCATTTCGCGGGCCTGGCGCCGCACCAGGGCCACCAGCTTGCCGGAGTTCTCTTCGGCGATGCCCAGGCGGGCGTGAACCAGCGGGCCGTACTTTGTCTCGGAGATAAACCAGCGCCCGGCCAGCCGCTCCTGCATCGTAATAGCCCCTTCCGGGCAGACCTGCGCGCAGAAGCCGCAGCCCTCGCAGGCCACCGGGTCGGCCACGTAATCGTGGATGGCATCGAAGCGGCAGACTTCCTGACAGAGGCCGCACTGCGTGCACTTGTCCGCGTCGATGACGGCCGCCCGGCCGCTACGGAAGTCGTGTTCTTCTTTAATTTTGGGGGCGAGCAGCAGGTGCAGGTCGGCGGCGTCCACGTCGCAGTCGGCCAGCACCTTGCTTTCGGCCAGGGCCGCCAGCGAGCCGACGATGGTGGTCTTGCCGGTGCCCCCCTTGCCACTGAGGACGACTATCTCACGCACGCGCCGCCTCCTCAATCCTGGCGTATAATTCCCGGAAGGCCACCCGGTAAGCCGGCATCCCCTCGCTCAGGGTGATGCCCCGCGAGTAAAGCCCGGCGATGGCGGTATCCAGGGGAATCGTCATCAGGATGGGGATGCCCTCCCGGAGGCAGTATTCCTCCGTCTTGCCGTCGCCGACGCCGGCGCGGTTGAGCACCACGCCGCAGGGTATCGCCAGCTTTCTAATCATCTCCACCGCCAGGGTCAGGTCGTTGAGCCCGAAGGGCGTCGGCTCGGTGACCAGCAGGCAGTAGTCGCTACCTTTCACGGCCTCCACCACCGGGCAGGAAGTCCCCGGCGAGGCGTCGATAATCACCAGCTTAGAAGGGTCGGTCAGCGCCTTGACCCGGCGGATGACGGGCGGCGCCATGGCCTGCCCGATATTGAGCTTGCCGTGGCCGAATGTCAAATTCCCGGCCCGGCCCGTTTCCACCACGCCGACGTTGTAAGGCGCCTCGGTAATGGCCCCTTCCGGGCAGAGGTAGCTGCAGGCGCCGCAACCGTGGCACAGCTCGGGGAAGGTGAGGACGTAGTCCTTGACGACGGCCAGGGCGTTGTAGGCGCAGACCTCGGCGCACTTGCCGCAGTGGGTGCACTTCTTCTCGTCCACGGCGGGCACGGGCACGGCCACCGCCTCGCTACGGGTAATGACGGGCTTGATAAAGATGTGGTCGTTGGGCTCCTCCACGTCGCAGTCGAGGAGCTGCACGTCATGATTGTCCTGGAGGGACAGGGCCAGACTGGTGGCCACCAGGGTCTTGCCCGTCCCCCCTTTACCGCTGGCAACGGATATTATCATGCTGATAACTTTTTAGATATTCCGGCCCCGGCCCATGCCGCCGCCCATACCGCGGCCGCCTCCCCCACCGCGACCACCCCCCGCGCCGCCGCCACCCATACCGTAGTGGTCGCTTACGTTGGCCTGCGGGCTGGCCCGGAGGTCGCCCTTCTGGTAGGCCGCCACGGCGTCGGCAATCTTGCCGGAGACGCCGGTGACAACCTCAATCCCGGCGGCGGACAGCACCCCGTAGGCGTTGGGGCCGCAGTTGCCGGTCAGCATGGCGTTGACGCCCTGGCCGGCAATCATCTGGGCGGCGGCGATGCCCGCCCCCCCGGAGGCCATCAGGCCGGGATTTTCCAGGGTCTCGAACACCCCGGTATCGGTATCGGCGACGATAAATTGCGGGCACCGCCCGAAACGGGGGTCAACTTCGGCCTCCGGCGTGGCGCCGGCGGCGGAAATGGCGATTTTCATAGTTTTCTCCTTTTTTCGGGTTAAGCGGGCGCCGCGCTTAGGGCTTGCCTTCCAGGGCGCGCATCCTGCCCTCGATGCGCCCCAGCTCGTCCTTCATCTCGCGGGCCTGGCTCTTGAGATAGTCCAGCTCGGTGGCGGCATCCGCCGGCGGATTGGCATCGACGGCCTCGCCCCCCGGGAAATAGCCGCACCGCGACCATCCGCCCCTGCCCCGGCCCACGTAAGGCCAGGGGGGCGAGCTACCCCGGAAGCCGAAACCCATGCCGCCGCCCATACCGCGTCCCATACCAGCACCGCGACCTATTCCGAACCCGCGTCCCGGCACCCGGTTCAGGGAACCCGGCATACCGGCCCCGCTGCAGTAGCCGGCGGCGCGGCCCGTCCTCGGCCCCATTCCGGCCGGCCCGGTTCTGTCTCCAAACGGCATTTTCAGTACCCCCTTTTACCAACAGGCAATGTATTTGTGCACCTGTATTATGAGCATATGCTCATAATTATGATACAACGGGCTTACCGGGCTTGTCAAGGGGTTTTTAGTCCCGGTCGAAGGTCAGCGCCGCCGAGTTGATGCAGTAGCGTTTGCCCGTCGGGGGCGGGCCGTCGTCGAAGACGTGCCCCAGGTGGGCGTCGCAGCGGGCGCAGCGCACCTCGGTACGGCTCCGGCCGTGGCTGTTATCGGCCAGGAAGCGGATGTTGAGGTCGGAGACCGGCTGGTAGTAGCTGGGCCAGCCCGTCCCGGAGTTGAACTTGGTGCCGGTGGCGAAGAGGTCGGTGCCGCAGCGCACGCAGCGGTATATCCCCGGCTCCTTGTGCTCGTCGAAGGTGCAGGTGAAGGGCGGCTCCGTTCCCTGCCGCGTGGTGATGTCGTACTGCTCCGGGGTCAGTAGCTTCCGCCACTCGGCGTCGGACCTGACGACCGGCTCGACCTCGACGACCTGTTTTTTACGGCTGTCGTAGATGCGTATCCTGGCCACTGGCCGGGGCCTCCTAGCCGATTTTCTTCATGTCCTCGCCGCAGCAGACCAGCGTGCCGCCGCCCGCCTTGGTGACGGTGACCTCGTTGCCGCAGATTTCGCAGCGATATTTTTCGCCTACTTTTTCTACCGCCATGGCTCGGCCTCCTTAAGGAATTACCTTATCTTTATTCTAGGCAGTTACCCTCTCCAAAGCAGCGATAATTATCACATTAACCGGCATTGCCGCCGGGCGACGGGCTATTTCTCTCTGGACTTGTCCATCGATTCGCGCAGCAGCTCGATTTCTCGCTCCAGGGCGCGCTGCTTGCGCTGCATGAACCATACGTAGCCGAAGACGGCCGCCCAGACGACGGCGAAGGCCGCCAGTAAGTAACCCAGATTTTCCAAGTTGAGTCCTCCTATTCTTCTCGCAGACGTTGCAACAATCTCAGCTCGCTCTCCAGCGTCTTGAGGCGGGTGGCCTGCCGGACGAGGAGTATATAGAGCAGCGTGAAAGCGGCCAGGCACACCAGCAGCGTTATCAGCATGGCGGTGGTCAGCCCGCCCTCAAAAATGAGCGGGGTGGGGTGCTGCGTCCGCCACAGGTTGACGGTGACGAAGACCAGCGGCACGTCGATAAAGCCGGCGATGCCCACCACGGCGGCCAGCCGCGCCCCGCGCTCCGCTTCCCCGGCGAAACGGCGCACCAAAAGATAAGCGACGTATATCAGCCAGAGCACCAGCGACGTCGTCAGGCGCGCGTCCCAGGTCCACCAGATGCCCCAGGCCGGCCTGGCCCATATCGGCCCGGTGAGCAGTATCAGCGTGGTGAAGAGCACGCCCACCTCCGCCGAGGCCGCCGCCAGGGCGTTCCAGCGAGCCGTCCGCTTGCTCAGGTAGAGGATGCTGCCGATAAAAGTTACCAGAAAGGCCAGCGAGGCCACCCAGGCCACCGGCACGTGGAAGTAGAAGATGCGCTGGACGATGCCGGAGGTCTTTTCGGTAGGCACATAGACAAAGACCATGGCCAGCGCCGCCAGCATCGCCGCCAGGGCCAGCGCCAGCAGCAGGGTATCCCTCAGCTTGCTTGTTCCGCTCATGCGGCTGTCTCCCCCGTCTATTTTACCTATTCTTCGATGACAAACTCAAAGACCAGGGCGCCGACGACGATAAAAATCACGTCGAAGGCGGCCAGAATCTCCAGCCAGGTCGCCAGTTCGCCCCAGGAGGCGCCCGCCAGCACCGGGGCGGTGGCCTTGACGGCGGCGATAACCACCGGAGACACCACCGGCAGGAAGAGGATGGGCAGCATAATATCGCGCGCCCGGGTGTTGACCGCCAGGGCGGCGAAGAGCGTGCCCACCGCGGCGAACCCCAGCACCGCCAGGACGATAATCAAAGCCAGCCGGGGCAAAAATACGGGCAGGTTGAAGAGGGCCAGGAAGATGGGCGTTATCACCACCGCCAGCACCAGCAGGAAGGTCAGGCTCCCCGCCAGCTTGCCGGCGTAGATGACGGCATGGTCGACGGGGCAGAGCCGCAGGCCCTCCAGGCAGGCGTTCTCCTTCTCGGCGACGAAAGCGCGGTTGAGGCCGATGACCCCGCCGAAGGCCAGCGCCACCCAGAGGACGCCGGGGGCCACGTCGGTGGTTACCCCGGTGCCGGTGGCGAAGCTGAAAATGACCACCACCAGCAGGGCGAAGACGAGCACGGCGACGATGGTCTCTTTCGTCCGCAGCTCGCGGAGGAGGTCTTTGCGGAAAATCGCCCAGAGACTAGCCAGCACCCGGCCCTCCCCCCGCCCGGAGGCAGGCGGCATAAATTTTAGGAAAGTCCGCCGGTTTAATTTCCTCGCAGCGGGCTTGAAAAACTATTTTGCCCCGGTGCAGCACAATGACGCTATCGGCCAGCTCTAGCCCGCGCGCCAGGTCGTGGGTGGCCACGACCATCGTCCGCCCCTGCTTGTTTATGTCAACCAGCCACGCCCGGACGATAGCGGCGGCCTCCGGGTCGAGGCCGGTCTCCGGCTCATCGAGGAAGTAAAATTCCGGGTCGTGCAGAGCGGCCCGCGCCAGGGCCGCCCGCCGCTGCAGGCCGTGGGAGAGAGTACCCACCCGGTCGTGGAGGCGGGGCGTCAGCCCCAGCCTGCCAGCCACCTCGCCGAGGCGCTGCTCCAGGTCGGGGACGGCGTACATCCGCCCGTAGAAGCGCAGGTTCTCGGCCACGGTCAGGTCGTCGTAGAGGTAGGTCGCATGGCCCGCCAGCGTCAGCCGGCGGCGGAGCATTACCGCGTCCCGGCGGCCGTCCCACCCGCCGATGGCAAAATTGCCAGCGGTGGGCTTAATCAGCGTGGCCAGTATCTTGAGCAGGGTCGTCTTGCCGGCCCCGTTGGGCCCGAAGCAGACCAGGGTCTGGCCGCGCCCCACGTCGAGGTCGATGCCGCGCAGGGCGGGCCGCTCCCCGTAGCGCTTGGCCAGCCCCCGCGCCGCGATGCCCGCGCCGTCATTCACCCGGTCTCTCCTGCCGGCGCCGCCGCCAGCCCCAGTAGGCCACTGCGGCGGCAACCACCGCCAGCACAATCCAGACGATATACAAGGGGAAGCCGCCCCGCGAGGTATCCGTGAGGTAAATATTGACGGTGCCGCCCCGGGGGAGGTTCTCTCCCTGGAAGTGGATGTAGCGCGTCCCGTCGTCGGTGACGACCGGGTCGGCCGGGGCCAGCTGGCCGGAGGCCACCTCCAGCGTGTCTCCCCCCACCATCAGGTCAAGGGTATCGGTGGGGTAGTCGGGGTAGAAGACAACCGTAAAGTCGGCCCCGTCGGGCCAGGGCAGCCGGTAGCTGAAGTAGAGCTGCCGCTCGCCGGGGGGGAAGGGCACCAGGTAGACGGCCAGGTTGTCCTCCGCCAGGACGAAGTCGGCCCAGTAAGTCTCGGGGGTGGCGAAGTCGGTCGCCCCCTCGGGCAGGGTAAAGTCCAGCCCGCCGTTCTCGTTGATAAAGGTGGTGTCGCCGTCGTTGAGCAGCCAGTATACCTGGGTCACCTCCAGGGCGTCCTCGTTGGGGATGATGGCGATGTGCACCAGACCGACGTGTATCAGGGCGTCGTCGCCGGTAACCTCGCAGACGCCGGCGGCGACGTAGGCCTCCGTTTCGCCCTCGTCGAAGGTCACCGGGTAATAATAATCAACCAGCTGGTAGTTGACGGCGATGAGGTATTCGTTGGCCAGGTCGATATCGGCGAAGCCGAAGCCGCCGTCGGCGCCGGCCAGCACCGTCTCCGTATCCGCCAGCTCCCCGTCAACGTAGGTAATCAGGGTAACTTCGGTGCCGGCCACGCTGCCGCCGCCGGCGGTATGGTTGATGACCTGCCCCGTGATTGCCCCCGCCTCCCCTTCCTGCGCCAGGGCGGCCCCCGGCAGGAGCAGCGCCACTAATAAAACGGCAACGATGACAGCGCGCTTCACCGGCCCTTACCCCCTTTGGGGTATTCCTCCCGCGCCGAGAAGCTCAGCACGCCGCCGGCCAGCCACAGCCCCCCGCCGACCCACATCCAGACAATCAGCGGGTTGAGCAGCACCCGGAAGGTGGCCGTCTTGTCGTCGGGGTCGAAGGTCGGCCAGTACAGCGCCACGAAGAGGTCCTCGGCGGCGGTGGTGCGCACGCTTACCTCGTAGTAGAAGTCCTGATAGGAGAACCAGTAATCGTAGCTGGGCTCAAGCGTCCCCAGGGTATGTCCGCCGCGGCTCACCTCAAGGCTGGCGATGGCACTTACCTTAACGCTGTCTTGCCGCAGCAGCAGGTCGTCGTAGCGAAGCTCGTAGCCGCCGATACTCACCGACTGGCCCGGCTCCAGCGTCACCGTCTTCTCCATATTATAGAAAGACGAGGCGATAATCCCCAGGGCGATTAAAATAATGCCGATGTGCGCCAGCATGCCCCCGTAGCGCCCCCGGTTGCCGCCGACCAGCGAAAAGAAGGCCCGGACGA
>DAOUEP010000032.1:0-10550 GCA_034430515.1 Dehalococcoidales bacterium | reverse complement strand
CCGGCCTTCTCCACGATTTCTTTGGTCAGCTCCACGGGGAAGCCGTAGGTATCATAGAGGCGGAAGGTGTCAGCGCCGGAGATTTTCTTCGTCTTCTTGTGCTTCGCCAGCAGTTCGTCGATAATCTCCAGCCCCGTCTTGAGCGTCTCCTCGAAACGGCTCTCCTCCAGCCGGATGACCTTGAGGATAAAGTCCCGCCGCTTCTCAAGTTCCGGGTAGGTCTGGCCCATCTGGGCGATAGCCGTATCGGCCACACCGGCCAGGAAGGGCTTGGCCAGCCCCAGGCGCATCCCGTAGAGGGTGGCCCGCCGCAGGAGGTGGCGCAGCACGTAGCCCCGCCCTTCGTTGGAAGGATTCACCCCGTCGGCGATGAGAAAGGCCAGCGCCCGGCCGTGCTCGGCCACCACCCGCAGGGCGGTGTCGTCCTCGGCGTTAGCGCCGTACTTCTTCCCGGTGAGTTTGGCGATGAAGGCCAGCAGCGGGGCAAACAGGTCGGTTTCATAGACAGAGGCCTTGCCCTGCAAGATAGCCGTGGTTCTTTCAAGTCCCATGCCGGTATCAACACTCGGACGGGGCAGCGGCGAGCGTCGGCCATCGGTATCCTGATTGTATTGCATGAATACCAGGGTGCTGATCTCGACAAACCGCCCGCATTCGCAGTTCGGCTGGCAATCGGGCTTGCCGCAGCCGGTCTCCTCGCCGAAATCATAGAAGATTTCATTGTCCGGCCCGCAGGGACCGGAACTGCCCACCGGCCCCCAGAAGTTATGCTCCTCGCCAAACCGGCGTATCCTGGCTTCGGGGATGCCCATTTCAAGCCAATGGTTAAAGGCGTCGTCGTCGTCAAGAAAGACAGTCACCCACAAACGCTCGGGGGGTATTTTTAGATGTTGGGTAATAAATTCAAACGCCCAGCTGATAGTCTCCCGTTTGAAGTAATCTCCCACGCTGAAGTTGCCCAGCATTTCGAAGAAGGTCAGGTGGGAGGCGTCGCCCACCGACTCGATGTCTGTGGTGCGGAAGCACTTCTGGCACGATGCCAGGCGCCGGCTCGGGGGCTTGGCCTCGCCCAGGAAATAGGGTTTGACCTGCACCATGCCCGCCGAGGTCAAAAGCAAAGTTGGGTCGCCCTTGGGTATCAGCGAGGACGAGGGGATGACCTTGTGCCCCTTTCCCTCGAAGTATTTCAGAAAGGCGGTGCGTATCTCGTCGCTCTTCACAGGTTAACTCCGGGCCGTGGTGCGTTTGACTTACCTGTAATTTTAGGTTCAAAGGGTGGTAGCTGTCAATGAATTGCTCCCCTTATACCAGGGTTAGCTTTATTGACAAGCCTTCAACCCCGCCTGTATCATAGAATTGGTACTCTGTCTTCTAACCGACGTGCCAACAAAATTGAGTCTGTTTAATTAACATGGTAGTAAAACGCGACTATTACGAGGTGCTGGGGGTAGGCCGGGACGCCTCCCCGGAGGAAATCCGGCGGGCCTTCCGCAAGCTGGCCTTCCAGTACCACCCCGACCGCAACCGCGACGGCGACGCCGCCGAGAGGTTCAAAGAGGTCAACGAGGCCTACGAAGTCCTCTCCGACGCCGACAAGCGCTCCGCCTACGACCGCTTCGGCCACAGCGGCCCGGAAAACATCTTCGGGCGGGGCTTCGAGGGCTTCGACTTCGGCAGCTTCGGCGGCTTCGGTGATATCTTCGAGGCCTTTTTCGGGGGCACGGGCGCTGCGACGCGCCCGTCGTCCCGGCGCGGCAACGACCTGCGCTACAACATCTCCATCACCTTCGAAGAAGCGGCCCTGGGCTGCGATAAAGAGATAGAGGTTAACCGCACCGAGCTTTGCGCCACCTGCCACGGCAGCCGCGCCCGGCCCGGCAGCCAGCCGGTGCGCTGTCCCGCCTGCGACGGCACCGGCCAGATACGCCGCGTGCAGCGCTCCATCTTCGGCCAGTTCGTCAACGCGACCGTCTGCGGCGAGTGCCGCGGCGAGGGCCGGGTGGTTACCGACCCCTGCCCCGACTGCCGGGGCAAGGGCCTGCAAAGACAGAAGCGGCGCATCTCCGTCCGGGTGCCCGCCGGCATCGATAACGGCAACGGCATCCGCCTCAGCGGCGAGGGCGAGGCCGGCACGCGCGGCGGCCCGGCGGGCAACCTCTACGTGGTGGTAGCGGTGGGGCGGCACGAGGTCTTCACCCGCGATGGCGACGATATTCTCTACGAGCTGCCCGTCAACTTCGCTCAGGCGGCCCTGGGCACCGAGGTCATGGTGCCCACCCTCTACGGCGATACCAAGGTCAAGATACCCGCCGGCAGCCAGACGGGCAAGGTCTTCCGCCTCAAGGACAAGGGGGTTCCCCACCTGCAGCGGCGGGGGCAGGGCGACCAGCTGGTGAGGCTGCGCGTGGTGACGCCGGAATCGCTGAGCAAGGAGCAGCGCCGGCTCTTCGAGGAGCTTTCCCGGAGCCTGGACGCTTAGTCCGGATTGCCGGCGGAGCGTTTCTGCCGCCGGAAGAGCGAGAACAGCCGCCAGCGCCGCCCGGACAGCTCGTGCCGGGTATTGCCCCCCATCAAGGCCGTAGCGGCCTCTCTGGGGTCGACGCCTTCGTAGAGGACCTCGTAGATTTTCTCCGTAATGGGCATCTCCAGCCCCAGCTGCTGTGAGAGGTCGTGGGCCACCATGGTGGTGTTGACGCCCTCGGCCACCTCGCTCATGGCTTCGGTAATCTCCGCCAGCGGGCGCCCCCGGGCCAGCTCCTGCCCCACGTAGTGGTTGCGGCTGAGGGGGCTGGAACAGGTAGTGATGACATCCCCCAGGCCGGCCAGCCCGGAGAAGGTGAGGGGGTTGGCCCCCAGGGCCATGCCTAGGGCGGTGATTTCCGTCAGGCCGCGGGTGACGAAGGCGGCCTTGGCGTTATCGCCGTACTCCAGCCCGTCGGCGATGCCGGCGCCCAGTGCGATGATGTTCTTTAAGGCCCCGCCCAGCTCCACCCCGATGATATCCGTATTGGTGAAGACGCAGAAGCCGGGGGTGGCAAGCAGCCGCTGCGCCTTCTTGGCGGTGCCGGTCTTCTCGGCGGCGACCACGGCGGCGGCGGGGAGGCCCAGCTGGATTTCGCGGGCCAGGTTGGGCCCGGAGACGACGCAGATATTCTCGTGGTAGCGGGGGTTGATTTCCTCGGCGATGACCTGGCTCATCCGCTTGTTGGAGCCTACCTCCAGCCCCTTGGAGGCGTTGATGACCAGCGTCGAACGGCCCAGGTACGGCGCCACCTGGGACATGTTCCGGCGTACCGTCGTCGAGGGCACCGCCAGGATAACGGCCGCGGCGTCGTCGGCGGCCTCGTCCAGGCGGCTGGTGACCTTCATGCCCTCCGGCAGGCTGACATCGGGGAAGCGGGCCTTGTCCAGGCCATTCTTGCGTATTTTAACGGCCTCGCGTTCGGTGCGCGCCCACAGCCGGACATCCAGCCCCTTGCCGCAGAGCAGCAGCCCCAGGGTGATTCCCCAGCTGGTGGTGCCGATAACGGCGACTTTCTGCATGTCTTATCTTACCATAAAAGGGCTGCCCGGTGGGGAAACCGGCGGTGCTAGCGGGGGTGGCTGGACGAGGGTGCCGTTTCGGCCTTGGGCTTCTCGCCGAGCTTGCGCTCCGTGCCCGACCACAGCCGCAGGATGTTATCGCGGTGCATGACGTAGATAAAGACGGCCCCAATCATGGCGTAAATAACGTATTCGAAGGCGGGATAGGCGGGCAGGAGGAACCTGGTCTGGGTCACGTTGAGCGACATGAGGATGATGAAGGAAGTAACGGCCCCGATGATGGAGCCGAGCGACATGTACTTGGTGATGTAGCCGATGAGAATCATGACGAGCCCGCCGGCCAGGGCCGCCGGCCAGTAGAGGGCCACCAGCCCGCCGAGGAAGGTGGCCACGCCGCGGCCGCCCCGAAAGCCGAGGAATACCGACCAGGTGTGCCCGGCGATGGCCGCCAGCGCCGCCAGCATCCGGGCGCTGTCGATATGGGTGAAGGGAATCAGGGCTATGGTATCGTAGTTGCGGAAGAGCAACCCGGCCAGGACCACCGCCAGCGCCCCCTTGCCCAGGTCTAGAAGGAGCGCGACGACCCCCGCCTTGCGCCCGGCGGCGCGCATGACGTTGGTCATGCCGGTCTTGCCGCTGCCCACCTGGCGCACGTCCTTTTTGGCGAAGAGCCGCCCGACGAGCAGGCCGCAGGGGAGGGAGCCCAAAAGGTAGCCGATGATTGCCACCGCGAAATACAGCCCGACAATCATGATTCACCTCTCGTTTTGAAGATTAAGCGAAGCGGCGTGCCGTCAAAACCGAAGGCCTGGCGCAGCTGGTTTTCCAGATAACGGCGGTAGGAAAAGTGTACCATGCGGGCATCGTTGGTGAAGAAGACGAAGGTGGGCGGGTTGACTTCGGCCTGGGTGGCGTAGAAGATCTTGAGCGGTTTGTTGCGGCTGCGGGGGCGGTTGTGGGCGGCCACCGCCTGCTGGACGACGCTGTTGACCCTGGCGGTGGTCAGTCGCTTGAGCCTCTCCCGGTAGACCTGGACGACCTGCGGCATTATCCTGCCGACTCCCTGTCCCGTCCTGGCCGAGGTGTAGAGCACCGGGGCGTAGCTGGCGAATTTAAAGTGCTCCCGCACCAGTTTATTCCATGCGGCGATATCTTTATTCTCAATCAAGTCCCACTTATTGACAATGATAATGAAGCCCTTGGCGGCTTGCTGGATATAACCGGCCACGTGCGTATCCTGGGCGGTGGCCATCTCGGTGGCGTCGAGGACGAGCAAAGCGATGTCCGCCCGGTCAATGGCCCGAAGCGAGCGGATGACGCTGTAACGCTCCACGCCCGCCTGCACCTTGCCCCGCCGCCGGATTCCGGCCGTATCAATAAGTAGCACACTTTGCCCCTCAAAGTCAACCAGCGTGTCCACGGCGTCGCGGGTGGTGCCCGGCATATCGTCGACGATGGCGCGGCTGTCGCCGACCAGGGCGTTGAGCAGGAGCGACTTGCCCACGTTGGGCCGCCCCACGATGGCCACCTTGATGGCGTCGGGCGCGGCGGCGGTTTCTCCGGCGGGCGGCAGCAGCGCCACGACCTTATCCAGCAGGTCGGCCACGCCGCGGCCGTGGTGGGCGCTCAGGGGCACCGGCTCGCCCAGTCCCAGCTCGTAGAACTCCGCCGCCTGCATTTCCAGCTTAGCGTTATCGGCCTTGTTGGCGGCCAGCACCAGCGGCTTGCCGGCGCGGCGCAGCAGGTCGGCGATGTCCAGGTCGGCGGGGTTGACGCCGTCGCTGACGTCCACGATATCGATAATCATGTCGGCGGCGGCGATGGCCTGCTCTATCTGCGCCCGGATGCCGCGGCCCACCGGGGTGCCGGGGTCTATCTCCAGCCCGCCGGTGTCCACCAATGTAAAGTCCCGCCCGCCCCAGGTGACGTCGGCCAGGTTGCGGTCGCGGGTGGTGCCGGGGGTGTCCTCGGTGATGGCCAGGGGCCGGCCGGCCACCCGGTTGAGCAAAGTGGACTTGCCGGCGTTGGGACGGCCGATTATAGCGATGATGGGCCTGGTCAAAGCCTTATCTTTCTCCTTTGTTATTTATCCCCACCCCGCCTCTTGGTGTTATCTATTCCCACCCCAACCGCCCGTGTCATCGGCGGCTTAGCCCTTAGTCCTTTTCCTCCCCCCACCAGGGAGTAGCCCGCGGAGAGGGGCGCTAGCCCCTCTCAAATATCTTCCCCCTCTCCTGCTTCTAGCCTCGTCAGGAGAGGGGGATAGAGGGGGTGAGGTTCCTAATCCTATTTTCGCGCCGTCAGCTCCGGGGCGGACTTGACGCTGGGGGCCTCCAGCTGGGTGCGGGCGATGGCCTTGAGCTCGGTGATGGCCTGGCGGAAGTTCTCCGCGAAGGCGTTGTATTCGTTGACGAAGCGGTTGTACTGGGCCAGCGTATCCGGCGATACCGGGTACTTGGCGGCGACCTCGCCGAACTGCTCGATGAACTCGTAGTAGTGGTTATTCATCGCCCACAGCTCGGTGAGGTGGGTCTGTAAAAACATGGTATAGCGGCGGTGGCGCAGGTCGGTCTCCACCCGGGCGATAAAGTTCTCCGACCACGAGTCGAAGATGCGCTGCGACATGCCGCAGGCCCGCGCCCAGTCCCATATCTTGGGGTCTTCCAGGGCGTAGAGGGAGTCGATGATGGCGAAGATGGAGAGCGAGGAATTGCCCATGAAGCGGCGGTGGAAATAGGACGCCAGCTGGCTCATCCGCATCGACTGGAGCTCCAGCGCGTTCTTGCGGGCGTTGATGATGGTCATCACCAGCCCGATGCAGAGAATAACGATGAGGCAGGGGACGACGACGGTATAGGGGATGACGTCGTATAAAATCAGCGAAACCACGGCCACGGCGGTGATGAGGGCGGGGTACCAGCCGCGGCTTAATATGGAGCGTAACATGGTGCCTCCATCTCTAGTAATCGGGCAGGGATATCTCCAGCCCGCCCAGCAGCTCGGCCAGCAGCGCCTTCTGGGCGTGGAGACGGTTTTCGGCCTGGTCAAAGACCACCGAGCTCTCGCCTTCAATGACGTCGTCGGTGACTTCATCGCCGCGATGGGCGGGGAGGGGGTGCATCAGCAGGGCGCCGGGGGCGGCCAGGTTCATCAGTTCCTCGTTCACCTGGTAGCCGGCGAAAATGCGGCGGCGCTCGGCCGCTTCGGCCTCCTGGCCCATGCTGGTCCAGACATCGGTGTAAATCACGTCGGCGCCGGCGGCGGCCTCCTTGGGGTCTTCGGTACAGGTGATGGTGCTGCCGCTTGCGGCGGCGAATTCCCGCGCCTGCTTGAGGATGTCTCCGGCGACGTTGTAGCCGGGCGGCGAGGCAATGCGGAAGTTAGCGCCGCAGAGGGCGGCGGCCAACATCAGGCTGTGGGCGGTGTTGTTGCCGTCGCCGATGCAGGCGATGGTGAGGCCTTCCAGCGCCTCCTTGTGCTCGTAAATAGTAAGCATATCGGCCAGCGCCTGGCAGGGGTGCTCGCGGTCGGAGAGGGCGTTGATGACGGGGACGGCGGCGTGGGCGGCCATGACCTCCAGTGTCTCGTGGGAGAAGGTGCGGGCGGCGATGGCGTCGGCGAAGCGGCTGAGGACGCGGGCCACGTCGGGCACGGACTCGCGCTGTCCCAGCCCCACCTCGTCCGGGGAGAGATAGATGCAGTGCCCCCCCAGCTGGCGCATGGCCACGTCGAAACTCACCCGCGTCCGCGTGGAAGGTTTCTCGAACATGAGGACGAGAATTTTATCGCTCAGCAGGTTGCTCCAGCCTTCGGCCTTCATGGCGGCGGCGCTGTCCAGCAGGCGGTGGATTTCGGCGCTGTTGAGGTCGGCGATGGAGAGAAAGTCTTTGGCGTTCAAAACGGCCTCCCGTATGGAGATAGTATAGCACGAAAACCCGGTTGTTCAACAGGGGTGGGGGTCAAGACTGCGGCCTAAGCGGCGGATGCCGCGAGGGTGTTTACCCGCCGAAGCCTTGTGCGCAGGCGGGGCCAGGGTGGGAATAGATAACTTCGATGGGGTGGGGTGGCTCATTCTACTTGACACGCCAGCGGGCACTTAAATACTATGCATCTGTAAAGGAGGTGCGTCATGGCCGAAAACGAGAAGTTTACCGTCTCCGGGACCCAGGTGATGGGCAAAATCAAGGAGATTATCCGCCAGGGCAATATCCGCCGCGTGCGCCTAATCCACGACGAGAAGACGATTTTCGATATCCCCCTGACCGTAGGCGCGCCGGTGGCCGCGGTGAGTATCATCGCCGTGCCGGTGCTGGCGGCCATCGGGGCCTTCGCGGCGCTGGTGACCGAGTGCACCATCGAGGTGGAGAAGGTTGAAGAGAAAAAGAAGTAAGAGGGGCTAGATGCCGCAGCTGGTAAAGGGTGGCAAGTACGTCTTTGGCCTGTCGGTGGTCGGCGCCGGCGGCGCCATCACGATACCCCCGGAGGCGCTGGCGGAGTACGGCTACCGGGTGGGGGACAGGGTTATCGTCATGAGCGGGAGCCGTACGTCGGGCGGTCTGGCGGTCACTAAAACGGATAACCTGGAAAAGTCGGCGCTGCGCCCCCTGGTAAGCGACCTGACCGCCTTAACGAAGTACGCCGTGCCCCAGGGCGAAGTCGTGCGGCAGCGCCGCCGCTGCTTTGCCTGGACAATCATTGGTGGGGGCGGGAGTATTCGTCTGCCTCCCGCGACCCTGGCGGCCTACGGGCTTAAGCCGGGGGACCGGCTGGCGGTGGGCCGGGGCAGTCACCTGGCGATTGCCTTTATCGCCCGGGGGACTATTTTAGAGGAAGCCCTGCGACACCCGGAGCTGGAAGTATTCGGCGGTTAAATGGTAGAAATCATTCTGGTGCGCCACGGCGAGACGGAGTGGAATACGGCGCAGGTATTCCGGGGGCGGGCCGACGTGCTCCTGAGCCAGATCGGGCGGCGGCAGGTGCAGCTGCTGGGTGAATACCTGAGCGGCGAGAAGATTGACATCATCTATTCCAGTCCCCTCCAGCGGGCCGTGGCCACGGCGCAGGCCATCGCCGGGCCGCAGGGGCTGGCGGTGAATATCGTGGCCAACCTTAACGACCTCGATTTCGGCCAATGGCAGGGACTGCCCCACGACGAGGTCAGGGAGCAATACCCCGAGCGTTACCGCGACTGGCAGGATACCCCCGAGCAGGTGAGGATGCCCGGCGGCGAGAGCCTGGCGGAGGTACGGGCGCGGGTGGTGCCTTTTGTGGAGGACGCCGTGATACGCTGCGGCGAGGGGAGGGTTTGCCTGGTAACGCACCGGGTGGTCGGCAAGGTGCTTATCTGTGCTTTACTGGGGCTGGACGATAGCCATTTCTGGAATATCCGGCTGGACACGGCCGCCGTTACCCGATTTGAGGCCGGCGGCGGCCGGCTGGTGCTGACCGCCCATAACGATACCGCGCACCTGCATCCCCCAGGGGCGGCGGTGCCTCCCGACTTCTAAATTGCGGCGATGCCCCTTTACAGGGTGGCCCAATGATAATACAATACTTTGTGGAGACTCTTGATAACGGGGGTGATTAACTTGAGCATCGAATGGTTCCGCGACCTGGTGATATGCATCTTCGGTCTGGGGGGGACGCTGTTCTTCATCTTCCTGGGGGTACTGGCGTGGCTGCTTTACTGGCGCCTCAGGCCGATACTGGACGACGTCAACAAGACGACCCAAACCGTGCAGAACTTCACCTCCCGTGTCGAAGAAGAGGTAGCCGGGCCCCTGGCCAAGGCGGTCTCCTTTATCCAGGGGGTCAGGGCGGCCGCCGGCATGGTGGGGAAGTTTACCAAGAGTAAGGAGGAAGACTAGCATGAACGAGAGAGATTCAAGTCATTTTGCCCTGGGGTTTCTCCTGGGGGCTGTCACCGGGGTGGCCATCGGCTTTCTCTACGCGCCCAAGGCGGGCCGGGAGACCCGGGCAATGCTGCTGGAAAAAGGCGGCGAGGTGAAAGAAAAGGCCAAGGAGCTGGCCACCAAGGCCAAGGAGAAGGTTTCGGAAAAACTGACTCACCACGAGGACTAGCGGCGACCTGCGGCGGTAATCTTTGACTAACGCACTGGCAAAATACTGGCGCCTGATTGTCCTGGCACTGGGCGTTTTCCTGCTAATCTGGCTCCTCTGGATGTGGAAAACCTTTGTGTTGCCCTTTGCCATCGGTCTGGTACTGGCCTATCTCCTCATGCCGATGGTCAACTGGCTGGAGGGGGTGCTGCCGCCGCGCAACAAGTGGGTGGGGTTCAAGCGCGTTCTCTCCGTGGTGGTGGCCTTCATCGTGCTCATCGCCCTGGTGGGCGGGTTCTTCTACGTCGTCGTCACCACCGTCATCGACGCCTCGCTGCTGCTGGTGGAGAACTTGCCGTACTTTTTCACCCAGAGCCTGGCCCAGGTGCAGGGCTGGTTCGATGGCATCATCGCCAAGCTGCCCGCCGAGATGCAGCAGGATGTAACCGAGGGGCTCCTCGATGCCGCCGCCTCGGCCGGCGAGGCGCTTCGTGCCTACGGCCTGCGCGCGCTGAGCTCCCTGCCGGGGACGTTCAGCACCCTTCTCGGCTTTGCCGTATTGCCCTTGTTCCTCTTTTACCTCCTCACGGATTCGGAAAAGCTGCGGCACGGGACAGTCTCGTGGCTGCCGCCGGCGGCCGCCGAACACGGACGTAACGTCGGCCAGATTATCGAAAACGTGCTGGGGCGCTATATCCGGGCGCAGCTCATGCTGGGGATTATCGTCGGCTATTTTTCCTTCATCGGCCTGATGCTGCTCGATGTGCCCTTCCCGCTGGCGCTGGCCCTGATTGCCGGGGTGGGCGAGGTGATACCCACGCTGGGGCCGTGGATAGCCGGCGCGGTGGCGGTGCTGGTGTCCCTGGCGATGGCGCCGGACAAGGCACTGTGGGTGGCCGTGCTCTACCTGGGCATCCAGCTGCTGGAGAACAACCTGCTGGTGCCCA
>DAOUEP010000031.1:0-5616 GCA_034430515.1 Dehalococcoidales bacterium | reverse complement strand
CCCCCAGGGCCGCCCCCAGCGCCTCGGCCAGCTCGGCCAGCAGCTTAAAATTCTCCGGCTTGCCCAGCCCGCGCCCGCCGGAAACGATAATATCGGCCTCTTCTATCTTGACCGCCTCGGTAACCTCGTCGATGAACTTGAGAAGCTCCGTCCGGGCGACGGCGTCCTCTTTCTTAAACGGCACCTCGATAATCTCGCCCTTACGCAAGGCGTCCGGCGCGGCTTTCTTGAAGACGCGGGGGCGGACGGTGGCCATCTGGGGGCGGGCCGCCGGGCAGATGATGGTGGCCATGATGTTGCCGCCGAAGGTGGGGCGGGTCTGGCGGAGCAGGCGCTTTTCGGTGTCGATATCCAGGCCGGTGCAGTCGGCGGTAAGGCCGGTATCCAGCACGGCGGCGACGCGGGGGATAAAGGCGCGCCCCAGCGCGGTGGCCCCGGCCAGAACGACCTCCGGCTTATGCTGGCGGATGAGGGCCACCATCTGGTGCGTCAGGTAGTCTTCCTGGTTGGCGGCCAGGGCGGGGTCGTCGGTCAGGTAGACCTTATCGGCGCCGTGGGCGATGAGGCTCTTGACGTCTTTAATCTCGTGCCCCAGGCAGACGGCGACCAGCTCCGTCTTAAGCATATCGGCCAGCTCGCGGCCTTTGGCCAGAAGCTCGTAGGCGACGTTCTTAATCTGGCCGTTTCTCTGCTCGGCGTAGACCCAGACGCCGCGGTAGCCGGCGTCGGCGGCTTCGGCCTCTCTCGTCTCCTCGATGGTAATGGCCTCCACGGGGCAGGCGTCGCGGCAGGCCCCGCAGAGCGTGCAGCCCTCGGCCAGTTCTACCTTATCGTCGACGACGGTAAGCAGCCCGAAGGAGCAGACGGCGGTGCAGGCCCCGCAGCCGGTGCATTTATCTAAATCTATCCTGATGCTCATAGGTGATGACTATCCTTCGGAGATTACCGGCTCGTCTTCCAGCGTGATGGCCCGCCACTGGCAGGTATCGACACACTGGCCGCAGGAGATACAGCCCTCCTTGACGCGGCACTTCATATCGATGACCTCCAGCACCCCCACCGGGCAGATGGGCACGCAGGCCTCGCAGCCGGTGCACCTGAGGGTATCAATCTTAACTCCCATCGCCCGCCCCTAGCACAGACCGGCCTTCCTCAGCCTGGCGACCAGGGCGTCCGCCTGCTCGGCGACGCCGCCGGTGAGCATCTCGGCGGTGGTCTCGCGCCGGGGGAAGAAGACCTTGATGACCTGCGTCGACGAGCCGGCCAGCCCGACCTTATCCGCGCCGATGCCGAGGTCGGCCAGACCCCAGGTGGTAATTTTGGCGCTCTTGGACTTCATGATGCCACGCAACGACGGCAGGCGCGGGGTGTTGATTTCTTTAGATACCGTAATCACCGCCGGCAGGCTGGCGGCGATGACCTCGTGCCCCTCCTCGGTGAGGCGGCGGACGCGGATTTTGCCGCCGCCGATTTCCTCAATCTCGCCCACGTAGGCGATAAAGGGAAGCTTGAGCATCTCGGCCATCTCCGGGCCGACCTGCCCGGTGTCCCCGTCGATGGTCTGACGGCCGCAGATAATCAGGTCGGCCTCGCCCAGTTTGCTGACCGCCGCCGCCAGGGTACAGGCCGTCGCCCAGGTATCGGCCCCGGCGAAGGCGCGGTCGGAGAGCAGGACGACCTCGTCGGCGCCCAGCGAGATGGCCTCGCGCAGGGCCGCCTCGGCCTGGGGCGGGCCCATCGTTATCACGGTAACCCTGCCGCCGTGCTTCTCCCGAAGGCGCACGCCCTCCTCGATGGCGTAGGTATCGAAAGGGTTGATAATGTTCTCGATGCCCTGACGGACGAGGGTATTGGTGGCGGGGTCAATCTTCACCTCGGTGGTGCCGGGCACCTGTTTCAGGCAGACGACGATGTTCATGCGGCGCGGCCCTTGCGCTTTCTGAGGTTCACGGCGATGGCGTTGCGCAGTATCTGGTTGGTGCCCTCGTAAATCTGGAGTATTTTGGCGTCGCGCATCATCTTCTCCACGGGGTAATCGCGCATGTAGCCGGAGCCGCCGCAAATCTGGACGGCGTCGGTGGCGACCTTCATGGCCGCGTCCGAGGCGAAGACCTTGGCCGCCGCCGAGGGCTCGGTAACGTTCCTGGCGCCGCTGTCCACGTGGCGGGCGGCGGCGTAGACCAGCGCCCGGGCCGCCTCGACGTTGATGGCCATGTCGGCCAGCATGTGCTGGATAACGGGCATGGTGATGAGCGGCTGGTCGAACTGGACGCGCTGCTCGGCATAGTCCACGGCGGCCTCCAGCGCCCCCTGGGCCAACCCCACCGCCTGCGCCCCGATGCCGGGCCGCGAGCGGTCGAAGAGGCGCATCGCCTGGATAAAGCCCAGCCCCTCGCGGCCGATGAGGTTCTCCGCCGGAACGAGGCAGTTCTTGAAGACCAACTCGCGCGTGGCCGAAGAGCGGATGCCCAGCTTCTTTTCCTTCTTGCCGAAGGTAAAGCCGGGGGTGTCTTTCTCCACGATGAGGGCGCTGGCGCCGCGGGCGCCTTTGGTCTTGTCGGTCAGGGCGATGACGGTATAAATCTCGGCTTCGCCGCCGTTGGTGATGAACTGCTTGGTGCCGTTGAGGAGGTAGCCCCCCTCCACCTTCTCCGCCGTCGTCTTGATGTTGGCGGCGTCACTGCCGGCGGTCGGCTCGGTGATGGCGAAGGCCCCCAGGCGCTTGCCGCTGGCGATATCGGGCAGGTATTTCTGCTGCTGCGCCTCGGTGCCGTACTCCATCAGGGTCAGGCAGCCCAGGGCGCTGGCGGCGTAGCTCACCGCCACGCCGGAGCACACCCGGCTCAGCTCCTCCACCACCAGGCACAGTTCCAGGCAGCCGCCGCCCAGCCCCTCGTAAGCCTCCGGGACGAAGACGCGGAAGAGGTCGGCGGCAGCGATATCGCGCATGATGGCCCAGGGGAACTCCTCTTTTTCGTCCAGCTCGGCCCGCACCGGCAGGATTCGCTCCTCGGCCAGTTTGCGGGCCAGGTCGCGGATGGTCTGCTGCTCTTCGGTCAGAAAGTAGTTCAAAATCTCACCCCTCGTGGCTAATCTGGGAATATACCGAATAATGACGACGATATAACCGGAACCACGCTAAATTATAAGTAGTGGCGCTTAGCGGCGTCAAGGCGGCCTCAGCCAGCCAGCTCTTCCAGCCGCCGCATCACCTCATCCACGGTGCGCTCGTCGGTGGAGGCCCCGGCGGTCACGCCGACGAGGGTCTTACCTTTGAGCCACGCCGGCTTGATTTCGGCGGCGGTCTCGATGTGATGCGTCTCGGTCACGTCGGCGCAGAGCCGGGCCAATACCTTAGTGTTGGCGCTGGAGCGCCCCCCCACCACCAGCATCAGGTCGGCGCGGTGGGCCAGCTCCAGGGCGGCGGCCTGGCGACCCCGGATATCGTGGCAGATGGTATCGATGATGCGTATCTCGGCGTCCTTGACCAGAGCGATGTCGATGACCTCCTTGGCAAAGGCGACGAAGTGGCCGGGCACCTGCGTCGTCTGCGAGAGGATACCGATGCGGCGCGGCAGCCTGGGGAGGGCGGCGACGGGTTTGGCGTCCAGGGTGGCCAGCCCCTGCCCCTGCGCCCAGCCGAGGATGCCGGTAACTTCGGGGTGGCGGGCGTCGCCGTAGACGATGACGAAGAAACCGGACTCGGCCAGACGGCGCGCCGCCACCTGGGCCCGCCGCACGAAGGGGCAGGTGGTGCTGATGACGGCGATACCGCGCGCCCGGATGGCCTCCTCGACCTCGGGGGCGACGCCGTGCGAGCTGGTGACGACGCAGTCGCCGCGGATATCGCTTACGTCCCCGACAACCTTGACGCCGGTATCGGCCAGGCGCTGCAAGACCTGCCGGTTATGCACCACCGCGCCCAGGGTCTCCACCCCGCCGCGCGCCGCGGTCAGTTTCTCCAGCTGGTTGATGGCCCGCCTCACCCCGAAGCAGAAGCCGGTGCGGGCGGCCCGTTCAATGCGGGGCATCTTCGCCTCCGTAAACGCCGCGGTATTCCGGCGGCAATAGCGCCGCCACCTTGCGCATCATAAAGTCCAGCTGGCGGTAGCGTCCCTCTCTGGTGAGTTTGCCGGCCGTCCCCGGCAGGCGGAAGGGCTTACCGATGTTGACCGTGATAAGGGGGTGGTGCCAGAAGGCCCGCTTGAGGTTGCGGAGCTTATCGCTGCCGGCGATGCCGATGGGGAGGATGGGTACGTTCAAGCGCGAGGCGATGAAGACCACTCCCGGCAGGGCCGGTTTCATATGTCCCTCCCGGCTGCGCGAGCCTTCCGGGAACAGGACCACGCAGACGCCCTTTTTAAGCCACTCTTCCGCCGTCACGATGGCCTCCCGGCCCACGCCGCCGCGTCGCACCGGGAAGGCGCCGTAGTTCTTGACCCAGAACCGCGACCAGGCCCCCTGGAAGACCTCGTCCTTGGCCATGAAGACGGCCTTGAGCTTGAGGCTGGTGCCGACGATGGGCGGGTCGGCGATGTGGAGGTGGTTGCAGATGACCAGGTAAGGCCCCGGCCCGGCGGCGTTTTCCCGGCCCCTCACCCGCAGCCGCGCGAACGGGAAGAGGAGGATGTGGATGAGGACCCGGCCAAAATAGTAGACCCAGTGCATGCGCATCTTGTTACCCGCCCCTTTTTCTTCCCCGATATTATATCTTGACGGCAGATTTATGACAAACGAGACGTAAAAAGGCGACACTTTCATTTGCAGATAAGGCGAGATTTCTGTTAAATTAAGATGTGAGGCAATCCGGTGCAGGAGGTATGCGATGAAAGACGCCTATGCCCGGGCCGGAGTTGACATCAGCGCCAAAAACCGCTCCAACAAGCTCGTCGGCAAGCTCGCCAGCGCCACGCACCGCCCCGAAGTCCTCAGCGACGTCGGCTTTTTCAACGGCATGTACGAGTTTAGGGGCTACCGGAAGCCGGTGCTCGTCTCCTCCACCGATTCCGTCGGCACCAAGACCCGCCTCGCCATCGCCCTGGACAGGTACGATACGGTGGGCGTCGACATCGTCAACCACTGCGTCAACGATATCTTCACCTGCGGCGCCGACCCCATCTTCTTCCTGGACTACATCGGCATCGGCAAGCTCGTCCCGGAGCGCGTCGCCGCCCTCGTCGCCGGGCTGGCCAAAGCCTGCCAGGAGGTCAACTGCGTCCTCATCGGCGGGGAGACCGCCGAGCTGGGCGACGTCTACCACGGCGACGACTTCGACCTGGCCGGCTTCATCATCGGGGCGGTGGAGAAGGACGAGATTATCGCCGGCAAGCGGATTGCCGCCGGCGACGCCCTGCTGGGCATGCCCTCCAACGGCCTGCACACCAACGGCTACTCGCTGGCGCGCCATGTCTTCGGCGAGAGCCGGGCGGCCATGGAAAGGACCTACCCGGAACTGGGAGAACCCATCGGCGAGGCGCTGCTCAGGCCTCACACCGGCTACTACAACCGCCTCAAGCCGTACCGCAAGCTCATCAAGGGCATGGCGCATATCACCGGCGGCGGCTTAATCGATAACGTCCCCCGCATCCTGCCGGCGGGGCTGGCCGCCCGCTTCGA
>DAOUEP010000030.1:0-23875 GCA_034430515.1 Dehalococcoidales bacterium | reverse complement strand
CGGGGAAACGGCCGTCCTCGAGCAGCGTTTCATTCTCGAAGGGGTAGTGGCTCTGAGCCAGCGGCATCGCCCCGGAATCGAACCAGGCGTCGATGACCTCGGGGACGCGCCGCATCTCGCCGCCGCACTGCTCGCACTTGAAGGTCAGTCCGTCCACGTAGGGCCGGTGCAGGTCGACCGGCTCGGGCAGGCCGGAAAAGCCCTTTCTACCCTTCAGGTCGTCCAGCCCGCCGACGCAGTCCGTCGTCCCGCACTGCTCGCAGCGCCAGACCGGCAGCGGCGTGCCCCAGTAGCGCTCCCGCGAGAAGGCCCAGTCGATGTTGTTGGCCAGCCAGTCGCCGAAACGTCCGTGCTTGATGTGCTCCGGGTACCAGTTTATCTGCTCGTTGCCGGCGATGAGCTCGTCTTTCATGGCCGTCGTCCGGACGTACCAGGTCTGTTTGGCGTAGTAGAGCAAGGGGGTATCACAGCGCCAGCAGAAGGGATAGGTATGACGTATAGTCTCGCGGCGGAAAAGCAGCCCGCGCTTAGCTAAATCGGCCATGATGTCCTCATCGGCGTCCTTGACGAACTTGCCGGCGAAGGGGTAAGTGTCGGTGATGTTGCCCTGGAGGTCTACCGGCTGGACGAAATCCAGCCCCCACTCCTTGCCGGCCTCGTGGTCGACCTCGCCGAAGGCCGGGGCGACGTGGACGATACCGGTGCCGTCGTCCATCGTAACGAAATCACCGCTGATGACCTTGTAGGTCAGGCCCTTTTTCGGCTCCTGCTCTTTAAGCAAGCCGCCCTTCTCAAAGCGCAGCCGCGGCACGTTAAACTGGTGCGGGTTGAAGAGCGGCTCGTAGCTCACGCCCACCAGGTCTTGCCCGGCCAGCTTCTTTACCGTCTTATAACCTTCCAGTCCGACGGCCCCTACCAGCCTGGATGCCATGACGAGGTAGTCTTTTTCCCCCTGGAGCAGGTCGTACTCGGCGTCCGGGGCCACCGCCAGGGCGGTATTGCCCGGCAGCGTCCAGGGGGTGGTCGTCCAGGCCAGCAGGTAGACGGGCTTATCCGCCGGGAGTTTGCCTAAAGACTTTTTATCTACCCTGAACTTTATGTAAACCGAGGGGTCTTCGGTGTTCTCCTTGTAGCCCTGGGCAACCTCGTGCGAGCTTAGCGACGTGCCGCAGCGGGGGCAGTGGGGCGTCACCCGGTAGCCCTGGTAGACCAGCCCCTTGTCCCACAGCTGGTTAATAACCCACCAGACGCTCTCGATGTAGCTGTTCTCCATGGTGACGTAGGGATGCTCCATATCCACCCAGTAGCCGATGCGCTCCGTCAGCTCGTTCCACTCCTCCAAGTAGCGGAAGACGCTCTCGCGGCACTTCTGGTTGAATGCGGCGATGCCGTACTCCTCAATCTGGGACTTGCCGGAAAAGCCGAGCTCCTTCTCTATCTCCAGCTCCACCGGCAGGCCGTGGGTATCCCACCCGGCGATGCGCGGGGCGTAGTAGCCCTTCATCGTTTTGTAGCGCGGGATGACGTCCTTATAGGTGCGCGCCAGCACGTGGTGAATGCCCGGGCTGCCGTTGGCCGTGGGCGGCCCTTCGTAGAGGACGAAACGCTCGCCCCCCTGCCGGGCGGCCACGCTCTTGCGGAAGATATCGCCCTGCTTCCACACAGTCAGTATCTTTTGTTCCATCTCCGGGAAATCCACCCGGCTGTTAACAGGCTCGAACATGATAACCCCCTATAATAACAAAATCCCGCCCTCTAGGGACGGGATTAATGCTCCCGCGGTACCACCCTAATTCCCCCCGTAAAAGGGGACCCTCGTCAGGGCACGCATTCATGCCCTCGTCGCGGCTAACGGGCGACGCCTCCGGCCAGGCCTACTCGCCCCGGCGGGGCTTTCGGTTGGCGGCTCGGGAGGGATTTTCGGGGCGGGGATACGTCTGCTCGCACCGTACCAGACTCGCTGATTACCCCTTTACCACCCCTACTCTTCTCCGTCACAGCCTTTACGGGGTTATGTTAACACAATCCGGCGCGGAAATCAATACTGGGGCAATACTTTGGGCGTAATGACCACCTTGCGGGCGTCGCCGACGCCGGTGGACTCGGTAATGACGTCGGGATGGTCGGCCAGGGCCAGGTGGACGACGCGCCGCTCGAAGGCGCTCATCGGCTCCATGGTGAAGGGCGCCTTGCGCCGGCTCACCTGCTCGGCCAGCCGGTTGGCCAGGGCGCGCAGCCCCTCGCAGCGGCGCTGCTTGTAGCCCTCCACGTCCAGCACGATGGGCAGCTTTACCGCCATGCGGTGCGACATGATGAGGCGGACGATGTGCTGCAGCGAGGTCATCGTCTGGCCGCGCCGCCCGATGAGGATGCCCAGGTCTTCCCCCTCGATGTTGAGCCCGATGGAGGAGGCCTGGCCGTCCTCGTCGATGACGGTGAACTCCTCGCAGAGGTACACGCTGGCGGGTAGCTCCAGCAGCTCCAGGAGCCGCTCCAGCACCTCGCGGGCGGTCTCGAATATCAGATTTTGCTCTTCGGGTAATTCCATGATAATAACCTTGGCGCTATTTCTTCCGCCTTCTCATGTTCCGGTCTCGGCCGGGCAGGTAGCGTTTCTTGTCGGGCGTGACGAGACCCTTCTCGTCGCTGATGACGATATCCGCCCCCACGTCGTCGCTAGAGCGCTTCTCGCCCATGGGGGCCTTAAAGTCCACGTATTTCTTGCCCTTGTCCGTCGTCGTCGCCGCCGTCTCGGTCCTGGGCCGGCGGCGCAGCCCGCCCCAGCCGGTGACGCGGTACTGCAAGACAATGCGGACGATGCTGTTGGCCACCCAGTAGAGCGCCAGGCCGCTGGCGAAGGACATCGCCAGCAGGGTGAACATCATCGGCATCATCCAGAGCATCATCTGGCTCTGCTGCGCCTGCTTGGCGTCGGTGGAGACGGTGGTCGTCGCCATCTTCTGCTGCACCCACATCGTCACGCCGACGAGGATGGCCAGGATAAAGTTGGAGTCGGCCAGATTCATCCCCAGGAAATGCTGGTTGAGGGGCAGGATGGGGAAGAGCATCGACCAGTGATAGAGATAGCGGGAGAGGTTCAAGAGCCCCTCCGGCGCCCGGGCCAGTACCAGCAGGATGGCCTGGTAGAGGGCAATCCAGACGGGCATCTGGATAATCATGGTGATGGCGCAGCCGGCTGGCTTGACGCCGCTTTCCTTGTAGAGCCGCATCTGCTCCTGGGCCAGCTTCTGCTTGTCTTTGCCGTACTTCTTCTGGAGCTCGGCAATCTTGGGCTGTAGCTCCTGCATGGCGCGGCTGGAGCGCAACTGGCTGAGGGTCAGCGGCAACATGCAGAGATTGACGAAGATGGTGAGGGCGATAATGGCCAGGCCGAAGTTATCGCCTAAGGCGTGCGCCACGACGATGAGGACGTTGATGAGCGGCTGTTGTATAATCAGTTCCCAAGGATTCAAAAGCGCTTACCTCAACTCTGGCTCTCCAGCGAAATGGGCGAAAGGATGGCGCCGGTGAGGACGTTGATTCGCTCCAGCGCCAGCTCGCTGGTATGGACGTAGACGATATCTTCGTAGGCCGCCAGCGGGCCGTTGACATCGGTATCGAAGTCGGCCAGCTGCTTCAGCTCGCCGGAGACGGTATTGATGCTGTAGACGACGCCTTTGCGCGTGGCGAAGACGACGTAATCCCCGACGACGACCGGCGTTGACGAAACCTGGCCGTCCAGGTCGTAGCTGTTTAGCTCGGCCCCGCTGGCGGGGTCGAGGACGTAGACATAGTTATCCAGGCAGCCGGCGTAGAGGACGCCGTTATAGAGCAGCGGCGAGGCCCAGAACCAGTTCTGGCTCTGAAAGCGCCACTTCAGGCTGCCGTCGGCGGTATTGACGGCGTAGAGGTAGCGGTCGAAGGAGCCGAAGTAGACCACGCCGTCGGCCACCAGCGGCGTGGTGACGACCGTCCCCTCGGTCGGGTAGCTCCACTTCAGGGTGCCGGCGGCGGCGTCGATGGCGTAGAGGCTCTTATCGAAAGATCCGATATAGACCACGCCGTCGCTGATGGTCGGCGTCGCCCAGATTTTATCCCCGGTGGGATACTCCCAGAGCCAGTCGCCGGTAAGGGCGTCAAGGGCGTAGACATTGCCGTCGGCGCCGCCGATATAGAGGTTCGTCCCGTCGGTCACCAGCCCGCCGGCGAAGGGGTCGAGGTTGCCCTCGCGGGGATAGACCCACCGCGTCGCCAGGTTATCTTCGTTATAGGCGTAAATCTTGCCGTTGTAGCCGGCGATGTAGACCAGGCCGTTGGCCACCACCGGCGTGCCGTAGATAGCCACACTGGTGCTGCCGCCGCAGCCGCCGCCCATCGAAGGCAGGCAGCCGAGGCCGCCCGAGCTGGCCGAGGTGAGGTGCTCGGCCCAGAGGCGGCTGTCGTCCGTCAGGTTGATGGCCACCAGGCGGCCCTGGTTGGAGCCGACGAAGAGGCTGCCGTCGGCCACCCGGCCACCCGACCAGCCGATGGGCGTCAGCCCGCCGACGCAGCCCAGCGTGGCGCCGGCGATGACGATAACCATGGCCGCCAGCAAGCCCAGCCGGGCGATGTGGCGGTGCGGTTGCCTCGATTGCGGTGTCTTCAAAATATCCGTCTCCGTAGCGCGTCTCAGGGCACCGGGTCGTAGCCGCCCGGATGAAACGGGTGGCAGCGGGCGATACGCCGTATGCCCAGACCAACGCCCTTAAACAGCCCGAACTTGCCGATGGCCTCGTAGGTGTACTGGGAGCAGGTCGGGGCGAAGCGGCACGATGGCGGCATGGCCCGCGACCACGTCCGCTGGTAAATCTTAATTAACCCCAGGGCTAATGCCTTCATATTCCTCAACCAGCCCGGCCCGCCGTAACAGTCCCCGCACCGCCAGGGTCAGGCCGGCGTAGCCGGCGTCTGCCGCCGGGACGCGGGCGATAAAGACGACATCCCAGCCCGGCGCAAGCTCAATCGGCCTCAGTATCTCGCGGAGCCGCCTCCTCACCCGGTTCCTCACCACGGCCTTGCCCACCCGGCGGCTGACCGTAAAGCCATAGCGGCTGTAATCAAGCCCGTTGGGCCGGGCCCGCATTACCAGCGGTTGGGCCGCCCAGGACTTCCCCTCCCGGAAGACCAGGTCGAACTGCGCTTGCCTGGTAAGATGCTTGTCTCCCCTCACGGCTGCCCCACCGGATGACGCCGGCCGCCGCTAGACGACGGTCAGCTTTTTCCGTCCCTTGAGGCGCCTGGCCTTGAGGACGGCCCGGCCTCCCCGCGTGCTCATTCGTTTCAGGAAACCGTGCTCGCGTTTCCTGGGGATGCTCTTGGGCTGGTAGGTTCGCTTCGGCACTCTAACTCCCGGCTGTTAAAAAATTCTCCATGGAAAAATAAAACGGCAGCGGCTTACGGGCCCGTCTAGCCCTTGATGCCCACGCCCCCGGTGCGCCGGATGTGCTCGGCCACGAACGGCAGCAGGGCCAGGTGCCGCGCCCGCTTGATGGCCGTGGCCAGGGCGCGCTGATGCTTGGCGCAGGCGCCGCTCTTGCGGCGCGGGGAAATCTTGCCCCGGTCCGAGATGTACGGCCGCAGGGCCGCCGGGTCTTTGTAGTCGATGTAAGTGACCTTATCCCGGCAGAAGAAACATACCTTGCGCTTGGGGACATAGCGGCCCCGCCGCCCCCGGCCTCTGGAGTCTCTGGTCTGTGTCATCCTGTCCTCGATATATTAATATGAATTTCCTGTTTATCAGGCCGCCGCTAGAACGGCAGGTCTTCCGGCTCCAGGTCGCCGCTCACGCCTTCCTCGCTTTTCTCGTCCCTCTCCTCGGAGGGAGCGGCGCTGCGGCGGTCGAGGAAGATTACCCGGTTGGCAATGACCTCGATACGCGTGTGCGGCTGGCCGTCCTGCCCCTCCCAGTTGCGCGTGTGGATGCGGCCCTCGGCGTAGACCAGCCGGCCCTTGCCCAGAAACTGGTTGCACTGCTCGGCCAGCCGGTTCCAGGCCACCACGTTGAACCACTCCGTTTCCTGGCGGCGCTCCCCCTCCGGGGAAGTGTAGACCCAGTTGGTAGCCACCGAAAAAGACGTTACCGGCTTACCGCTGGGAGTGAAACGCATCTCCGGCTCGTTGCCCACATTCCCGATTATCGTAATTTTATTCAGACTCGGCATACCTCGGCACCTCCCCGGTTCAAATCAGGAGTCTGACATGCCTGCGCTCAATTACCCGCTCTAATGAGGAGATGGCGCAATACCTCCTCGGATATCGCCAGATTGGCCTCCAGCTCTTTACAGCGCGTCGGGCTTATCTTGAAGCGGGTCAGGATGTAGCTGCCTTCCAGGTGGTGTTTCAGGGGGTAGGCCAGCCTCTTCTTGCCCCATTTCTCCACCTCGTCGACGACGCCGTCGCGGGCGGTGATGAACTGGCTGACGCCCTCGATGCGTCCCTCCAGGGCCTCGTCGTCGACATCGGGACTGATGATGTAGACCATCTCGTAGTCCTGGAGCTTCTGCTCCTCGATTTTAACTTCCGGCTTCTTTTTGGCCACGTCCGCTCCCCAAGCAAATAATACGCTATTATACCATAAACCGCTACCGGAGTAAACAAGCTCAGGCACGATGTCTTGACAGCCCCGGCGGGCTTTGCTAGACTCTTATGAGCGGTAAGTCCAGGCTCTGCCGTCGGTATTTATCCCGGCCCCGTAGTGTAGCGGCCTAACATGCCACCCTGTCACGGTGGAGATCACGGGTTCGAATCCCGTCGGGGTCGCCATTTCCCGCCCGTTCCGGCCTTTTATCCCCCAACGGTTGACATCCGTTAGCTGCCGGCCTATAATTGCAACCAGGTGCAGGTGATATGAGTTGTCTTAACGTCTTCAAGGAAAAAGGCCTGCGGCTGACGCCGCAGCGCCGGCTGATTATCGACCTGATTCACGATAACGAAGACCGCCTCACCGCCGAGGAAATCATCAACCACGTCCAGGCGCGCATGCCGGGCATCAACAAGTCCACCGTTTACCGTACCCTGGAGCTGCTGGAGAGGGCCGGCTGCGTCTATAAAACCGAGCTCGACAGCCAGTCCATCTACCACCACCCCGAGGAAGGCCACCACCACCACCTGGTCTGCACGCGCTGCGGCAAGACGGTGGACTGCGAAGAGGCGCTCTTCGCGCCGGTGGAGCGGTCGCTGGAGGAGAACTTCGATTTTAACGTCCGGTTCGAGCACATGGTTATCAGCGGGCTCTGCAAGGAGTGCCGGAAAAAGGGACCGTAAAAGGCCTATATTTTTTTGCCCTTTTTAATTGCGACTGATTGCAGCTACCCCTGATTGCAGCCCGGCCGGCGAAAGGAGCAGACCTTGGACAGAGAGAACCCACGCCAGGAAATTGAGGCGGCGGTGGCGGCGGGCGACCTGGCCCGGCTGCTGGAGATAACCGGCTTGCTGCACGGGCATTTCTGCCCCGGCTCGTCGCTGGGGGTCAAGGCGGCGGCGCGGGCCGTCCGCGAGCTGGGGACGCGGGCGACCGGCATGGAGGAGGTGGTGGCCATCGTGGAGACCAACTCCTGCTTCGCCGACAGCGTCCAGATGGTCACCGGCGGCTCCCTGGGCAATAACGGCCTCATCTACCGCGACTACGGCAAGACCGCCTTCACGCTGGCCAGACGCTCGGGCGAGGGGGTCAGAATCGCCTCCCGTCCCGACGGCAGCCCGCTGCAGCGCTACCCCGAGGCCGCCCCCCTATTTAAGAAGGTAATTACCGAGCGCCGCGGCACGACCGAGGAAGACGCCAAGCTGCGGCGGCTCTGGATTGACATCGCCTTCGACATGCTGGCCATCCCCGACGAGGAGCTTTTCACCATCCAGCGCGTTAATATCACCGTGCCGTCCTACGCCCGCATCTTCGGCAGCGCCACGTGCTCCGTCTGCGGCGAGAGCGTCATGGAGCCGCGCGCCCGCCTGCGGGACGGCCAGCCGGTGTGCCTGCCCTGCTCCGGTCAGGCGTACTACCAGCTGGCCGGCGACGGCCTGAGCATCGTCCCGGAAAGGCGCTGATTTGGCCGTTCTCGTAGTGAGCCCGTCGAAGCACGAGGCAAAGAAAGAAAGGACAGACTGCTGCAGAAAAAACTCCTGGCTATCACCGCCCTGATTATCCTCGCCGCCATGCTGCCGGCGCTGCCCGCCTGCAGCGGCCCCGACCAGCCCGACGTCTACACCATCGCCGATACCACCGGCGACTGGGGCTACCCCACGCCCTACGCCCACTACTCGCGCGGGCCGGGCTACGTGCGGATGCAGTTCGTCTTCGAGACGCTGGTCTGGAAGGACGCCGAGGGTTTCGTCCCCCAGCTGGCTAAAAAATGGACTTACGACGAGGCGGAGCTGGCCTATACCTTCACCCTCCGCGATGACGTCAGGTGGCACGACGGCACCGCCTTCACCGCCGACGACGTCGTCTTTACCTTTGATTACACCCAAGAGCACCCCTACTCCTGGGTGGACAGCACTATCGTGGCCGACGTCGTCGCCCTGGACGAGCACACCGTCAAGCTCACCCTCGCTCAGCCCTACGCGCCCTTCTTCCAGGACGTGGCCGGCGCCCAGCCGATAATGCCCAAACATATCTGGGAGAGCGTCAGCGTCCCCGAGGAGTTCCTGGGGGCGGAGGCGGTCATCGGCACCGGGCCCTACACCCTGGGCGACTATAACAAAGAGCAGGGCACCTACCTCTACCTGGCCAACGACGACTACTATCTGGGCGAGCCGGCGGTGCGGGAGATAAGGTTCATCAAGGTCAGCGAGGAGATGACCCCGGCCGCCCTGCGGGACGGCACGGTGAGTTCGGCCAGCATCCCCGCCGAGATTGTTGAGGACATTGAGGCCGAGGGCTTCACCGTCATCACCAGCCCGCCGTCGCGGAACGGCAAGCTGACCATCAACCATACCAAAGAGCCGCTGTCCTCGGTGGCCTTCCGCCAGGCGCTGGCCTACGCCATCGACCGTGAGGCATTAGTACAGGTCGTCTTCCGCGGCCACGCCATCGCCGGCAGCCCCGGCCTGATGCCGCCCTCCAGCCCCTGGTACAACCCCGATACGCCCCAGTTCGCCTACGACCCCGACGAGGCCGCCCGGCTGCTGGAGGGGCTGAGCTACCAGCTTGAGGACGGCCGCTTCGTCAAGGACGGGGAGCCGCTGACGCTGTCGCTCATCGCCGCCACCGACTACAAAGACCTGGGTCAGTTCGTCACCCAGCAGCTGGAGGACCTGGGCATTACCATCGACTTCCAGACGCTGGAGGCCAAGACGGTGGACAGCCGTGTCGAGGCCTGGGACTTCGACCTCTCCATCTACGGCCACGGCGGCCTCTTCGAGCCGTCCATCCTGACGCGGACGATTATCGGCAGCGGCTTCAACAGCTCCCGCTACGAGGCCAACGCCGAGTTGACGGCCCTCCTCAACGACCAGCTTACCGAGATGGACCCCGACGTGCGCAAGGACATGGTCTACCAGATTCAGGAGCTTTACGCCAACGACATGCCGGCCATCACGCTCTACTACCCCGCCTCCTACTGGGCGCACGACGGCAGCCTGACGCTCTACTACACCGCCGACGGTATCTCCGTGGGCGTGCCGATACCCCTGAACCGCATGTGCTTTGTGGACTGAACGATGGACAAGACAAACCAAGATAAAGAGAAGGTCATCACGCTCACACCCATCGGCGTGGTGCGCAATAAATCGCGCCAGCCTTCCTGGGGCGAGGCGATGGGGCGGCACACCTGGCAGGAGCGCGCCGCCCGCATGGACGCCCAGCGTCAGAGCGTCTCCGAGATTATCGTCAATAAAGAGTACGCCGACGCCCTCGACGGCATCGAGGAGTTCTCGCACCTGACGGTGATATTCTGGGCGCACCTCGTCCCGCCGGAGCGGCGGGACGCCACCCGCCGTGTGCATCCAATGGGTAACGAAGATTTCCCCCTGGTCGGCGTCTTCGCCACCCACAGCCCGGTGCGCCCCAACCCCATCCTCATCACGGTGGCGCGGCTGCTGGAGCGCAACGGCAATATCCTGCGCGTCAGCGGGCTGGACGCCCTGGACGGCTCGCCGGTGCTGGACATCAAGCCCTACGCCCCCTACCGCCTGGAAAGGGAAGAGGTGCGCACCGCCGACTGGATGCGACGCATCAACCGCGAGTTCGACGGAGACGAGGCGGCGGAGCAATCTTGAAAAAATGAGCAACAAGTACCGGCTGATAACCTACGCCGTGGCCTTCGTTATCATCCTGGCGCTCAACTTCGTGCTGCCGAGGATGATGCCGGGCGACCCGCTCCAGGCCATCTACGGCGACGAGGCGCTCATCGCCATGACGCCGGAGCTCCAGGCCCACCTGGTGGAGCGCTTCGCCCTGGATAAATCTCTCTGGCAGCAGTTCGGCGCCTACATCGCCGCCCTTTTCAGCGGCGACCTGGGCTATTCCTATTACTATAACGCCTCGGTCTTCAGCGTCATCCTGGGCAGTCTCCCCTGGACGCTGCTCATCGTGGGCACCTCGCTGGTGCTCTCCACGCTTCTGGGGATTATCCTAGGCATCGAGTCCGGCTGGCGGCGCGGCTCCAGGACCGACCGCACCCTGCTCACCGGCCTGATGGGCCTCAACGGCTTCCCGGACTTCTTCCTGGGGCTGCTGCTGCTCATCTGCTTCGGCATCGTGCTGGGGGTGGCCCCGCTCTCCGGGGCGGTCACGCCCTACGCCGGACTGGGCGGCTTCGCCCTCTTCCTGGACGTGCTCCGGCACATGGCCCTGCCGGTGACGGCGCTGACCCTGGCCCACCTGGCCGGCAGCTATCTGCTGACGCGCAACACCATGATTACGGTGCTGCGCGCCCCCTTCATGCTCACCGCCCGCGCCAAGGGGCTGCCGGAGAGGTCGCTCAAATACCACCACGCCGGGCGCAACTCGATGCTGCCGGTGCTCACCATGACCGGCATCTGGCTGGGGCGGCTGGTTACCGGGGTGCTCTTCGTCGAGCTGGTCTTCGCCTACCCTGGGGTGGGACAGCTCACCTACCAGGCCCTCCTTTCCCGCGACTACCCCGTCATCCAGGGGGTCTTCCTGATGGTGGCGGTGACGGTATTGCTGGTCAATTTCATCGTCGACATGCTCTACCCCCGCCTCGACCCGAGGGTGCGCCATGCATATTAGCCTGAAAAGGGAGATAAAGCGGAGCCACTTCGGCCAGGCGGGGCTGGCCATCCTGGCGCTGGTGGTCATCGCCGCCATTTTCGCTCCGCTGCTGTCCGGCTACGAACCCACCGCGACGAGCGTCAACTCCCTGCAGGCGCCTTCCGCCGCCCACTGGCTGGGCACCAACCACGTGGGGCAGGACATCTGGAGCCAGCTCCTCTACGGGGCGCGCACCTCGCTGGCGGTGGGCTTCGGCGTGGGTATTTTGAGTCTCATCCTCAGCATTATCTTCGGGGTGTCGGCCGCCCTTATCGGCGGCATCTACGACCAGATTATCATGCGCATCGTCGACGCCCTCATCGTCATCCCCATGATTATCATCGTCATTCTGGTGGCGGCCTATATCCGCCCCGACCTGCCGGTTATCATCCTGCTCCTCTCGGCCCTGAGCTGGCAGGGCGGCGCCCGCGTCATCCGGGCGCAGGCGCTCTCGCTCAAGCAGAGCGGCCACATCGCTGCGGCGCGCGGCATGGGGGCGGGGCAGGTCTACGTGGCCTTAAAGCACATCGTCCCCGACCTGGGGCCTATCCTGCTGGTGGAGTTCATCTACGGGGTGCGGCGGGCCGTCTTCATCCAGGCGGGACTGGCCTTTCTGGGCATCGGCGACCCGATGCAGGTAAGCTGGGGGACGATGATGCGCGACGCCATGAGCTACAGCTATCTCAACGTCTGGCAGTGGTGGCTCATCCCCGCCGGGGTGGCTTTATCGCTGACGATTATCGGGCTGACCTTCGTCAGCCACGCCGCCGAGTCCGTCCTCGACCCGAGACTGCGAGGTGAAGCCGTTGCTTGAGATTAAGAACCTGCGCGTCAGCTACGGGACGGACGCCGTTCTCACCGGCGTCGACCTGGAAATCAAGGCCGGGGAGACGCTGGCCATCATCGGCGAGTCCGGGGCGGGCAAGACCACGCTGGGGCTGAGCATCATGCGCCTGGCCGAGGCCAGCGTCACCGGCGAGATTTGCTTCAAAGGTAAAGACCTGCTCAGGCTCTCCGGGGACGAGATGCGGGCGCTGCGCTGGGACGCTATCGCCATGGTCTTTCAGAACGTCAACAACGTCCTCAACCCGGTGCACAACTGCCTGGAGCAGGTGGCCGAGCCGCTGGTGGCCCACCGCCACGCCGGTAAAAAATACGCCCGTGAAAAAGCCGGCGAGCTGCTGGCACGCTTCGGGCTGCCCCGCCAGCGCTTCAAGGCCTACCCGCACCAGCTCTCCGGCGGCGAGCAGCAGCGCGTCCTGCTGGCGATGTCGCTGGTGCTCGACCCCGACCTGCTCATCATGGACGAGCCGCTCTCCTCGCTGGACGTGACCACCCGCGAGGAGCTGGGCGAGCTGTTAAAGCAAAACGGCGGGAGCAATGCCCGGCTGGTCATCAGCCACGACCTGGACACGGCTGCCCGCCTGGCGGGACGGCTGGCGGTGCTCTACGGCGGCCGCATCGTCGAGACCGGCCCCACCGTCGCGGTGCTGGAAAACCCCCGCCACCCCTACACCCGCGCCCTGGTGCGCGCTTACCCCAACATGACCACCGTCAAAGACCTGCAGGGCATCAAGGGGCGGATGACCCGCCCGGTGAGCGGCTGCGCCTTCCACCCGCGCTGCACCCAGGCCATCACCAAATGTAAAACGGAGATACCGCCGCTCGTCCGGCACGAAGGCCGGGCCGTCGCCTGCCACCGCGGCGGCATCATCACCCTGCTGGCCACCGAAAATCTGGCCCGCTCCTTCGGCGCTATCAAGGCGGTGGACGGGGTGAGTTTAGCTATCGCCGCCGGGGAGACGCTGGCGCTGGTGGGCCAGAGCGGCTCGGGCAAGACGACCCTGGCCAAGACCATCATGGGCCTGCACCAGCCGCAAGCCGGGGCGGTCTACCTGGAAGGTAAAAAAGTAACCGACCGCAAGAAAGCATTTTACCGGCGCGTCCAGATGATTTTCCAGAACCCCGGCGAGTCCCTCAGCCACCGCCTCAGCGTGCTGGAGCTGGTCACCGAGCCGCTGGACATCCAGCGCATCGGGACGAAGGCAGAACGCCGGGAGAAGGCCATCCGGACTATCGGCGAGGTGGAGCTGTCCACCGAGGAGCGCTTCCTGGATACCTACCCCCATCATTTGAGCGGCGGCGAGTTGCAGCGCGTCGCCATCGCCCGGGCGCTGGCGCTCGACCCCGACCTGCTCATCGCCGACGAGCCGACCGCCTTCCTCGACGCCTCGGTTGGGGCCAAGATTTTAAAGTTGTTGCTCAATCTCCAGGAGAACCGCGGCCTGAGCCTGCTCTACATCACCCACGACATCGCCGCCGCCCGCAAGGTCAGCGACCGCATCGCCGTGATGCTGGCGGGCAAAATCGTCGAGTCGGGGCCTTCGGCGCGCGTCGTGGCCGCCCCCCAACAGGACTACACCCGCCGGCTGCTGGCCTCGGCCGCCTCGCTGCACTAAGCCCCAACCGCACTTTGTAATCTGTGGGGCATACTGGTATAATCCTTACGACCGCGCCGGTCTCCCCGCCATCCCCGGGGGAGCGCTGCCGGCTTCAACTATCAACCGACAGGAGCAGAGTCTGATGGAAAAGCAATGGACGGAAATGACCCCGGCGGAGAAACGCGCTCAACGGCTGCAGAAATGGCTCGACGCCGAAGGCACCCCTTTCCCCGACGAGAAGGCCCGGGAGGCCCACCGCGTCCGCACCCAGCGGATGATTGACGTCTATAACATCCAGGAGCCCGACCGCGTGCCGGTCAACCTGCCGGTGGGCAACCTGCCGCTCAAGATGTTCGGCGTTACCTCCCGCGAGGCGATGTACGATTACGCCAGGGCCATGGAGGCCACCGCCAGGTTCAACGAGAAGTACGGCGACGAGCTGGAATACCAGGCCTACTCGTTCACCATCCCCGGCCCCGTCCTCGACATCCTCGACTACAAGCTCTACGCCTGGCCGGGGCACGGCATCTCGGAGACGGGCACCGGCTGGCAGTTCATCGAGGGCGAGTACATGAAGCCCGAGGAGTACGCCGACCTGCTGCGCGACCCCACCGATTTCTGGATGCGCACCTACATGCCGCGCGCCTTCGGGGCGCTGGCGCCGCTGGCCATGTTCCAGCCGGCCACCAATATCACCGAGAACGTCCACGTCATGCAGTTCATGCCGCTGGCCATGCCGCCGGTACAGGAGATGCTCCAGAAGCTGCTGGAGGCCGGCAAGGAGTACCAGAAGATGATGGAGGTGATGATGCGCACCGGCGGCAGCGCCATGGGCGCCGGCTTCCTGGGGGGCGGCTTCGCCAAGGCCCCCTTCGACGTCATCGGCGATACCCTGCGCGGCACCATGGGCATCATGCAGGACATGTTCCGCCGCCCCGATACCCTCCTCAAGGCCATGGACGTGGTGGCCGACCTGACCATCGCCACCATCCTCAAGTCGCCCAACATCGCCAACATGACCACGGTGATGTACCCCCTCCACAAGGGCGCCGATGGCTGGATGTCGCAAAAGCAGTTCGATACCTTCTACTGGCCGCCGCTGAAAAAGGTCATGGACGCCTTTATCGAGGAGGGGCTTATCCAGACGCTCTTCGCCGAGGGCAGCTACAACACCCGCCTGGAGCACGTCGACCACTTCCCCAAGGGCTCGGTCGCCTGGTACTTCGACCGCACCGACATGACCCGCGCCAAGGAGATACTGGGCAAGAAGTGCTGTCTCCAGGGCAACGTGCCGTCGTCAATGATTGTTACCGGCCAGCCCGCCGAGGTCAAGGAGTACTGCAAGAACCTCATCCAGACCTGCGGCAAGGGCGGCGGTTTCGTGCTCGCCGCCGGCTCCATCGCCGATAACCCCAAGCTGGAGAACCTCCGGGCGATGATGGCCGCCGTGCGCGAGTACGGCTACTACCGGAAATAGCTACGGCCGGGAATAGTTGGTCAGGTTAACATTGTCCCAGGCGCGGCGCTCTGCCTCGTAGGGAGCGGCGACCATTTTACATTCCTTGTCCAACAGTATGGTGCGGCGTTCCTGGCCGTAGACCGGCCATTCCCCGATAGTCGGGCCGCCGGGGTCGCCGCTGCGGGCGAAGTTTATCCAGGCCTCCTGGATGCACCGCGATAGCTTGTCCGCCTCCGGCCCGCTGCCGGTGAAAGCGGGGTCGAGAAGACCGAAGACGAAGCCCACCTCCAGCGCGTGGCAGGCCCCCAGGACACCCCCCATCGCCGGCGACGGCCAGGTAAAGAGGTAGCTATAGGCCGGCTGGCCCATATCGCGCAAGGCCTCCACCAGCTCCAGGGCGGGCTGGCGGAACATGGCGTCGCTGAGAACGGCCGATAGTACCGGGAACGGGTCGGTGCTCTCGCCGCGCGCGCGGCGGGCCGCCTCGTAGGCTGTGGTCAGGTCGGCTACGACCGCCGGAGGCAGGAAGGTCGCCATCACCTTGAGCATGCCGTCACGGTCGAGGTCTTGGGCGTCGGGGCGCATGATTCCGAAGAGACTCCACTCGTTGCGGTTGGTGCCGATAATCACCGGGACAGCCGCCGCCCGGCCCTGCCGGGCCAACCGATTGGGCACGTCCGCAATGACCTCGCCGTCGACGACGGGCACCGTCACCGTGGCGATTACCGCTTCGCCGGGGCGCGCCTCCAGCCCCTTCAGTTCATTTTCGGCGGCCAGCAGCCGGGCCGGCGTCAGCGCCCGCAGGGCGGCGGCGTCACCGCCGTCGATACCGACCGCTTCCAGAAAGCGCGCCGCGGTGGTGTTGGCTTCGTCCCGGGTGATGACCGTACCCCCGGCGCCGCTCTCCAGAATCGCCTTGTGGAAAAGCCCGTGCGCCGGCGGCATGGCCATGAGGCAGCCGATGCTCATCGCCCCGGCCGACTCGCCGAAGACGGTGACATTGCCGGGGTCGCCCCCGAAGGCGGCGATATTGTCCCTGACCCACTCCAGGGCGGCTATCTGGTCGAGCAGGCCCTCGTTACCCGTGGCCGGAACGGCCCCGCCGGTAACGTCCTTGAGGCGCAGGAAGCCCAGCATCCCCAGCCGGTAGTTGATGGTTACCAGCACCACATCGCTATGGGCGGTCAGGTTGGTATTGCGGTACATCGCATCGGAGCCGGAGCCGATGGTGAAGGCCCCGCCGTGAATCCAGACCATCACCGGGAGTTTGCCGTCGAGCGCGGGCGTAAAGATATTGAGAAAGAGGCAGTCCTCGGACTGCGGCTCCGGGGCAGACGGAGCCATCGGGCCCACCAGCGGGGTCTGGGGAGCGATGGTGCCGTACTCGCTGGCATCGCGCACCCCCGTCCACGGCTGCGGCGGCTGCGGCGGCTGGGGCGGCTGCCAGCGGAGCTCGCCCAGTGGCGGCGCCGCGTAAGGGATGCCCTTAAAGGCGTAAAGCCCGTCCCCGTAGACCCCTTTGACCTGACCCGATTTGGTAACGACGATTGGCTGGTTCATCATGCCTCCTTCACAGGGAATAGCGGAATATCGTTCCCTGATATTACTAGCTCTACAGTATATTAGTGCCCGAAAGAATGTCAAACTTTTCCCTACCGGGGGAAAGGCGGGGTGCTTATGACTTTTCAGTTTCAATGTGATAATATCAAGGCATGGCGGTTCAGGTAGAGGCCCTCCAGTCCATGCGCTACTTCGGCGGTGTTCCGGCGGTGCAGCTCCAGGGTATCCTCCGCTATTTCCAGGAGGTGCGCTACGATAAAGGGACGCACTTCCTGACCGAAGGCTCCTGGACCGATTCGCTGTATTTCATCGTCTCCGGGCTGGTGAAGGTGTACAAAACCTCGGCCAGCGGCAAGGAGCAGGTACTGCACATCGCCCCGCCCGGCGATTCCCTGAACGACGTCTCCCTCTACGACGGCGGCCCCAACGCCGCCGGGATGCTCTCGCTGACGCCGGTGGCGCTCTACGCCATCAAGAAGGACGACATCATCAAGGTTCTCTGGGAGAACCCCAACATCATGATGAACGTGGTGCGGGCGCTGGCGGCCCGCATCCGCCGCGATTCCAACCTGCTGGAAGACCTCTCCTCCTCGCAGGTGCTGGCGCGCCTGGCCAAGCTCTTTCTGGGACGCTACGGCGGCGAGGAGTACACCATCGGCCTGAATCTGACGCAGAAGGACATCGCCAGCATGGTGGCCAGCTCCCGCGAGATGGTCAACCGCTGCCTCAAGACCATCGAGGCCATGGGCGGCATCCGCCTCTCCCGCCGCAAGGTGCTGGTGATGGACACCGAAGTGCTCGCCCGCATCGCTGAGGGCGCCCCCGAGATTTCGTAAGCCTCCCCCACTCCACCCCGTTCTCCCAATGTGAACTATTTCACAGACAGCTTTATGCAATCCGTCATATACTTAGTATAGGGGTTGCGCGCTCCCGCCGTTTTAGGCTAATATCATGGGTGGTATTGCGCATCATTTTCACCGATATTACTCGCAACACGTAAACAGGTTTGACGGGAGAACAATGGCATGAGATGGGGAATGGTAGTTGATTTATCCAAGTGCGTGCGCTGTTACGCCTGTATCGCCGCCTGCCGCATCGAGCACTTCCTGCCCGAGGGCATGAACTGGCCGCGGCTGATGGCGCTGGAGACCGAGGGCGACCCGCCGTCGGTGGCCACCTACTCGCTGCGCTGCAACCAGTGCCAGGACGCTCCCTGCGTGGAGGTATGCCCCACCGGGGCCACCTACCAGCGCCCCGACGGCATCGTCGCCATTGACCAGGACAAGTGCGTCGGCTGCCGCTACTGCGTTATCGCCTGCCCCTACCAGAACCGCACCTTCCTCTCCAAGGACAAGGCCAGGGGCTTCTTCCCCGAAAGCGGCCCCACGCCCTTCGAGGAGGCCGGCAAGAAGCTCTACCCGCACCAGACGGGCACCACCGAGAAGTGCAACTTCTGCGCCGAGCGCATCGACGCCGGGCTGGCCAAGGGGCTGAAGCCGGGCATCGACCGCGACGCCACGCCCGCCTGCGTCAATACCTGCCCCGCCCGGGCGCTCACCTTCGGCGACCTGGACGACCCCGACAGCGAGGTATCCAAGCTCATCCGGGAGTACGACGGCTTTCAGCTGCACCCGGAGTACGACACCAACCCCTCGGTCTACTTCATCGACCACAAGATAGGCCAGCCGGATAAACCCAGGAAGAAAGACACCAAATCACGGCGGGAGACCGCCGGAAGCGCGGCGGAGAAATAGCGTATGGAAGCCCACGAATGGATGATAAACTACACCCGCCAGACGGAGTGGATTGACCGGCGGGGCATCTTCCTCTGGATTGCCTTTTACGCCGGCGGTCTGGGCGGGGGACTCTACCTGGTATCGCTCTTTTTCAACAGCCTGGCGGGCATGTTCGTCAGCTGGCTGATTATCGCCGTCATCAAGGGCGGGGCGCACATCATCTACCTGGGCAAGCCCTGGCGCTTCTGGCGTATCGTCACCCGGCCGCAGAGCTCGTGGCTGGCGCGGGGCATCATTTTCGTCTTCGGCTTTATCCTCTTCGGCGCCGTCCAGCTGGCCCTTTCCTACTGGGCCCCCGGCGCCGCCGAGATGGCCTTCAAGGTGCTGGCCGGAGTGGCGGCGCTGGCGGTGACCATTTACACCGGCTTCGTGCTCAACACCGTCAAGGCGGTGCCCTTCTGGAACTCCACCCTGCTGCCGCTGCTCTTCGTCCTCTGCGGCGTGCTGGGCGGCTTCGGCCTGGCGGTTGTCATCGCCCTGAGCGGCGGCAACATCAACCTGGAGGCCGCCGAGGCGGGCAGCCGCTGGCTGCTCATCGTCAACGCCCTGCTCATCGCCGTCTACCTCTGGACGGCGGCCCGGCGCGCCCCCACGGGGAGGCTCTCGGTGCTGGAGCAGATGCGCGGCCACCTGGCCCCCTACTTCTGGGGGGGCATCGTCGTGCTGGGCATCTTCATCCCGCTGATTATCGGCCTGGTGGGCGAGTTCGGCGCGGCGCTGCATTCGGGAGTGCTCATCGCCGGCGTCGTCTGCGAGATTATCGGGGGGCTGGCGCTGCGCTACTGCGTGCTCAAGGCCGGCGCCTACAAGCCGCTGGTCGCCAGGCAGCCGGCCAGCTGATTACTATTGAGTTTTTATAGGGTAGAACCATGAGCGAAACAAAGATTATCAAGACCACCTGCAAGGGCTGCCACGGCGGCTGCGGCGTCCTGGTCACCGTCACCGACGGCGTGATTACCCACATCGAGGGCAACCCCGATACTCCCACCCGCGGCACGATGTGCTCCAAGGGGCTTTCCTCCATCCAGCACGTCGGCCACCCCGACCGCCTCAAATACCCCCTCAAGCGCCTGGGCGAGCGCGGCGAGGGCAAGTGGGAGCGCATTACCTGGGACGAAGCGCTGGATACCATCGCCGGCAAGATGAAGGAGTCCATCGCCAGGTACGGGCCGTCCTCGGTGGCCGTCTCCCAGGGGACGGGGCGGGGCTACAACCGCTACACCCACCGCCTCGCCCGCTCCATCGGCACGGCCAACATCATCACCCCCGGCTACATCTGCCACAGCCCGCGCCTGGGGCTCTACGGGCTGGTGACCGGCTACGGCCGGCTCTACTGCGACTACCACGGCTGGGGCGGCGAGTTCCCCAAGACGCAGATAGCCTGGGCCAAGCAGCTGGAAATATCCAGCGCCGACTCGGAGATGGCCGTCTGGTTCCTCAACTCGCTGCGCTACGTGAAGAATTTAATCGTCATCGACCCGCGCGAAACGGCCCTGTCCTCGCGGGCGACGCTCTGGCTGCAAATTAGGCCGGGGACGGACGCCGCCCTGGCCCTGGGCATGCTCAACGTCATCATCAAGGAGGGACTCTGGGACAAGGAGTTCGTCTCCAGGTGGACGCACGGCTTCGACCAGCTGGCCGAGCGCGTCGAGGAATACCCGCCGGACAAGGTCGCCGAAATCACCTGGCTCAAGGCCGACGACATCAAACGGGCGGCGCACCTCTTCGCCGAGGACACGCCCGGCTGCATCCAGGTGGGCAGCTCGCTGGAGCGCCAGGCCAACTGCGGCCAGACGATACGCGCCATTATCTGTCTCCTCGGCGTCACCGGCAACATCGAGCGGCCGGGCAGCATGATGAGCTGGGTGGTGCCGGATACCGGCCTGCTGGAGGACTTCTACCTGGAGTTACCCCTCACCGACGAGATGCGTAAGGGCATCGTCGGCAGCGACAGGTTCAAGATGGGGGCCGCCCGCACCGCCCACTCGGATACCGTCATCAAGCAGCTGGCCAAAAACGATAACCCGGTGGTCAGGGTCTGGTTCAGCGTGGGCGGCCAGCAGATTATCCACCTGGCCAACAGCAACGAGGTGTATAAGGCCCTGCGCAACGTGGACTTCCTGGCCCACGTCGACCAGTTCATGGGGCCGATGGCCGAGTACGCCGATATCCTGCTGCCGGCGGCGCACTGGCTGGAGAGCGACGATATCTACAACATGCACCCGCGCTTTATGATTGAGGCCATCAACAAGACGGTCGACCCGCCTGGCGAGGCCAAGCCCGATAACTGGATTTTCAACGAGCTGGGCAAGCGCGTCGCCCCCGACTACTGGTTCGAGAACGTGGAAAAGATGCTGGACTACACCCTGCGCAAGGGCAACCTCACCTGGAAGGAGTTCAGCAAAAAGGGTGTGCTCGCCAAGATGGGCAAAGACCAGATTTACTACAAATACAAGACCGATTACTGGCGCAAGGGCGGCGGCTTCCCCACCCCCACCGGCAAGATGGAGCTCTACTCCACGGTGCTGGAAGACCTGGGCTACGACCCCCTGCCTTTCTTCCAGGAGCCGGGGGAAAGCCCCGTGTCCACGCCGGAGCTGGCCAAGGAGTACCCGCTGGTGCTCTCCACCGGCTACCGCCAGCCGTTCTACTTCCTCTCGCAGTACCGCAATATCCCCTGGCTGCGGAGCTTCCAGAAAGACCCGGTGATGCAGATTCACCCGGAAACGGCCAAGGAAATGGGCATCGAGGACGGCGACTGGGCCTTCATCGAGACGCCGCGCGGGCGCATCAAGCAGAAGGCGCGCCTCTTCCCCGGCATCCACCGCCGGGTGGTCATGGCCACGGCCAACTGCTTCTACCCGGAGGACCCGGGGCCGCTGCACGGGCTGTTCCGGTCGAACCCCAACGTGCTCACGGCCAACGACCACTGCGACCCGATGTACGGCTCGCCCGACCTGACGGCCCTGCTGTGCAAGGTATACAAGGCCCCCGACGGCAAGTAGCCGCCGGGCTTAAAAACTAAATAGCCTCTTCCCCTCTGCCCCCCTCTCCAGACTTAACGCAATACCACCATGAAGGCAGTTGTCTGGAGAGGGGGAGCTTTTTAGGGCGTACTGTATCGGCTAGTATCTCATCTCCAGCCGGTGAAAGGCCTCGGCCAGCTCGAACTTCTCCCCGTCGGCCATCATGTGGGCCCATTCCCGCAGGCGCTGCCGCATCTCCGGCGGGATATCCCCCACCTGGCTCTTGTGACAGCCCAGGGCGGCCAGCTTGATATCGAAGGTAGCGGTCACGTCGAGGCGGTGATTGACGTCGTCCGATGCCCAGAACCACATCTCCCTCACCTTGTGCGGCTCCAGCCCCTCGTCGAGCAGCTCGGGGAAGGCCAGGTGGTCGCGGGAATAGGGGAAAACGGCATCGAGGGTCACCTGCCCGGCGATGCGGTGGTCGCGGTGCCACATATACTTGCGGTAAGGGTCGGCGGTGACCACCACCTGCGGGCGGTACTTACGTATCACCCGCACCAGCGCCCGGCGGAAATCGGGGGTATCCTCCAGGCCCTGGTCGGGGTAGCGCAGAAAGGTCACGTCGCTCACGCCCAGCAGTTCGGCGGCGGCCAGCTGCTCTTTTTCCCTCGTTTTGGCCAAATCCTCCGGCCGGACGTTTCTGTCGCTGGTGCCCTTATCGCCGTTGGTGCAGACCACGTAGACGACCTGCTTGCCTTCCCGCGTCAGGCGGGCTACCGTCCCGGCGACCCCGAACTCGGCGTCGTCGGGGTGCGGCGTGACCACCATCATGTAAATCTCGTCGGACATACTATCTGGAACTCCTTTATCAACCAGTCTATTCTACTTAAATTGTATAACATCAGCCGAAGCTGGTACAATTTCGGAGGAACGATGAATGATTCGCCATATCGTATCAGGAAATATCGGCCCGTCGACTTCAACGAGTTCGTCCTGCTCTATCTCGCCGCCGAGCGGGAGGAGCCCATCGGCCGCCCGGCCACGCCGCAGGCCATCGCCGAGAACCTGGCCCGGCCGGACTACGACCCCGCCCGCGACCTGTTCCTCGTCACGGCGGGCGGCGATGCCGTCGGCTTCCTGGATATCAAGCCGGAGCTCACCATCGGGCGTGTCATCGCCGATGCCTGGCTGCTCCCGGAGCACCGCCAGAAAGGCCTGGGACGCCGGCTCCTCAGGACGGCGCTGAAGCGCGCCGGTGAGCTGGGGGCGCGATTTATCCACATTTATATCCGCAACGAGAACGTCACCGCCAAGAACATCCTCAGCCGGCTCGGCTTCAAGCATGTCCGCCGTTTCCTGGAGCTATCGCTGGACCTGGATAATATCGCCTGGCCGGAGCTGGAGACGGCCCTGACCGGCTGCCGCCACCTGGGTGAGGGCGAGGAGGCGCTGCTGACGCAGCTGCAGAACCGCAGCTTCGCCGACCACTGGGGCTACCAGCGTAACACGCCGGAGACAACGGCCCATGAGATAAGGCTGAGCCACCGCTCCCGCCGGGACATTATCCTGGCCTGCGAGGAGGCGGCCGTCACCGGCTACTGCTGGACGGAGATAGGCGCCCCGGGTGAGGGACGCATCTACATGATTGGCACCCACCCCGATTTCCAGGGGCAGGGCGTCGGGCGGCGGACGCTGCTGGCGGGACTGGCCCATCTCAAGGGACGGGGCGTCCGTAAGGTGTGGCTGACGGTGGACAGCGCCAACGAGACAGCCAGCGCGCTGTACGCATCGGTGGGATTTAAGCCCCGGCAGACCTACCTCTGGTACGAGCTAGCGGTGGGCTAGGCCGCCGCCAGTTTATCAGCCAGCGCCGCGCGTAGCTCTCCGGTGACGGCCGCGGCGATGCTCGCCCAGCCGAACCGCTCGACCGAACCACGAATAGCCTTTATCGCCGCCGTGTCGCGGGGCGGCCAGGCCAGTACCTGCGCTATCTTCCCCGCCAGGGCCTCCGGCCGGTTATCGCTCACCACGTAGCCCGTCTCCCCCGGCAGGATAATGCTACTCATTTCGCCCACGTCGCTGGATACTACCGGCGTGCCGCAGGCCAGGGCCTCCAGGGCCACCAGCCCGAAGCTCTCGTGGTAGGAAGGCACCACGCAGCAGTCGGCGGCGCGGTAATAGCCGGGGAGAAGCTCCTGCCTGACCATACCCTCAAAGGTGACCAAATTCTCGATGCCGATTTTCACGGCCAGGCGGCTCAACCTCTCACGCTCGCTGACGCTGCGCTCGTCCCCGCCGATGACAATCAGCCGGAGCTTATCGAAATGCCGCAGGTGGGTCATCGCCCGGAGCAGCCGGTCGATGCCCTTGAGCGGGTCGAGCCGGCCCACGTAGAGGAG
>DAOUEP010000029.1:0-14148 GCA_034430515.1 Dehalococcoidales bacterium | reverse complement strand
CCTTCTTCCCCCACGCGGTGTCGCTGGGTCAGGCTTTCGCCCATTGCCCAATATTCCTTGCTGCTGCCTCCCGTAGGAGTCTGGGCCGTGTCTCAGTCCCAGTGTGGCTGATCGTCCTCTCAAACCAGCTAACGATCGTTGCCTTGGTGGGCCGTTACCTCACCAACAAGCTAATCGTACGCAAGCCCCTCCAAAAGCGCCCGAAGGCTTTAGAGATGAGGCATGAACCCCATCACCACATGCGGTATTAGCTCCGATTTCTCAGAGTTATTCCCCACTTTAGGGCAGGTTGCTTACGTGTTACTCACCCGTCTGCCACTAGCTACCGAAGTAGCCCGTTCGACTTGCATGCATAAAGCACACCGCCAGCGTTTATCCTGAGCCGGGATCAAACTCTCCAATAAAAGTGATTGACTTGGTTTAGAACCTTCCTTCCGCTATCCAGTTGTTAAGGTGCAAAAACGCCGCTAGGGCGCAAGTTTCATAATAGCATAATCGACGGGCCGATGTCAATATCGGCCCGGGCGGGGAGTCGTGCCTCAGCGCGACCAGGCCGGCCAGAAATCATCGGCGTCATTATCCGTCAGGCGTTTGGGGTCCGAGCCGTCCGGGTTCATGCTGTATATCTCCGAGTTGCCGTCCCGGTCGGAAACAAAAACTATCCGGTTATTTTCGGCCGACCAGTCAACCTTGATGTCTCTGGTACTGTTATCCGTAAGACGTGTCTGGTTGGCGCCATCGGCATCCATCACGTATATCTCGAAATTTCCGTCCCGCTCGGAGCTGAATATAATTTGGCTGCCGTCGGGCGACCAGGCGGGGGACAAGTCCATGGCATCGTTCGCGGTGAGCTGTACCTGGTTGGCACCGTCGGCGTCCATGACGTATATCTCGAAGTCATCGTCGGCATCGGAGTGGTAGGCTATTTTGGTCCCGTCGGGCGACCAGATCGGCACGTAGTCATTGGCATCGTTATCGGTCAGCCGTGTCTGGTTGGCGCCGTCGGCATCCATCACGTATATTTCCGGGTTGCCGTCCCGCTCGGAGCTGAAGGCTATTTTACTGCCGTCGGGCGACCAGTCTGGGTCTCCGTCGGTGGCGGCAGTATTGGTCAGATTTATCATGCCGGTGCCGTCGCTATTGATGACGCAGATATTGAGATATCCCGGTGCACTGGAGCTGAAGACGATTTTACTGCCGTCGGGCGACCAGGCCGGCGCCACGTTCCAGGCGCCGTTATCGGTCAGTTGCGTCAGGTTGGTGCCGTCGGCGTCCATGACGTATATCTCATTGTTGCCGTCAGGGTTGGAATAGAAGGCAATCCGGCTGCCGGGCGGCCCCGCCTCTTTGCCGCAGGCGGTGAACGACAGTATCAACACCGCCATGGAGGCAACGGTTAACAATACCAGCAACACGTTTTTCGGGGAGATTTTTAACTTCATAGCCCTACCTTACCAGTTAAATACTAATATATTATTAACAGTTTCAGGATTATCTGTCCAGCGGGGGCCTCCGCCAATCATTTACGAGATGTTTATCCCCCGGCCGGGAACGTTTATGACCCGTTTATACCCGCGGGGTTAGACTGGTGGCGGCTCAAGAAGGAGCCGGCACCGCTTTCCGAAGCGGGTGCGTTGAATTAGTGATGCTGAGTATGGCAACTGTAAATAGTCCGGCAAGAGGCGGCGTCCGGGATATCTCCGATGCCCTGGGCGGTGGTATTCGCGAGAGCTCTCTGGTGCTGATTGAGGGTGAATCCGGCACGGGCAAGAGCGTGCTGGCCCAGCACATCGCCAGCGGGGTGCTGCATTCCAAGGAGGGTTCGGTGGTCTATTACTCCACGGAGTACCAGGCCACGACCCTGGTGGCGCAGATGGATTCCATCGCCCTGGAGGTAGGGCACGAACTGGTAACCGACCGTTTCCGTATCTACAACATCAGCCTGGAAGACGTCATGGAGAAACCGGAGGCTAAGCTCGACCTCCTCCTCAGCTATCTCAAGGAGCTGCCGGGGCGTTTCCGGCTGGTCGTCATCGACTCGCCTTCGCCTTTCATGACCCGCGTCGGGCCGACGACGAAGATGAACTTCCTGCACCAGTGCAAGCAGCTGTGCGATGACGACCGCTCCATCGTCCTGACCATGGACAGCTATGTCCTGGAGGGCAAGTCTCTCTCCCGCGCCTACGAGATGAGCGATTACTACCTCAAGCTCAGTACGCCGGATATCCTGCTGGAGGCGGGCCGTGTCGAGCAGCGCGCCATCAAAATCCTGGAGGTCACCAAGATGGGCGGGGTGGAGCGGCGGGGGCGGGCCGGTATCCGGTTCGAGATAAAGCCCAGGATAGGCATCCAGATTCTCCCCTTCGTGCAGGTAAGGGTCTAGCTATTATCAAATAACTCCCCTTTAGTGCTGCGGCACCGCCCGCCGCGATATGCTATCATTCAGGGTAGCATGGTAACCGGAGAAAACCCCTATGCTGCGCTGGCCGGTGAACTGAAAACCGCACTAATCGGCAGCAAACTTATTTATTTTCCCAGCCTGCCCTCGACGATGGACGAGGCCCGCCGCCAGGCGCGGCGGGGCGCCCCCGGGGGCACCGTCGTCATCGCCGGGGAGCAGACCGGGGGGCGGGGGCGCCTGGGGCGCCGCTGGCTCGCCCCCGCCGGCAATATCGCCCTCTCCATCGTCCTCTATCCCGAAACGGCATCCCTGCCTTACCTGGTGATGATAGCGGCGCTGGCCGCGGCCAGCACCATCGAGGCGGTAAGCGGCCTTGAAGCCCGGTTGAAATGGCCCAACGACGTCCTCATCGGCGGCAGGAAAGTGGGCGGCATCCTCATCGAGAACGAGGTGAAGGGGAAGAACGTGGCCTGTTCCATCGTCGGCATCGGCGTCAATACCGCCTTGAGGCCCGCTGAGATTGACGAGATTGCCGCCGAGGCCACGTCGCTGGAGGGCGAGGGGAGGGGAGTGGACAGGGCGATTGTAGTGGGGGAGCTGCTGGCGGAGTTCGAGCGGCTCTATCTTCAGCTCCCCGAAGGGAGGGGGATTTTTCAGGCCTGGCGCGATAGACTGGACACATTAGGGAAGAGAGTAGACATAATATCCGGCGGCGATATTATCGAAGGTGTTGCCGAGTCCGTCGCCGAAAGCGGCGCCCTGGTGCTGCGTCTCACGGACGGAAGCGTTATCAGCGTCGTCGCCGGGGACGTGAGCCTGAGGGAAAAGCCTTAAGGGCGGGGATGCTAAGTTCCCCGCCCTTATGCTATACGAATAATGGGTTAAAGAATACGCCTGTTGCTATTTGTTGCCCCCGAAGGCCTTGAAAAGCTCGATGGGGATGGGGAAGAGGATGGTAGAGTTCTTCTCGCTGGCAATCTCGGTCAGCGTGGAGAGGTAGCGCAGCTGGATGGCCGCCGGTTCCCGGCCGATGATGGCCGCCGCCTGGGCCAGTTTCTCCGAGGCCTGCAGCTCGCCCTCGGCGTGGATGATCTTGGCGCGCCGCTCGCGCTCTGCCTCGGCCTGGGCCGCCATGGAGCGCTTCATCTCCTCGGCCAGCTCGACCTCCTTGATTTCCACGGTAGAGACCTTGACGCCCCACGGGTCGGTATGCTCGTCGATAATCTTCTGGAGCATCTGGTTGAGCTTCTCGCGCTGGGTCAGCAGCTCGTCGAGCTCGGACTGCCCCAGGACGTTACGCAGCGTCGTCTGGGATATCTGCGAGGTGGCCCGGATGTGGTCGAGCACCTTGACGACGGAGGACTCGGGGTCGACGACGCGGAAGTAGACCACGGCGTTGACGCGCACGGTAACGTTATCCTTGGTGATGACTTCCTGCGAGGGTACGTCCATGGTCACCACGCGCAAGTCCACCTTGACCATGCGGTCGATGAAGGGGATGATGAGGAAGAGGCCGGGGCCCTTGGCGCCGATGAGTCGCCCCAGCCGGAAGATAACGCCGCGCTCGTATTCCGTGACGATCTTAATGGCCATGGGGACGATGATGAGAACAACAACAACGACAATGATAATCCAGATATAGTTGCCCATAGGTTCACCTCCTTTAGTATTATTTCCTGGTTACGGTCAACTTGAGACCATCGATTTTGGTAATAATCACCTCCTCTTCGGCTGCGATGCTGCCGCTTTCGGCCACGGCCGTCCAGTGCTCGCCCTCGACGAGCACCACTCCCTTGGGCTCCAGGGGAACCTCCACCACAGCCGTCCGGCCAATCAGCTCTTCCCGGCCGGCGGCCACCTTGCGCTGGTGGGCACGCACCGACCAGAGAACGACGAAATAGAGGACAACGGCGGCGACAATAACGAGAATAACTATACTCCAGACAGGCATATCAGGCCAGTCCCTCCTTTGCTATAATTTTTTGCTAACGTGCAGGGTAAGACCATCGACCCGGTTGATAACTACCTCTTCCCCCGGCTTGGCCTCGCCGCCATCGAGCACGGCCGTCCAGCGCTCGCCCTTGAAAAAGACGGTGCCCTCCGGCTTGAGGGCTACCTTGACCAGGACCGTCTTGCCGACCAGCTCCTCGCGGCCGGTGCGCGCCTGCTTACGGTGGGCCCTGATGGCGCGGTGGACGATAAAGGTAAGCGCGCCGGCCACGATGATGGTCACCGTGGCGATGAGCCAGGGACTGATGCTAAAGACAGGGGAAGCCCCCTGGAAAAGAATCAGCGAGCCGATAACCAGCGACACGACGCCCCCGGCGGTAAAGATGCCGAAGGTGGTCGTGAGCACCTCCCCGATGAAGAGCCCCACCGCCAGCACGATGAGGAGGATGCCGGCCCAGTTGACCGGCAGCATCCCCAGCGAGAAGAAGGCCAGCAGCAGGCAGATGCCCCCCACCACTCCGGGGAAAATGAGACCGGGGTTGAATATCTCGGCCATGATGCCCAGCGTGGCGATGCTGAGCAGGATATAGGCGATGTTGGGGTCGGCGATGGCGTAGAGAAAGCCGGTAAAGGTGCCCATGGGTATTTCGTCCACGGCGGCGCCGGCGGTGTGCAGGGTAACTACCTGGTCGTTGAGCAGGGTTACCTGGCGACCGTCCAGGGCGGTCAGCAGGGCATCGAGGTCGGGCGCCACGATTTCGATGACGTTCATCTCCAGGGCTTCCTGCTCGCTGACGGAGACGCCCTCGCGGACGGCGCGCTCGGCCCAGTCGGCGTTGCGCCCGTGCGACTCGGCCAGGCTGCGGATGTAGGCGGCGGAGTCGTTAATCATCTTGGCCTTGAGCTCGTCGGAGACAGCGGCCTCGCCTTCCTCGCTCAGCGAGATAGGCGTGGCGGCGCCGGTGGCGGTGTTGATGGCCATGGCGGCCACGTGGGCCGATTGCAGGATGTAAAAGCCCGCCGAGGCGGCCCGCGCCCCGGACGGGGAGACGTAGACGACCACCGGCACCCGCGCGTTGACGATGAGCTTGATGATATCGCGGGTAGAATCGTCGAGGCCGCCGGGGGTATCTATCTGGATGATGAGGGCCTCGGCGCCACTGTCCTCGGCCTCATTGACGCCGCGCTCCACGTAGCCGGTAAGCACCGGGTTGACCGTGCCGTCGATGGTGATAACCGCCACGTGTCGGTCCTGCGCCCGCACGCCGGAGCCCAGCGACAGAGCCAGCAGGAGCAGCACCACCGCCAGAGTTATACGTCGGATGGTGACCATAGATAATATCCGCAAAGTCTTTTCATTATAGTTCTACGGCGGTTTTTATGCAATCTGGAGACCTCCCCCGATTGAATAGAGCCGCCGTTTATTGTAAATTAGTAGTATCCTGATGATGGAGACGAGGTTAGCTTGAAAGTTCCGCGAGCCAAGGGCATGCGCGACCTCTCCCCGGAGGAGATGCAGGTCTTCCGGGGGGTGGAGGCCATCTGCCGCCGCTGTTTTACGGGGTGGGGCTACCGCGAGGTAAGGACGCCCACCATCGAGTACCTGCACCTGTTTACTTCGGCGGGGACGCTCACGCCGGGCCGGCTCGGCAAGGTCTATTCCTTCCTGGACTGGGACGGCTGGAGCGGCGAGCGGGTCGTGCTGCGGCCCGACGGCACCATCCCGGTGGCGCGCTACTACGCCGAGAGCCTGCGAGACGAAGGCGTCGCCCGCCTCTTTTACGCCGCCAATATCTTCATCTTCGAGGAGTCCCCGGAGCGCCCGCGGGAGCGCTGGCAGTGCGGCGTGGAGCTTATCGGGGCCGGCGCGGCGCTGGCCGATGCCGAGCTGGTGGCCCTCTCGCTGGAGACGCTCCGGCAGCTGGGACTGAAGGACGTCGAGGTGCGCCTCTCGCACGCCGGTCTGGTGCGGGCGCTGCTGGAGAAGCTGGGCCTCAGCCCCGAGGAGCGGCACCGCACCTTCGACCGCATCCTCGACGGCGACGCCGACCTGCTGGCCGAGATAACTAGAGACTCGCCGGGCCTGGGCCGGGCCATCCGGCCGCTGCTGGGCACGAAGGGCAGGTCGCCCGCCTTCCTGAGCCGCCAGGGTGTCGAGCTCGCCGGCGAGATGCCCGAACTGGCCCCTTATCTGGACGATTTCCTGGCCACGGTGACCGTCCTCGACGAGTTGAACTGTGCTGGCAAGATAGACATCGCCTCCGGGGCGGGTTTTGAGTATTATACCGGCGTCATCTTCCATCTCTACAGCGCTGGCGAGAGAGTAGGCGGCGGCGGCCGCTACGACGCCCTGATACCGGCCATGGGGGGTGGAGACGTGCCCGCCGCCGGTTTCGCCCTCGATACGGACGCCCTGATGAACCTGGTCAGGCCGGAGGCCGTCGCCCCGATGGAGGAGAAAAGCGTGCTGGTGCGGCTGAAATCCGGCGTCATCAAGGACTCCTTCCGGCTCGGCGCGGCCCTGCGCGAGAAAGGCTACAGCGTTGCGCTCGACCTGGGCGGCAAGCCCCTGGACGCCGACCGGACTATCGAAGTAAGAGACAAAGCGCCCGTGTTCGTCGTTATAGATAAGACTAAGGCGCGCCGGGAAGCGCCCGACATCGCCGGAGTCCTGAAGCTACTGGAGGATAAAGGTGGCTGTTAAGCTGGCCCTGCCCAAGGGGAGATTGCTGCGCAAGACCGCCGCCCGGCTCGACAGGGCCGGATGGGGCCTGGACGAGTACAACTCGTCCATCGGTTACTACCGCCCCAAATCGGAGAAATTCCCGGAAGTGCTCATCCGCGTCTTCCACGAGAAGGATATCCCCATCCAGATTGCCACCGGCAACTACGACCTGGGCATCTGCTGCCGGGACTGGGTAGAGGAGCTGCTGGCGAAATACCCCTCCAGCGCTATCGTCAAGGTAAGCGATCTGGGCTACGGGCAGGGCTCGCTCTATACGGCGGCGGTCGCGCCGCCGCGCGCCAACGGCGCGCCGGTACGCATCGCCAGCGAGTACCCCAACCTGGCCGAGGCCTACGCCCTGAGGAAGCGCCTCAGCCGCTTCAGCGTCTTTCCGGTCTGGGGCGCCGCCGAGGCCTACCCGCCGGAAAACGCCGAGCTGGTGCTCCTCCCCGCCGGGGAGGGCAATATCGGCGGAGCCGGCCTCACCCCGCTGGAGCGCGTCCTGGACTACAGCGCCTGCCTCATCGCCAACCGGGCCAGCCGGACGGCCAAAGACCTTGATAAAATTATAACATCACTCTGTACCGCCGTTAGCAGCGAAAAGGCGGCCTCTGGCGTAGAGCCTTCTCCGCCTGGTGAAATTAGAACCACCGTCTCAGTTAAAGCCAGCCCCGGTACGGTGCGGCTGGCCCTGCCCGACGGGCACCAGCAGCAGCAGACGGTTAATTTACTTAACAGGGCGGGCATCGCCGTCAGCGACTACCCCTCGGCGACGGGCAACCGCCGCCCCGCTATCGATATTAAGGGGGTGACGGTCAAGGTCATCCGCCCCCAGGACATGCCGTTGCAGGTGGCCAACGGCAACTTCGATCTGGCCGTGACCGGCCGCGACTGGCTGGCCGACCACAGCGCTCAGTTCCCCGCCAGCCCCGTCAGCGAAGTGCTGGACTTGAGGCTGCGGCGGGTGCGGCTGGTGGCCGTGGTGAGCAACGAAGTTCCCGCCGACGACGTCGCCGGGCTGCGCGACTATATCGCCCGCCGGGGCGAGGCGCTGCGCGTCGCCAGCGAGTACGTCAACCTGGCCGACAAGTACGCCCGCGATAACCACCTGGGCCACTATCACGTTATCCCCACCTGGGGCGCTACCGAGGGTTTCCTGCCGGAGGACGCCGACCTGCTCATCGAGAACACCGAGACGGGCCGCACCATCGCCCGGCACAACCTCAAGATTATCGATACGCTCTTCGAGTCGACGGCCTGTCTCATTGGCAACAACGCTGCCCTGAGTGACGCCGCTAAGAAGAAACGTATCGGGCTTATCGTCGGCAAGCTCAAGACGGCCGTGGAGGCGGGCGCATGAAGATTATCGAAGGATACGCGGAGGCCAAGCAGGCCCTGGCACGTCAGGTCTCGGCGGGTCTGGAAGACGCCGAGCGCGAAAAGACGGTACGGCAAATCATCGCCGAGGTGCGCCAGCAGGGCGATAAGGCCCTCTACGACCTCACCGAGAAGCTCGACGGGGTCGAGCTGAAATCTCTGGAAGTCCCCCGGGAGGCCATCAAGCGGGCGGCCAAGGGAATCGACGCCGACTTGCTGGCGGCCCTCAACCTGGCGGCGGAGCGCATTACCGCTTACCACGAGATACAGAAAAATAAGCTGCTGCACGATAAAACCGATGGCGGCCTCGGCTGGCTGATTCGCCCCCTGGAACGGGTAGGGGTCTACGTGCCCGGCGGCACGGCGGCCTATCCCTCCACGCTGCTGATGACGGCCATACCGGCCCGCGTGGCCGGAGTCAAAGAAGTGGTCGTAGCGACGCCGCCGGATAAAACGGGCAGCCTCCCGCCGCTGACGCTGGCGGCGGCGCATCTGGCCGGGGTCGACCGGGTCTTCAGCATCGGCGGGGCGCAGGCTGTCGCAGCACTGGCCCTGGGGACGGAGACCGTCCCCCGCGTCGACAAAGTCTGCGGGCCGGGCAACCGCTACGTCCTGCTGGCCAAGAAACTCCTCTACGGGACGGCGGGCATCGACGGGCTTTACGGCCCCAGTGAGGTCGTTATCATCGCCGACGATACGGCCAACGCGGCTTACGTCGCCGCCGATATGCTGGCCCAGGCCGAGCACGACCCCCTGGCCACCGCCATCCTGCTGACCACCTCGCGGGAGCTGGCCGAGGCCGTCGGCGGGGAAATAGCACGCCAGCTGGAGGACCTGCCCCGCCGCGATACCACCGTCGCATCGCTCAAGCAGCGGGGGATGATTGCCGTGGTCGCCAGCGTTGACGAGGCGATAGACCTGGCCAATCTCTACGCCCCGGAGCACCTCTGCCTGGTGGTAGCCAACGCCGCGGACTACGTGGACAAGGTGAAGAACGCCGGCTGCCTCTTCGTCGGGGAGGACGCCGTGGAGGTGCTGGTCGATTACGTGGCCGGGCCCTCGCACGTCCTGCCCACCGAGGGGACGGCCCGGTTCGGCTCGCCGCTCAACGTCCTGGATTTCGTCAAGCTCATCACGCTGGTCGAGATGGGCGAGGCAGACGTACAGAAATTAGGCGGGGCCGCGGCGCGTATCGCCCGGGCCGAGGGAATGGAGGCCCACGCGCGGGCCGCCGAGCGGCGGCTCAAGGGCGGGAGGAAATAACATGGCCGAAGGCATCGAGCGATTCATCCGCCCGCACCTGACGGAGTTCCACGGCTACAGCGCCTCCACCTCGCCGGACGTGCTGGCCGGTAAGGTGGACGTGGCGCCGCAGGCAATCGTCAAACTCAACGCCAACGAGAACCCCTACGGTTGCTCGCCGCGCGTGGCCAGGGCTTTGGCGGCCTGCAACCACCTGCACGTCTACCCCGACGACGGGCAGTTACGGCTGCGTACCATGCTCGCGGACTACGCGGGGGCGCCGGTAGAGCGCATCGTGGCCAGCCACGGCTCCAACACCCTCATCGACCTCATCGTGCGGCTGTTCGTCGGCCCCGGCGACGCGGTGGTCAACAGCGTGCCCACCTTTGATATCTACCGTTTCAGCACCGAGATCGTCGGCGGCACGGTGGTCAACGTTCCGCGCGACGGGAATTTCAACGTGGACGTTAAGGCGGTTAAAAAGGCTATCAACGCCAAGACCAGGCTGATATTCCTGGCCACCCCCAACAACCCCACCGGCAACGCCACCCCGCGCGACGACATCTTAGAAATTCTCGCCAGCGGGCGGCCGGTGGTTGTCGACGAGGCCTACTACGAGTTCTGCGGCGAGACGGTAGTGGGGCTTACGGAGAAGTACCCCAATCTGATGGTGCTGCGCTCGTTTAGCAAGTGGGCAGGGCTGGCCGGCCTGCGTTTCGGCTACGGCGTCTTTCCGCCGCGCGTGGCCCGCTATCTCATGGCCATCAAGATACCCCACAACGTCAGCGTGGCCGCCGAGGTGGCCGTGCGCGAGTCCCTGGCCGACCTGAAATACCTGCAAGATAAGGTAAAGGCCATCGTCAGCGAGCGGGGGCGGCTCTTCAAGGCGCTGGGGGAGATAGACTGGCTCCGGCCGTACCCCTCGCAGGCCAACTTTATCTACTGCGCCGTCCTCCAGGGTAGTGCCGGCGAGCTGCACCAGAAGCTGGAGCGCAAGGGCGTCCTGGTGCGCTATTTTAATAGTCCGCTCCTCAAGAACTCTATCCGCATCAGCGTGGGCAGACCGGAGGATACCGACGCCTTGATGAGGGCGCTGGGGGAGATTAAGCCTTAAGGGGACTTACCCCCATTCCACTCCATCACCAGTTTTTCTTTCCCACCCTATGCCCACCCTGTGGCATCCTGCCACCACTCGCTGGGGCTTTCTCCACCTCCCCACCGGGGGTAAAGGAGTGGGGCAAACTACAGGCTAAGCGGCGGATGCCGCGAGGGCGGTTTGGGTGGGAATAGATAACCCCGATAGGGTGGGGCAGAGGGGGGATAATCATACCCAACCTCGCTGTTAGATATACTAACACTTCCCTCTTGACAAATTACTTAGATATGTTATAATAGTTAACAGTTAAAGCTAGTAAAGGTAAGAATAGAGATGACTCAGGTTGAAGACGTGCTCCGGCAGATAATCAAACTGCAAGAAGAAAACGGCTCCTCCGACAGCGAGATGGCCGCCCGGATCGGCTGCAGCCGTCCTCTCTACCAGCGCACCCGCACCGGCAAGATACCGGTCGGCGGCACCTTTCTCAAGGGGGCGATGCAGCTTTTGGCGGCCGGTGAAGAAAAGCCGGCGGCAAGCGGGCGAAAGGCCAGTCTTACCCGTAAGACCGCCGAGACGGATATTGCCATCACGCTGGACATTGACGGGCAGGGAGAATACGAGATTAAGACCGGCACGCCTATCTTCGACCATCTCCTCAGCGCCCTGGCCCGACACGGGCTTTTTGACCTGACAATCAAAGCCACCGGCGATGATATTCACCACACCGTAGAAGACGTGGGCATTACCCTGGGGCAGGCCTTCCTCAAGGCCCTCGGCGAGCGGCGCGGCATCGTGCGTATGGCCGACCGCACCGTGCCCATGGACGAGGCGCTGGCCTTCGCGGCGGTGGATATCTCTGGACGTGGCTACGCCGTGCTGGACTTGCCCTTAAGTGGTAATGATATGCCCGGCCTGCCCGCCGACCTCATCCGGCACTTTCTGGAGAGTTTCGCCCAGGAAGCCCGCCTCAACCTGCACGCCCGGATACTGGCCAGCCGCAACGACCATCACATGGCCGAGGCCCTCTTCAAGGCACTGGGGAGGGCGCTGGACGCCGCCACGCGCCTCGACGCGCGCCTGAGTGGGGAAGTCCCCAGCACCAAAGGTATGCTGGAGGGCTAGCTATTCCAGGGACGCCAGCTGCCGCCCGGTGAGCTTCTCGTAGGCCCCTAGGTAACGCCGGGAAGTGGCGGCGACCACTTCGTCGGGGAGGTCGGGGGCGGGCGGTTTTTTATCCCAGCCGGAGGCGGTCAGCCAGTCGCGCAGGGGCTGCTTGTCCAGGCTCGGCTGGGGATTACCCGGCTTGTAGACGTTTACGTCCCAGAAGCGCGACGAATCGGGGGTAAGCAGCTCGTCGATGAGTATCAGGTGCCCGTTCTCCAGGCCGAACTCGAACTTGGTATCGGCGATGATGATGCCCTGTTCGCGGGCGTACTCGCGGGCGTAGTTGTAAACCGTCAGGCTTTTAGCTTCCATTTCCCTGGCAATCTCCGCTCCGACGAGCTTGACGATTTCTTTATTTTCCATGGGTTCGTCGTGACCGGTATCCGCCTTGGTGGTGGGGGTGTAGATGGGCGCTTCCAGCTCCTGGCTCTCGCGGAGGCCCTTGGGCATCTTCCGGCCGGAAACGGTGCCTCTCTCCCGGTATTCCTCCCAGGCCGAGCCGGCGATATAGCCGCGGACGACGCACTCCACCGGGATGCGCTTGACCTTTTTGACAATCATCGAGCGGCCCCGCAGGTAGGCGGGGTAGGGGAAGCGGCTCTCGGCGGGGACGTAGGAGTCCAGGCTGTGCACGTCGTCAAGGGCCTCGGTCAGGTGGTTGGGCATGATTTCGGCGGTGCGGCGGAACCAGAAGGCGGAGAGGCGGCTGAGGACGTGCCCCTTGAGCGGGATGCCCTGGGGGAGCACCACGTCGAAGGCGGAGATGCGGTCGGTCGTGACGATGAGCAGGTGGCTACCCAGGTCGTAGGTATCGCGCACCTTGCCCTTGATGAACAGGGGCAGGGGTAGGTCGGTCTCCATCAGCACCGGCGGCGGGTCGGTATTATCCATAGACTATCAACCCCTTTGGTTTGATATTCATATCGACATCGGCCCCAGCTCGATGGTATCGGGCAGGGTGCCCTGCCACTGGGACTTGGTGAGTCCCAGCCGCTGGAAGATATCGTCCACGTGCTGCAGGTATTGCTGGTAGTCGAAGATTTTCGCAAGCTCCGGCGCGGCGATGGTGGCGGTGACGTCGGCGTCGGCCTGGAGCAGCTTGAGAAAGCTGCGGGCGCTCTTCCAGCTCTTCATGGCGTTGCGCTGCACCAGGCTGTAGGCGTCCTGGCGGCTCAGGCCCGTCCCGACGAGGGCCAGCAGGACCCGCTGCGAGAAGACCAGCCCGTGGGTAAGCTCCAGGTTCTTTTTCATCCGCGCCGGGAAGACGGTGAGGTGGCGCATTATCGAGGTGAAAATGGCCAGGATGTAGTCCAGCGTCAGGCAGCTGTCGGGCAGGATGATGCGCTCGTTGGAGGAGTGGCTGATATCGCGCTCGTGCCACAGGGCGATGTTCTCGATGGCGGTCACGGCGTAGCCGCGCACCAGCCGCGCCAGGCCGCAGACCCGCTCGCACAGCTCCGGGTTGCGCTTGTGGGGCATGGACGAGGAGCCGGTCTGCCCGGCGCCGAAGGGCTCTTCCACCTCGCGCACCTCGGTCCTCTGGAGGGCGCGGATTTCGGTGGCGAACTTCTCCAGCGAGCCGGCCAGGATGGCCAGGGTGGTCACGAACTGGGCGTGGCGGTCGCGCTGGATGACCTGGTTGGAGATGGGGGCCGGGGCCAGCCCCAGCTTGTGGCAGGCCCTGACCTCGATTTCCGGGGTGACGGTGGCGTAGGTGCCCACCGCCCCGGAGATTTTACCCACGGCGATGGCCTTCTGGGCCTCGGTGAGCCTTTGTAAATTGCGCCGCATCTCCTCCATCCAGAGGGCCAGCTTGAGACCGAAGGTGATCGGCTCGGCGTGGATGCCGTGGGTGCGGCCAATCATAATGGTGTACTTGTGCTCGATGGCGCGTCGCGCCAGCACCGCCGTCAGGTCTTTGACGCCCTTAACGAGTAAATTCGCGGCCTCGACGAGCTGGAGGGAGGTGGCCGTATCGATGACGTCCGAGGAGGTCAGGCCCAGGTGAATGTAGCGCGATTCCTCACCGAGGCTCTCGGCCACGGCGCCGAGGAAGGCCGTGACGTCGTGGTGGGTCTCCTTGAGAATTTCGCCCATGCGCTTGAGGTTGCACTTGGCCAGCTTGATTTTGGGGATGGCCTGGCGGGGGATGACGCCGGCCTCGGCCCAGGCGTCGCAGACGGCAATCTCCAC
>DAOUEP010000028.1:0-29822 GCA_034430515.1 Dehalococcoidales bacterium | reverse complement strand
CTAAAAGCGGCTTTGGAAAAAGGTGATGAGGATACAGCGATCAAGCTCTGGAATGCTCTGTCTGAATCGGCCAAAGCGGAGCTCATGGATAAACCAGAAGCTTGATAATAGTCTTATAAGAAGCTATCGAACAGCGTCAGTTAGTGGGAAATAACTTCCATACGAAGAGTTCTATTTATTAATACCTTAGGTCTACCCATTAGTAGCAAATTAGTAGCAAAAATGAAAAATCCCCCGGACTCTATTTCGGAATTCGGGGGATTCTAGCTTTAAAAATTGGTAGCGCATGCGGGATTCGAACCCGCGATCTCCTCCTTGAGAGGGAGGTGTCCTAACCGCTAGACGAATGCGCCATTTTCGGCTGGCTGGGGAGGAAGGATTCGAACCTTCGCTGACGGATCCAGAGTCCGCTGTCCTACCACTAGACGACTCCCCAGCGGACAGGTCAATTATATCACGTAGGTGCCCGCCAGACAATAACCCGCCGCCGTTGACAGCCCGGCGGCGACGGTTTATTGTAGATACGTAAAGGAGCTATCCCGTGCCCGATACCGCCGTTTTGCAGGAGCGCCTGGGGGTTAAGTTCGCCGACGCGGCGTTGCTGGAGCTTTCGCTGGTGCACAGCTCCTACGTCAACGAGAACCCCGCCGCGGCCGCCGGACATAACGAGCGGCTGGAGTTCCTCGGCGACGCCGTGCTGGATTTCGTCGTGGCCGGCAAGCTCTACGGCGACTACCCCGACCTCAGCGAGGGGGACATGACCCGCCTGCGTTCCGCCCTGGTGCGCCGCGAGACCCTGGCCCGCCTGGCCCGCTCCATCGCTTTGGGGGACTTTCTCGTCATGGGTAAGGGCGAGGAGGCCAGCGGCGGGCGCGCTAAACCGGCCAACCTGGCCAGTGCGCTGGAGGCGGTCATCGCCGCCATCTACCTCGACCGGGGCATCACGGCCACGCGGAAGATAATCGTCCGGCTGCTGGCGGCGGAGTGGCGGGAGGCCGTGGCCGCCGGCACGAGGAGCGACGCCAAGTCGCGCCTGCAGGAGCTTACCCAGGCCCGCTTTCAGCTTACCCCCGATTACCGCCTTATTGATGAGACCGGCCCCGACCACGACAAGCGCTTCACCGTGGCCGTCACCGTGGACGGGGAGGTGCTGGGGGAGGGCGCCGGCAGCAGCAAGAAACTGGCCGAAAAGGAGGCTGCCCGCGCCGCGCTGGAGAGGCTCCGGGGAGGCTTTACGAAATAGGCCCTATTTGCTAGAATTCTTCCGGGAGAGCGCAATAACTTTAGCGAGGTGTTACCATGGGCAAGCGCGATTACCGGCACCACGAACCTAAAAAACAGAAGAAGGATAACAAGAAGGCGCATCCCATCAGCACCGTTATCCAGCCGCCGCCGCCCCCGGTTGAGATTATCAAGAAGGTGAGGAAGCGCCCCCCGGAAGAGGAGGAGTAGCCCCCCGGCGGGGACAGGAGAGAGTGGCCGGCGATGGTTCAATCGGCGTCACTGCGGGCGGTGGTACGCGGCCGCGTGCACGGCGTTTTCTTCCGCGCCTCGGTGGCAGAACGGGCGGCGTGCCTTGGCCTGACCGGCTACGTGCGCAACGTCCCCGACGGCACGGTAGCGGTGGTGGCCGAGGGGCCGCGCCAGGCGCTGGAAGAGCTGGCGGAATATCTTAGGGTAGGGCCGCCGGCGGCGCGGGTGGACGGGGTGAAAGTAAGCTGGGGGAAATATATCGGCCGCTACGGCGATTTCAGCCTGCGCTACTAGGATTCCCGCCTATTTTCCCGGGACGGGCTGCAGGCCGTAGTAGCGGTCGTTTCTCAGGATGCGGTCCAGGGCCTCCGGCGAGGTGCGGTAGGCGTTGCCGCCGCGCCGCTCCCCCAATTGCTGGCTGAGCTCGCCGAGCGTGGCGGCCTTGTTCCCGCCGGCCACCAAGAGGCGGAAGACGCTCTCCATGATGGGCAGCCGCTCGTTGATGAAGTCCGGCTGCGCCGCGCAGCACTTCTGGATGGCGCCGATGAGGGCCTCCGGCCTGGGGTCGGCGTCGCCGGCGAAACGGCCGGCGCACTCGGCGCAGAGGTAGTCCCGCAGCAGGACGGCGATGGAGCGGTGGTGCGCCGGAAACCAGTCCAGGGCGATGGCCCAGCGCGTGGCGGCGATGGCGGCGGCGCGCTCTTCCTGTGCCTCGGTATCGCTCTTGGCCGGGCTCATCATGCCTCCAATTCCACCTTGGCCGATTTAATCAGGTCCAGGTAGCCGATTTTCAGCCCCAGCGTGTCGGCCACCTCCCGGTCTACCTCGTAAGGCTCGCCGATGAAGACCTTGTCGAACTCCTCGACCTCGCCCTGGCCGGGGTCGCCGGTCACGGCGAATTTCTGCTTGGCCTCGACGATACCCAGGTCGAAGGGGAGGGTGAAGTAGAGGTCGGCCAGGACTTTGTCCATGCCCAGGCTGTAGAGCGTCTCCCAGGGGTTGAGCGATTCCCCCTGGTACTTGGAGCCGGGCAGCAGGGAGAGCAGATTCATGATGGTAAAGCTGCCGGTGCCGTTGCAGGTCTTGAGGGGGGCCACCGTTATCAGGTAGTCGCTGGAGAGGATGACGTTGGGCACCCAGAAGGTGGGCATGGCGAAGGGCTTGGGCAGGGGGTTATCCACCTCCACGAAGATGCAGTCCTTGACGTCCAGCGTCAGCACCCGCGGAAAATCGTAGCCGAGGGCCTCGTAGATGGGCCGGGTAGGCATGCCGCCGGGGGTGCCCTCCAGCAGCAGGATATCGGCGTCGCTGACGCGGCGGATGCTGGAGATGATGGCCGCCAGCATCTCGGGGCTGGTGGTTACCGGGTAGGGCAGCGGGTAGGAGGCGCTGGGCTTGATGATGACGCGCCGCGCCCGCGATACTACCGAAGGTACTTTAAAAACAAAGTCCGAGGCTTCAAAAATCAAGCTGTCCTCCTCAGAGAGAGCTGGAGGTCTTTGATGCCGTGGCCGTCGGGACGGGGTATCATCGCCAGCAGGGTGCGCGTAATCAGGCCGCCGAGGTCGGGCGTCAGGGGGACGGGCGCCCCGTTGACGAGCAGGTCGACCTCGTTATCCCGGCGTTGCTCAATCATCTTTCGCTCGATTATGTTGGCGATGCCGCTGACGTCGTCGTGGGCGAACTGGGGGACGTTTATATCCAGGGGCGTGTCGGTAACCACGGCCAGCAGGTCGGCGGGGTCGGTCAGCAGTTCTTCGCCCTGCTCGCGGCGGTGGGTTTCAATCTTGGGATAACGGCTGCTCTTGAACCCCTCCGTCAGGATAAAATCGTAGTCCCAGTGGACGTAGCCGGCGATTTCCTGCGGGTCGAAGTGGTGCTCGGTACGCCGGTAGATGGCCAGGTGGCCCGGCGAGTTGATGGCCGAGAGGGCGCTGCCGGCCCGGGTGAAGCGCCAGGTGTCCTTATCGGCAGTGTCCGGGTCGTCGGCGTGGTGGGAGTGCTTGACGACGGCCACCCGGTAGCCCCGCCCCTTGAGCTCGCCGATGAGCTTTTCCAGCAGGGTCGTCTTGCCGGAGTGCGACTTGCCCACGATTGATATTATCGAACGCATTTTAATTTACCGTTTCAGTCCTGCGGCGGTACGTCTACTTCCTCGTTCCAGTCCAGCATGATGGCCCGGACGGTCTCGCCTTTCCTGACCTCTTTTCTGTCTTCGGGGATGAGCACCAGCCCGTTGGCCAGGCTCATCGAGGTGAGAATCCCGGAGCTCTGCGACCCGGTGAGCCGGGCGTAGTACCGGCCGTTACGCCGTTCGATGATAGCCCGGTCGTAGAGGCGGCGCCCGCCGTCGTTGGTTACGTCGTCTTCCAGGACGGCCATCACGCTGGGGCGGGCCAGGTGCGGCTTGCCCATCATCTTGAGGATGGCCGGCCGCGCGAACAGCTCGAAGCTGACCATGCAGCTGACGGCGTTGCCGGGCAGCCCCAGGTGGGGGATAATGCGGGTGCGCCCGTCGTCGCTGACGCTCTTCAGCTTGCCGAAGGCCAGCGGCTTGCCCGGCTTGACGCGCACCTTCCAGAAGACCATGTCGCCGTCGCGGGCCAAAATGTCCTTGACCACGTCGTAGTCGCCCATGGAGACGCCGCCGGTGGTGAGCAGCAGGTCGGCGTCTTTGGCCAGCTTTATTTTGGCGGTCACCTCGCTTTCGTCGTCGCGGGCGATGCCCAGCATCTGCGGGACGGCCCCGCAGCGCTTGACCTGGGCGGCGACGGCGTAGGCGTTGCTGTCGTGTATCTTGCCCTCGGGGAGGGGGTCGTTGATGGGTGTCAGCTCGTTGCCGGTGGAGATAATGGCCACCACCGGGCGGCGGACGGCGCGCACGCCGCTGTGCCCTAGCGACGCCATGATGCCGATTTCGGCGGGACGGATGACGGTGCCCCGCCTGAGGGCCACGGCGCCTTTGGCCAAATCTTCGCCGGCGCGGCGCACGTTGAGCCCCGGCCGGGCCGCCTCCAGGACGCCCACCGTGGCGGGCGGCTTGGCGGCTTGAGCGGCGCGGCGCTCGATTTCGTCGGTGTTCTCAAACTGCACCACGCAGTCGGCGCCGCGGGGGACGGGGGCGCCGGTCATGATGCGTATGGCGGTGCCTGCGGTGACCTCCTGCTTTGAAATGGCCCCGGCCATGACGGTATCGATAACGCGCAGGGTGACCGGATTCTTTTCGCTGGCGCCGGCGGTGTCGGCGGCGCGGCAGGCGTAGCCGTCCATGGCGGAGTTGTCCAGCGGCGGCACGTTGATATCGGCGACGATGTCCTCGGCGAGCACCTGTCCCAGCGACTCCAGGATGGGCACGGGCGCGGCCTCCAGGACGCTTACCTCGCCGAGAATCTTCTCCAGGGCCTCTTCAACGCTTATCATCAGTCGCCGGCGCCTCCGGCAATCCTCCTGGCTCTCTCCAGGTCTTCCCTGGTATTGATATTGAAGAAGCTGAGGTGGTCGGGGTCGTACCGCTCGACCTCCCCGGCCTCGACGAATCTTACTTTCACGTGGTCGATGAGGTCGGTGATAACCTTGCGGCCGCGCCGGATAAGGGCCTCGATGGGGGCGATGCAGTCGCGGGAGTAGACGGCGTGGAGGGGCTCGTAACGATTGTTGACCCGCGGCAGTACGAAATCGAAACCATCCGAAACCTCAATCATGTACTTCAGCAAGGGCTTGCTCAGAAACGGCATGTCCGCCGCCACCACGAGATTATAAAGCGTGTCTGACCTGACCAGCCCGGTATAAATACCGCCCAGCGAGCCCTGGCCGGGGATGATATCGGAGGTTAGGCGTATTCGGGAACGGCCCGCCAGCGGTGCGAATGTCCTTTCTTCCGCTGTAACGATAATAATGTCCCGGGTGAGGGGGTCGAGGCGGGATACTACCTGCTGGAGCAGCGTCGTCCTGCCGAGCTTGGCCTCTACCTTATCGTGTCCCAGGCGCAGACTCTTGCCGCCGGCCAGGATGATACCGCTTATCTCCAACTTTTGAGCCTGTTCAGATGCGAGACCTTACCCCCTATAGTTTATTTTATCACAGAACGTCAAGGGTGGCTAGAGGGGTAGGGGTCGCGCCGTTCGCCGGGCGGCAAAAAACGGCGGGTCGGCCGAGCCTTAGAGCGACGGCCGGAGCAGCATAATTTGGGGGCTGGCGGGCAGGGTGGCCCGGGTCAGCTCTATCTGGCTGCCGGCGACGCGGGTGACGTTGGCCTTGCCCGCCAGGAAGCCCGACGCGTCCTGGATGGGGAAGACGCATTTCTCCGTCTTGAAGTGCATCGGGATAATCACTTTGGCCTTTACCTGCCCGGCGACTTTGGTGGCCGTGGCGGCGTCGATGGTGAAGAAGCCTCCCACCGGCACCAGGAGCACGTCCACGGCCCCGATGGCGCTTACCTGCGCTTCGCTGAGGACGTGGCCCAGGTCGCCGGCGTGGCAGACCTTGATGCCGTCAACCTGGAAGCAGAAGACGGTGTTTTTACCCCGCTCGCCGCCGGACTTGTCGTCGTGGGCGGTGGGAATAGCCCGGAACTTGATGCCCTTGACCTCGGCGTCGCCCCGGACCACCTGCGGCTTGCCCTTGACCGCCTTGACGTTGTTGTGGTCGCCGTGCTCGTGGCTCACCGTGACGATGTCGGCGGCCTCGTTAATCTCGCCGTAGCGCAGGCCCTGGCTGGTCTCGTAGGGGTCGGTGACGATGCGCGTGCCGTCGTCGGCGGTAATCAGGAAGGCGGCGTGGGCCAGCCACTTGATTTTCATCGTTTGTCCTCCTGCCTCCGTCATTGCGAGACCGTTCCCGAAGGGAAGGCGAAGCAATCTCCAAGAATCTTCTTAACCGATTATCGGGATTGCTTCGTCCTTCCGCTGAAGGACTCGCAATGACAAGTGATTTAAGTTATTTGGCCATTTGCAGCACCAGGGTCACCAGAGTACGCGCCGGTACGCCGGTGCCGCCCTTGAGCAGGTAGCCCTTGTCTTTATCGGCCAGGAAGGTGCCGGCGATGTCCAGGTGCACCCAGGGCACCCCCCCGACGAACTCCTCCAGGAACTTGGCGGCGGTGATGGCCCCACCGTAGCGGTTGCCGATGTTCTTGATATCGGCGACGTCGCTCTTAATCAGTTCCGCATATTCCTCGTACATCGGCAGCGGCCAGACCAGCTCGCCGGTAGTCTTGGCGGCGGCGACGACCTTGTCCTGGAGCGCCGGGTTATTGGTGAAGGCACCGCTGCACATGTTGCCCAAGGCTACCTGGCAGGCGCCGGTGAGGGTGGCCGCGTCGATAATGGCTTTGGCACCGATGTTCTTGGCGTAGCTGAGGGCGTCGGCCAGGACGAGGCGGCCTTCGGCGTCGGTGTTGAGCACCTCGATAGTCTTGCCGCTTAAGGCGGTGATGATGTCGCCCGGCTTGAGGGCGCTACCGCTGGGCATGTTCTCGGTGGCGGGGACGAGGGCGGTGACGTTGACGGCCGGTTTTAGCCGGGCGATGGACGCCATGGCGGCCATGACGGCGGCGCCGCCGGCCATGTCCCCCTTCATCTCGCCCATGCGCTCCGAGGGCTTGATGGAGATGCCGCCCGAATCGAAGGTAAGACCCTTGCCCACCAGAGCGAGGTCGGTCTGGTCGCCGCTCCTGCCCCGGTATTTAAGGATGATGAACCTGGGGGGCTGCTGGCTCCCCTGGGAGACGCCCAGCAGGCCGCCCATGCCCAGCTCGGTCATCTTGTCGCGGTCGAAGATTTCCACGCTCAGGCCGTACTCGTCGGCCAGCTTTTGGGCGGTCTCGGCCATGACCGTCGGCGTCATGAAGTTGGCCGGCTCGTTGACCATGTCGCGCGCCCGGATGGCGGCCTCGGCCAGCACCTGCCCCAGCGCGATGGCGGCGGCCAGCTGCGCCCGCCCCTTGCCGATAATCTTGAGCGTCTTTATTTCTTTATTGTTATCGCCCTTTTTACTCATGTGGCGGTGGAAGGTGTAGAGCCCCAGGATGGCCCCCTCGGCCACGGCCTGGGCGGCCGCCTCGGTCTTGATGCCCCTGACCCCGTCACCCGGCACCACCGTGGCGGCGCTGGTAATGCCCCGCCCTCGCACGTAGCGGAGGGCTTCGGCGACGGCGGCGCGGATTTTATCGGTGGTGAGGCCGCGTTTCTTGCCCAAGCCCACCACGACGACGCGGCTGGCCGTAATCCCGGTGGGGCTGTGGAGGAGGGTAATCTCGCCGGCCTTGCCCTTGATTTCACCCTGCTTGATGAGCCGGGTGATGGCCCCGCCCAGGGCCTTGTCCAGGACGGCGGTATCGCCTTCGGGGAGGCGCTTGCCCTCGTAGTGGGTGACGATGAGAGCGCCGGTTCTGACCCGGGCGATAGCGCCGGTAATAGCCTTGATTTCCATGATTTTTGTGCTCCTTTCCGGTTTTAGGGGTGTTATCTAATAATTATAGATGTTTTGGAGGTATTTGGCTAGGCTTGGGGGAGGCTATAAGGCAAAGATTATTAATTACCTCACCCCCTGTGTCCCCCTCTCCAAACTCAGTATCAGAAAAACCCTTGATATTCTGTTTGGAGAGGGGGAATTTAAGGTAAGAGGGGCTAGCGCCCCTCTTCGCGGGCTACTCCCCGGGGGTTAAATCCTTCTCACTCTCCCTTTAGGAAAGGGAGACGATGGCCTTTTCCTTTAGAATCACCGCTGGCAACCCGTTCGTTTGTCCCTCTTTGTAAAGGGGGATTTCAGAGGGGTAAAGGGGTGGGGAACTAAGGGATAAGCGGCGGATGCCGCGAGGGTGGTCTGGGTGGGAATAGATAACACCGATGGGGCGGTGGCGTGGGGATAATCCCAAAACTACTCCCCGTAGAAGGCCGCCCCGACAAGACCGGGGCCGGTATGCACGCCCATGACGGGGGTGAACTCGGTGATGAATATCTCGCGGCAGTCGAAGCGGGCGGCGATGCGCTCCTTGAAGGCCGTGGCCGTCTCCAGGGCGTCGGCGTGCATCACGGCTACGTGGAGCGCCTGCCCCTTGACCACGTTCTTGTCCATCAGGCTGAGGATGCGGTCCAGGGCGGTCTTGACGGTGCGGGGCAGGAACACGACATTGGCTTCGCCGTTATCCAGGGAGAAGACCGGCTTGATGGAGAGGAGGGAGTTGACCAGGTGGGCGGCCTGCGGGACGCGCCCGCTCCGGGCCAGGTATTGCAGCGTATCCAGCATGGCGAAGAGGCGTATTCTTGACATAACGCTAGAGGCGATTTCCTTGACCTCGGCCAGGGACTTGTCCAGGACGGCGGCCCGGGCGGCGGCCAGCGCCACCAGCCCCTGTCCGGCGGCGGTGGTGGTGCATTCCACCACCTCGATGGCGACGTTTTTCAGGGTGTTTTTGGCCGTCTCCATGGCCACCAGCGCCGAGTTGTACAGGGCGGTTAGCTTGGTCGGCTCGGCGATGCAGAGGATGCTACTGGCCCTGCGGCTGGCCCGGCGGTAGGCCTCCAGGTAGGGGGTGGGGGAGGAGCTGGCGGAGGTGGGCATTTTCCGGGCGCTGCGCAGCAGGGCGTAGAACTCGGCGGGGGTCATGTCGATGCCGTCGCGGTAGGTCTTGCCTTCAAAGACGAGCTGCACCGGCACCACCTCGATGCCGTACTCGGCTACCTGCTCGGCGGGGACGCAGGCGACGGAATCGGTGACGATGGCTACGTTTCTCATGTGGATGGCTACTCGTCCCTCCTCGTCTGCCAGGCGGTATAGTCCCGGTCGATAATCAGGTTCTTCCGCGTGGCGGCGTTTTTAAGCTCGCCCGCCAGGCTTACCAGCGTGCGCAGCCCGATGAAAACGAGCAGCCCCAGGGCGAAGAGGATATAGGTCAGCTCCCGGTGGAAGAGCCAGTTGAGCAGCGGCACCAGCACCAGGGCCCCCAGGGACAGGCGCGGGTTGCGGGTAACGCCGATGAGGGCGATGGCCGTAACGCCGCCGATAACCGCCTCGGCGGGGGTGAGGGCTACCAGCACGCCGATGACGGTGGCCGCCCCCTTGCCGCCCCGGAACTTGAGAAAGACCGGCCAGTTGTGGCCCACCACGGCGGCGAAACCGGCCGCGCAGACCCAGGCCAGGGGGATGCCCAGCCACCGGGCGACGAAAACGGCCAGGACGCCCTTGAGGATATCGGCGGCCAGGACGCTCAGGCCCCAGAGCGGGCCAATCTGGCGGTAGGTATTGAGGGCGCCCACGTTGCCGCCGCCCACGTCGCGGATATCCACGTCTTTCCTCAGGCGGGAGATGATATAGGCGAAGGGGATAGAGCCCAGCAGGTAGGCGATGACGATGGCGGCGGTGATATTCCCGGCCAACTAAGCGCCCTCCGCGTCTTTCGGGTAGAAGGAGACGCCGACGGTGCCGGTGCCGCAGGCGTAGCCCATAATGGGGCTGAACTCGGAGAGCCACAGCTCCACGCAGTTGAACTCGGCGGCGACACGCTTCATGAGCTTCTCGGCCTCCTCCAGGGCGTAGGCGTGGGTCACGGCGGCGTGCACCGGGCGCTCGCCGACTTTATCCCGCATCATGCGCAGGGCGCGCTCGATGCCCTGCTTGCGCGAGCGGGCCATGCCGGCGAAGTGCACCAGGCCGGAGACGGTGAGGATGGGCCGGATACTGAGCAGCGAGCCCAGCTGCGAGGCCACCTTGGGGATGCGCCCGCAGCGGTAGACGTGGCGGATGGTATCCAGGAGGATAACGACGTTAACTTTGTCGCGGACTCGCTCGGCGGCGCGGACGACCTCGGCAAGCTCCTGGCCCGCGGCGGCGGCCCGGGCGGCGGCCAGCGCTATCATGCCCTGGGAGGGGGTGGCCTGATGCGAGTCCATCACCTCGATGGTGGTCTCGGGCAGCTCCTTCCGGGCCCTGGCGGCGGCCTCGCTGGCGGCGGTGTACATCATGCTGAGCTGGGTGGAGACGGTGACGCAGAGGATGCTCTCGGCCGTTTGGCTCACCCGTTGGAAGACGTCGAGGCACTCCTCGGGCGCGGGAGCCGAGCTCTTGAAAGAGTTGGGGTCTTTAAGGAAAAGTTCGTAGGCCTCCGAGGGGGTGATGTCCACCCAGTCCCGGTAGAGCTTGCCGCCGGCGTAGAAATTGATGGGGACAATCTCGATTTCGTATTGCTCGGCCAGCTCCCGGTTCAGGCAGGCGATACTATCCGTGACAACGGCTACTTTTTTCGTGGGTAAACCTCCACGGCTAATTACCCGGGCAGGTTGACTCAGGTGGTCGCCGGAGTGTCCTTGTGTTTCCAGATGAGGAGCCGCCCGCTCCGCAGGCGGCGCTCCAGCAGCGGTACGAGGAGTACCCCCCACATCACTATCAGCAGCCCCAGAAAGGTCAGGGTGTTGAGGCGTCCGGTGCCGTAGTAGACCACCAGCGTCAGCGTCAGGCATCCGGAGACGGCCAGCAGGCCGATGCGCAGCCGGCGCTGACGCAGCCGGATGAAGGCGGCGATGGTCAGCGCCATGGCCATGAAGCTCATGCCTATCCAGGGGGCGAAATAGTCGACGCGCTGCAGGCTGTACTCGGTGAGCTTGCCGTTGGGCGAGATGGCCAGGAACCAGCCCAGCATGATGGGCAGGGGCAGCAGCATCAGCGAGCTGAAAATCCAGTCCCGCCGGGAGGTGTGGGCGATGATGCGGTAGAGCCACCACAACGCCAGCGGGAAATAGACGGGCAGGGCCAGCAGCGACCAGCCCCGCGGCAGGTAGAGCAGCAGCCCGCCGACGCAGAGCACCGGCACCAGCGAGTAACCCAGCCAGGAGAAGGCCCAGGTGGGCTTGCCGCGCCACCAGCCGTAGATGGCGGTGGCGAAGATGGCCATGAGCACGATGAAGAGCCAGCCGGGGTAATGCCACCAGTTGAGGACGAAGAGCAGCCCGAAGAGGATGTGGGGCATGGCGGCCAGCAGCACCTGCTTCCAGGTGCCCTGGCTGTAGGCCTCGTAGATGTGGCGGGCCACCAGGCGCGTGCTGCCCATCTCCCCCAGGCAGGTGTGCATCGCCTCTTCCTTGGAGAGGCCGGCCTCGGTCAGCTCCTGGAGCTTGTCCTCGATGTGGGCCTCCAGCTCGCTGATGATGGCGCTCCCGTCGTCATCTTCGAGCTTGGCCTTGTGGCGAATTTTCTCCAGGTATTGTGAAAGTTCCGGTATCATGTGATCAACCTGCTACGGGCGTGATGTCCCCGGCTGGAGGGTGAGATTGATGGCGGTGAGGAAGTCCTGCCACTGGCTCTTCTCCAGGGCCAGCTTGGCTTCCCCCTTTTCGGTAAGGTGGTAGTACCGCCGCTGCCGGCCGTTGGGCAGCATCTGCCACCGGCCGGAAATGAGCCCCGATTCCTCCAGGCGGTGCAGGGCGGGATAGAGGGTGCCCTCCTTGAATTTGAAATATCCCTGGCTGCGGGTGGTTAGCTCCTTGACAATCTGGTAGCCGTACATCGGCTGCCGCTCCAGCAGGCTGAGGAGCAGGTAGCTGGAGCTCCCTTTGATTAAATCTCGCTTTGGCCCCACTTGCATCACCTCTAATGCTTGGTTACTTAGGTAAGCTATGTATTATTACACATACTATCAGAGAATATCGCCTTTTCGCAAGGGCACGGGGTACTATTTTCCGTAAAAATAGCGGCCAGGGCAGCAGCCCCCGGTAGACCTTGCCCCGGTTCGGGCGGCTTGGCTACGACTTGTAAGTGCCGACGGCGATTAAGGCCAGCAGGGCGGCGAGGGCGCCGAAGACGATGTCGTCCCACTTGGTGGTGGCGCTGAGCAGGGGATTGAGGATGACCCATATGCCCAGGGAACAGATTGCCAGACTGAGAAACTTCATAGACTAGACCTCCTGTTTGGTGGTATTTTTGGCCGGTGCCGCTGCCCTGGCTTGGCGTATACCTAGTTGCTCATAGTACATAGAGATACTAGGTATAATAGCACCCGTATCATATCTTGTCAAATGGTGTATTTAGAGGGTAAACTCTAACCATAAATGCCCATCAAAGTCCTCGATAAAAACACCATTGGCCAGATAGCCGCCGGCGAGGTGGTGGAGCGCCCGGCCTCGGTAGTCAAGGAGCTGGTGGAAAACGCCCTGGACGCCGGGGCCACTCAGATTACGGTGGAGGCCAGAGGCGGCGGCGTGGGCCGGCTGCGCGTTACCGATAACGGCGCCGGTATCCCGGCGGGCGAGGCGGCCCTGGCCTTCGAGCGGCACGCCACCAGCAAGATTACCGGCCCCGCCGACCTGGAAAACATCGCCAGTCTTGGCTTCCGCGGCGAGGCGCTGCCCGCCATCGCCGCCGTGGCCGACGTGGAGCTGCTCACCCGCAGCGACGCCGATGCGGCGGGCACTTACCTCCGGCTGGAAGGCGGCGCCGTCGTCAAGGAGGCCGCCCAAGCGCGCGCCCGGGGGACGACCGTCACCGTCGCTGGCCTCTTCCGCCGCGTGCCGGCCCGGCTCAAGTTCCTCAAGACCACCGCCACCGAGAACGGCCACATCGCCAACATCGTCAGCCGCTACGCCCTGGCCTACCCGGAGGTGGCCTTCGAGCTTATCATCGAGGGCAAGACCAGCCTGAAGACATCGGGCCGGGGCCGCCTCATCGACGCCGTTATCGACGTCTACGGCGTGGCTACGGCGGGCAAGATGCTGGCCGTCCGGCCGCCGGAAGGGGAGTTCGCCGCCGGGGCGGAGGCCGCCGTCAGCGTGAGCGGCATGGTCGGCGCGCCGGAGCTGGACCGCGTCGGGCGGGGGCATCTGAGCTTTTTCGTCAACCGCCGCTGGGTAACCAGCCGCCGGCTGACCTACGCCGTCGAGGAGGCCTACCGCGGCCTGCTCATGACCGGCCGCCACCCCGTGGCCGTGCTCAACATCGCCCTGCCGCCGGCGGAGGTGGACGTCAATATCCACCCCGCCAAGAGCGAGGTCAAGTTCCGCGACGAGGCCGGGGTCTTCCGCGCCGTGCAGCGGGCGGTGCGCCGGGCGCTGGTCAGCGAAATGCCGGTGCCCCAGGTGGGCGAGACGACCGCCGCCTACCGGTCGGCCTCATCGTCGCCGCAAACGGCCTGGTCGCCGCCGGTAAACCGGCCGGATATGCCTCTCTCCGAGGCCCCGCCGATGCTGGCGGCGACTTTGCCGGTGCTGCGGGTGGTGGGGCAGGTAATGCGCGCCTACATCGTCGCCGAGGGGCCGGACGGGCTCTACCTCATCGACCAGCACGCCGCCCACGAGCGCATCCGCTACGATAAGCTACGCCAGCAGCGGACAGAGGCCAGGCCGGAGGTGCAGGGGCTGCTGGAGCCGGTCGCCCTGGAGGTAACGCCGCCGCAGGCTCAAATCCTGGGTGCCTGCCGCGAGAGCCTGGCGGCCTACGGCTTCGCCGTGGAGTCCTTCGGAGAGCGGACTTACCTGGTGCGGGCGGTGCCGGCGCTGCTGGCCGGGGAGGACTGGGAGGCGCTGCTGCGCGACCTGCTGGAGGAGCTTTCCGGGGAGGCGCGCAGCGATTGGGAGGAGCGAATCCTGGCCTCGCTGGCCTGCCACGGCGCGGTGCGCAGCGGCCAGGCCTTGAGCGACGAGGAGATGCGGGCGCTGGTGCGCCAGCTGGAAACTACGCCCAACCCCCATACCTGCCCCCACGGCCGCCCCACCGTCATCCACCTCAGCGCGGCGCGGCTGGAAAGGGACTTCGGGCGGAGCTAGGGCGGGCTTTCCTCCTCGTTTACCCGGTAGATTTCGTCCCAGCGCACCATGCCGTCCTCGATGAGCCGGCGTATCTTCTTCTGCTGGGGCGTCAGCTGGGCGCTGCGGCCGGTCTTGATTTCCAGAATCACGATTTCCTCCGGCTCGCCGCGCGCCAGCCCCGGAAAGACCACCATGTCTATCGGCGTGCCGATGAAGCGCACCTCGGTGGGGTCGTACTTGAAGTCGGGGAAGAAGGGCACCATCTGCTCGGTGAACTTGCCGCCCAGCACGGCCCGGCTCTGGCTGACGGCGGTCTTTCTGGCCTGCTCCATCTCGGTCTGCCACCTGAGGGTCTCGGCATCGCGCCACTCCTTGAAACGCCTTTCGTAGCGGAGGCGGGTGATGTAGTTCAGGAGCAGCATAATCAGGATGGCCACCGCGGCGGTGATGAGCACGCTGTAGACGATTTCCATAGCTGGCCTCCTTAATCGAAGGTAGCTGTAGGGCAGACCCTTTACCCGGTCTTCGGCTGGCTGGAGCCGGGCGTTGTCAGGGGGACGCCCGCGGCGCAGAGGGGGCATTCCTCGGGCGGATAGCTTACCTCGTCAGCGCGGTGGCAGGCGTACAAGGGCACGCCGAAGTCCACCTTGCTTGCGGTGCGGTCGACGAGCACGCCCACCCCGGCGACCACGCCGCCCAGTTGACGCACGGCCGCGATAACGGCGCGCACCGAGCCGCCGGTGGTAAGCACGTCGTCGACGACGAGGACGCGCTCGCCGGGCTGAATAACGAAGCCGCGCCGGAACTCGCGCCCGCCGCCATCGGCCTTCTCGGCGAAGATGGCGCGCACCCCCAGCTGCCGGGCTGTCTCGTAGGCCAGGATGATGCCGGGGGTGGTGGGGCCGGCCACCAGGTCTATTTTGGCCTGGCGGAAGTGACCGGCAATCATCTTGCAGAGCTTTTCCGTGTAGGCGGGGTACTGCAAGACCTTGGCCTTTTCCCAGTAGACGGGCGAGTGCCGCCCCGAGGTCAGCCGGAAGTGCCCCCGCAGTACCGCCCCGGAGTCCTCGAACAGGCGCGCCACGCCGGCGGTCACGGTTAGGCCCCCACCGGATAGAATACGTAGCCGGGGAGATTATTAGGCTGGACTACGGTGGTTAGCTGGTCGCCGAGGTGGTAGGCGGGCACCGTCCCCCAGTCCGACGGCGGCCAGGTTATCAGCCAGGCCTTGCCGATGACGTCTGCCTCCGGCAGCAGCCAGCCGTTGTGCGAGTCGTTGGAGACGTCGCGGTTGTCCCCCAGGACGAAATAGTTGCCCTCCGGGATGGTGAATTTCTGCACGGAATAGGTGAAGGAGTTTATCACGTAGGGCTCCTCGATGGCCACATCGTTGATGTAGAGCTGGCCGCTGAGAACCTCAACGGTATCGCCCGGCAGGCCGATGACGCGCTTGATGTAGTCCTCTTCGGTGCCGCCCGGCGCCTTGAGGATGATGACGTCGCCGCGCTGCGGCCCGCCGAACCAGTAGACGGCCTTGTTGACCAGCACGCGCTGGCCTTCGAAGAAGTTGGGCTCCATGCTGGTCTGGTAGACCTCGTAGGTCTGAATGCTCAACCGCGCCACCAGGAAGAGCGCCAGGGCGATGGCGACGGTTATAAAAATTTCGCGGACGAGCGGTTTTACCATTGGTTTTCCGTCCAATTATACTCCATTTCCCTTCGTCCCGCCAGTAGCCGGGCGGCCCCCGGAGGCCGTCTTGCTAAAAGGTTACGCCGGTATTAAGATAAGTGATGGCAGTTGCCGGAGGTAACCTTTTTTGAAGAAACTGCGCCAAATCATGACCGTGCTGGCCGGGCTGTGGCCGGGAAACCGCATCCTGCTGGGGGTATTTCTGGCCCTGGTCATCGCCGTTATCTTCGTCGGCCTCAACGACCTGCTGGGCTATATCCTGGGATATTTGGCCACCGCCGTCATTTACCTGATGGCGACGCGCGGCTGGCGGCGGGCCAGGAACTTTCTGGTGCTGCTGGGGGCGTCGTTCTTCGGGATGATTTTCCTCTCCTTCTGGTACGTGGAGGTTATCGGCCGCCTGGCCGTGGCCGTCGGCGGGGAGGGGGCCATCGAAACCCTGCCGGTGCACGTCCTGGAGATGTTCTTTACCTACGTCATCCTCTTCGGGGGGGCGACGGGCATAGTTTTCGGGCTCGTCGGCGCCGCCATCCTGGGGATAAAGGGTCAGGCCCTGCCGAAAAGCACCGGCAGCGTCGCCGGGAAGACTTGACGCGGCGGAATATTTGGTTTATCGTATACCAAGATATTCAAGGTATCTCGGGTTAGGAGAGTTGGATAATGGAAATTTTATCCACAGTACTGCTGGCCCTGGGGGCCTTCTGCCTGGGGGCCGTCCCCTTCTCCCTCATCATCGGTCGCTGGATACTGCATAAGGACATCCGCCAGTACGGCGACGGCAATCCCGGCGCGGCCAACGTTTTCCGGGCCGGTGGCCACAAAGCGGGCTGGCCGGCGGTGCTGCTGGATATCGCCAAGGGCATCCCCTTCGTCCTGGTGGCGCACCTGGTCTTCGATAAGGGCGGGCTGGCCCTGGCCGTCATCGCCATCTGCCCCATTCTGGGGCACGCCTTTTCGCCGTTCCTCAGATGGCGCGGCGGCAAGGCGATTGCGGTTACCTTCGGGGTGTTCATGGCCCTGCCCAGCCCGGAAATACTCTTTGTCTTTACGGCCATCATGGTACTGAGCGCCATGTTCATCCGGGCCAACGCCTGGGTGGCCATCTTCGGCTCCATCGGCACGCTGGTTTACCTGGCCCTGACCGGGTCGGAAGGCTGGCAGATACTGCTGATGCTGGCCATCCTCGTCCTGTTCGTGGTGAAACACTTCCCCGACCTGCGTACCGCGCCGGGCCTGGGCGGCTTTCTTTACCGGTGGATACAGTCAATCGGGCGGTGAAATTCTGCCAGTGCCTAGAGAGGTGAAGATTTGGTCTACCAGATAGTCATCGTCGCGCTGCTGGGCCTCTTTCTGGTCAACCTCTGGCTCAACCTGCGTAACCTCAAGACGCCGCGCCCCGGCGCCAGGGTGCCCCGTCCGGCGCCGCTGATTTCGGTAATGGTGCCGGCCCGCAACGAGGCCAAGAACATCGGGGCGTGCCTGGAGTCCCTGATGCGGCAGGACTATCCCAACTTCGAGATTCTGGTGCTGGACGATAACTCCACCGACGCCACGGCGGCCATCGTCGCCGGCCTGGCGGCCCGGGACAGCCGCATCCGGCTCTTCCGGGGCGAGCCCCTCCCCAAGGACTGGGCCGGCAAGCCCCACGCTTGCCACCAGCTTTCGCGCCACGCCCGCGGCGAGTGGTTCCTCTTTGTGGACGCCGATACCACCCACGCCCCCGAAATGCTGCGCGGGGTGCTGGAGCTGGCGATAGCGCAAAAAGCATCGCTGCTTTCCGGTTTTCCACGCCAGCTGGTGCGGTCGCTGCCGCAGAAGATAGGCGTGCCGGTAATCTATTTCATCATCATGAGCTGGGCGCCGCTCTGGCTGCTGCACCGCCTCAAGACGCCGCGGCCCTCGGTGGCCATCGGCCAGTTCCTCTTCTTCCGGGGCGACGAGTACCGGCGCATCGGCGGGCACGAGGTGGTCAAGTCGCGCATCCTGGAGGATATCTGGATGGGCATCGAGATGGCCCGCCGCGGCGGACGCCACGTGGCCATCGATCTGTCCCCGGTAGTCTTCTGCGACATGTACCCCACGGCGGCGGCGATGTGGCGCGGCCTGGTGCGCTGCGTTTATTCGGTGACGGCCATCATGCCGCTGGCGCTGGTGGCGCTTATCGCCCTCGCCATCTTCTGCTACATCGGGCCGTTTTACTGGTTCGTGCGGGGTTTCTTCCTCCCCGAGGCCACCTACGTCTGGCGGGGGGTGGTGGTTATCCAAATCGCGCTGGCGTTCCTGATGCGCTGGCTGGTGGATAACCGTTTCAAGGCGCCGGCGGTCTCCTCCTGCCTCTACCCGCCGAGCATCATCTTTATTCTGGTTACGGTGCTCTACGCCATGGGTCGCTGGCTCTTCGGGGCCGGGGTCACCTGGAAGGAACGGGTCTACGGCGGCGAGTCGGCGATAGAATAGGGGAGAATTTCAGTAAGGTCTAAAGGGGGCGGAAGCCCCCTTTTTTATTTTGCCCGCCGCTTGTTAACCAGATGCTCCCGCGCCTGCTGGATAAACGCCTCGAAGCGTATCGCCTCGCCGGGGTCCTTGGTGCCCTCCACCACTACGTTGAGGACGGGCAGGCCGTAGTCCTGGCGGAACTGGTGCAGCAGCAGGCTGACAATCGTCCCCGGCATGCAGCCGAAGGGGATGATGTTGACGATGCCGTCGAAGCCGTGCTCGGCGTACTCCACCACTCTCCCCATGCTGAGGATAGCCTCGCCCTCCACGGCGGGGGTGAGGTAGGCGTGCCCCCGGTCGATTATTTGCTGGGTGGGCAGCTCCCTCTTGAAGGCCGTTATGGCGCTGTCGAACTGGCGGCGCAGCGGCTCGGCGGCCCGCTCCTGGACGAGCTCGGTGAGCTTCTGCTTGGCCCAGTCGCGCCAGCCTCCCTCCAGGTGGAGGCGGCCGCGGCGCTTGCGCTGGTGGTCGGTGTAGTCCAGCCACTCCTCGATGGGCGGCATGCCGCACTGGGCTCCCAGGGCCTCCAGCTTGCGGACGAGGCCGTCGTTGGCGAAAGGATTGGAGCGGACGAAGATTTCCCCCACGATGCCGACGCGCGGTTTGGGCGCGCTGGTATCCAGCCGGATATTATCGAAGGCCTGGCGGGCGCGGCGGGAGAAGTCCGTGAGCGCCTCGCCGGAGGAGCCGGTCTCCCGGATGAGGATGTCCAGATATTCTTTATAGACGGCGTCGGTCGCGCCGGGGTTGACCTCGTAGGGGCGCCTTTCCAGCAGCAGCTTCTGCATCGAGTCCAGGATGGCGATGGCCCGCCAGGCGTGCAGGCGGAAGCCCGCCCCCAGGGCGGCGATGTCCTGGTGGTAGCCGCCGGTCTGGTCGAAGACGAGGATGGGCACCTCCTGGAGGCCCAGCTCGTCGAGGATGAGGCGGTGCAGGCGGTTATACTGCCCGAAGCGGCAGGGCCCGCTGGCCCCCGGCATGAAGAAGGCGGCGCGCTCGGGGTCGAAGTCGGGCGTCATCGTCTTCTTGACGATGTCGCCGCTGGTGATGATGGAGGGGTAGCACTCCTTGCCGGTGGTGTAGCGGCGGCCGATTTCCAGCGTCGTTTCGTCGCTCTCCGGCAGGGGCTCGGAGGAGACGCCGGAGGCGCGCATGGCGGCGGAGATGACGTAGCCGTGGTCGATCATGTAGGGCACGTAGACGGTGCGCTGGCCGGTGTGGTTGGAGGAGACGCGCACTAGCGAGATGGGCTGGCTGACGCCGCGGGTGGCGGCGTGGCGGATGGTATCGATAAAGGCCTCGCAGCGGGTGATGATGCCGGCGTCGGCGGAGTGCTCGTCGATTTCGATGGTCAGGAAGGGCTTGCCCTCGGTCTCCTTGGAGAAGAATTTTACTAAGTAAGAATCGGGACCGCAGGCAAAGTTCGTAACATAAAGCCCGAAGAGGCGCGGGTCGTGGGCGACGATGTGCCCGGCGCAGAGGATTTTCTGCCCGGCCTTCCAGTACATGTTGGGGTGGGACTGGCTTACCTCGCCGGCCACCGAGGCCAGCGGCAGGAAGTCCAGCGGGATGGCCAGCACGTTGAGGTCGCGGAGCTTCTCCGGCAGGTTGAGGGTGATGGCCTCGTCGTAGGTGTTGTAGGCCCGCCCGATAACGACGATGGCCTTCTCGTCGGGCTTTAAGTTATCTAATATCTCACGCCCGCGCGCCTGCTGCCAGGCGTTGAACTCGTCCAGGGCGGCAAACCCGGTCTCGACGGCCTTATCTATCCGCGCCCGCGACGTTATTCCGGCGTCCTTGGCCGTTTCTCGGAGTACTTTTTTCAGCCAGGGGCGGCCCCGGTCGGAGTGGATGACGGGGCGCAATATCTTGGGCGCCTTGCCCGTAAGCGACTCGATGGTCTCCTTGATGCGCGTCGAGCTAAGCAAGATATAGGGCAGGCTCTGGGTCAGCGGGCAGTTCCACGACTTGTCGAAGTCGCCGGAGAGTTTTTCCATGGTGCACTGGACGGGCAGGAAGACGTAGTCCGGTTCTTTTTCAAGCAGGTTGAGCATGTGGCCGTGGGCCAGCTTGATGGGCAGGCACGGCTCCTCGACGATGTTCTCCACCCCCTGGCGGATGATGTGGCGGTTGGTGGGGTCGGAGAGGACGACCTCGAAGCCGAGCTCGGTGAAAAATGCCTTCCAGAGGGGGTAAAGCTCGTGGAAGAAGAGGACACGCGGGATGCCAACCTTCTGGCCGTTGGGATTATCGGGCTTGTCCTTGCCGTAGGTATTGAGCAGGCGCTCGGCGCGCTCGGCGAAGAGGCGCGGGATGGTGGAAGACTGGCGCTTCTCCTTCTGCTCGGAAGAGTCCCACTTGCCGCAGCGCGAGCCGTAGTAGAGGGGCTTTTCATCCGCGAAGACGACCTTGTGAATCTCGCACCTATTGGAGCAGCTCTTACACTCAAAAGACGATAGCTCGTACTCCCTTTGGGATAAATCAAAGCCGCGGAAGCGGGTCTTCCGGCCGGTGGGCTCCATCTCTTCTCTGGCCAGCATGGCCACCCCGATGGCCCCCAGGATATCGTGGTGGGGGGGCACGGTAACGGGCTTGCCGGTGATGGCCTCGAAGGCGGCCTTGACGGCGCGGTTGAAGGCGGTGCCGCCCTGGAAGAGGATGTGCTCGCCGATTTTGCGGTCTTCGACCACCTTGGTCAGGTAGTTCTTCACCACCGAGTAGGCCAGCCCGGCCACCAGGTCGGGCTTGGCGGCGCCGCGCTGCTTGCAGTAGTTCTGCTGCGACTCCATGAAGACGGTGCAGCGCTCCCCCAGGTCGAGCGGCTTTTTCGCCGCCAGACCTAAGCTTCCGAACTCCTCTTTGATGTTGATGCCCAGCTTCTCGGCCTGCTCCTCCAGGAAAGAGCCGGTGCCGGCGGCGCAGACCTTGTTCATGGCGAAATCGACGATGGTGCCGTTCTGCAGGCTGATGTACTTGGCGTCCTGCCCGCCGATTTCAAATATCGTGTCCGCCTCCGGGCAGACGAAGGCGGCCGCCCGGGCGTGGCTGGTAATCTCGTTGCGGATGACGTCGGCGCCGAAGAACTCGCCGGTCATGTAGCGGCCGGAGCCGGTGGAGCCGGCCCCCTTGATGATGACCTTGCCCTTGAGCTCCTCGCCCACTTCGGCCAGCCCCTTCTTGACCGCCTCGATGGGGCGCGAGGCCGTCATCAGGTAGCGGCGGGCCAGCACGTTGTTTGCCTTATCGATGACGACGACGTTGGTGGAGATGGAGCCGATGTCCACGCCCACGTAGGCCGCGACGGGCTTATCCGACGTAATTTTGACCGGCTCGGTCTCGATGGGGTAGTCGTCGCCGGCCAGCGGCGCCAGCGTGACGAATTTATACTCACGGCTCTTGATATAATCTTCGATACTTTTCAGGGTATCGGCGGGTAGTGGGCTGTCGCCGGCGGTCAGGGCCGCCCCGGCCGCCCCCAGCACGGCGAAGTGCTCGGGGACAATCAGGTCGCTTTCTTCCAGCTCCAGCACCTCCAGAACGGCGCGGCGGATGCCCTTATTGGCGGCCACCCCGCCCTGGAAGGCGACCGGCCGGCCCAGGTCGCGCCCGCGGATGACCTGCCCCTTGAAGTTGCGTATCATGGCGAAGCACAGCCCGGCGACGATGTCGTGCACCGGCGTGCCCACCTGCTGCAGGTGAATCATGTCGCTCTTGGCGAAGACCGAGCAGCGCCCGGCCACGCGCGGCGGGCTTTCCGACTTGAGGGCCACCTCGCCGAACTCCTCGATGGGGATGCCCATACGCGAGGCCTGCTGGTCCAGGAACGAGCCGGTGCCGGCGGCGCAGACGCCGTTGAGGGAGAAATCGGCTACCTTGGGCGGAGCGCCTTCCGCCTCGCGCTTGAGGACGATGAGCTTGGAGTCCTCGCCGCCGATTTCCAAAATGGTCTCGACCTCGGGGTGGAAGCGGGTCGTCCCGGCGGCCTGGGCGGTAATCTCGTTGACGAAGGGTATGCCCAGAATCTGGGCGACCAGCTGCCCGCCGGTGCCGGTGGCGGCGGCGGCGGTGAACCTGGCCGGCGGGTATTCCTGGAGGACTTCCGTGAGGACGGCCAGAATCGTCTCGACGGGCTGGCCCCTGGTGCGGACGTACCTGGCGGCGACGATGTTCCCGTTTTCGTCCAGCACCACGGCCTTGGCCGTCACCGAGCCGATATCAATACCCAGTTTCATGCGCAGAACTCTCTCGCTCAGAAATTTCGGGCCGCGCTCCGGCGTGTACGACCAAGCGGCTTATTTTCTATTATAAAGGCTGGTCTGCAGGTGTGCAAACCTCCCTCAAAAGCAGCGGGGGAAGCCGTCATGCCCCTTAACGGCTCCCCCCATGCCTTAGGTAGGAGGAAAAAATGTGATAATGCGGCATTTCTTCCTGATGCTGGTATTATAGGCGCCGCCGCCGGGCGGTGTAATCGGCCAAAAGACCTAAAACCGGGGGTGGGGAAATCACAACTTGGCGCCGGAGAAGGGCGGCTAGTGGAGGGAGAAGTAGAGGTCGATAAGGATGGAAAGGGTGCGCATCCGGTCTACCAGAGGGTTCGGGGCGTCCTTCTCCGGGGGGAGGTCGCCGAGGCGTTTTTCTACCTCGTCGGCCAGGCCGGTTATCATCTTGCGGAGGTCGTCGGTGCCCTCCTGCTGGCCCAGGGCGTTGACCTCGGCGATGAGCTCCGGCGCGGCCACGCCCTTGAGCTGCTGGACGGCCATGGAGATGTTGAGGTCTTTGAGCCCCTGGAGGACGCCCTGCACCTTTTTACCCTGCTCCTCCCGCTGGCGCTCCTGGTCTTCCTGGTTTTGCTGCTGGCGCGTGAACTGCTGCTGCAGGCGCATCAGCTCGTCAAATCCGTCCTCTTCCTCTTCGGGCATAGTCCTTCCTTTACTGGCTGGCGAGCCAGGATTCGAACCTGGGCTAAGGGATCCAAAGTCCCCTGTGCTACCACTACACAACTCGCCAGCGCCTTTTCTGGATTATATCATATCCGGGCCGCCGGGTGGCAACGGGGGGACTGGACAGCGTAAATTCCGGTATGCTAAGCTACGGAATATCAGGCAGCCGGGGGAGGTCAGCATGGAGACGGCGCCGGCCAAGACCTGGATGTCCACGGTGGGCGGCATACTCAGCATCGTCGCCGGGGCGTTCAACGCTTTGGGGGCTATCTGGATTGGCTTCCTCCTGGTGGCCACGGCCAACTGGACGTTCCCTTACGATTACATCCGCCCCTACGATTTGCCTTTCGCCGCCTCCATCGTCTCCGTTATCCTGGCGCTCAGCCTGGTCGCCTGTATCCTCGGGGCGGTGTTCCCCGTCATCGGCGGGGTCTTCGCCCTGCAGCGGCGCCATTGGGGCTGGGCGCTGGCCGGGGCCATCGTCGCCATTTTCATGTCGCTGCCCTTAGGGGTGCTGGCGACGATATTCCTCGCCCTGGGGAAGGACGAGTTCCAAAAAGCCTGATGGAGCCCCGGCTCCGGTGCCGGGGCCGGCGGGCGGGCTGGAATAGCGTATGAGACCTTCGCGTCGGGTATTCTGGGGCGTTTTCTGGCTGGCGGCCGTCACCGCCTTCGGCGTCGTCGGCTATCAGCTTATTGAGGGCTGGAATTTCCTCGACGCCGTCTACATGACGGTTACCACCATCACCACCGTCGGCTACCGGGAGGTACACGCCCTCAGCGACGCCGGTCGCATCTTCAGCATCTTCCTCATGGTCGGCGGCGTGGGCGGGGCCCTCTACGCCCTGAGCGGCATCGTGGGCTATATCGTCGAGGGCAATATCGGCAACGTATGGGAGAGGCGCAGAATGCATAATAAAATTAAAAATCTCAAGGGGCACTACATCCTCTGCGGCTACGGGCGGGTCGGCGAGGAGATCGCCCGCACCTTTAAAGAGGAGGACGTGGCCTTCATCGTCATCGAGAACCGGCCGGAGTGCGTCGCCCTGCTGCAGAAGACCAATTACATCTACATCGACGGCGACGCCACCCGGGACGACGTCCTCAAGACGGCCGGCATCGAGCGGGCGCGCGGCCTGATTGCCGCCGTGGGCACCGATACGGACAACACCTACATCGCCCTCTCGGCGCGGGGACTCTGCCCCAGTATCTACATCGAGGCCCGCGCCTCCAACCCCGAGGCCGTCACCAAGCTGGAGCGGGCCGGGGCCAACCGCGTTATCCTGCCGCACGCCATCGGCGGTAACCGTATGGCCATGCTGGCGCTGCGCCCGGCGGTGGTGGACTTTATTGATAACGTGGCCTACAGCCGCGGCCGCGAGCTGCAGCTGGAGGCGGTGGACATCAAGGACGACTCGCGCGTGCGGGGGCTTACGGTTAAGGAGATTCATGACCGCACCGGCGTCACCCCCCTGGCCCTGCAGAAAAAGGGGCGTGCCCTGATGGCCAATCCCGCCGGCGATGTGGTGGTGGAGGCGGGCGACCAGCTGATTGTCATCGGCACGCGCTCCCAACTGATATCGCTGGAAGAGGTGCTCTAGGCGGAGCGCCCGGATAAAAAAAGGCTCCGTAACCGGGCCGGGCGGGCCGGGGCTACGGAGCGCGGCCGGCGGTCGGCGGGCTATTTCTTCGGCGCGGCCTTCGGCTTCTTGTAAAGGGCTTCAATCCGGGCCTTCCAGCGGATGGCGCGGTCGGTCATGAAGCGCCGCGTCGGCTGCGTCTCGGTACTGACCAGCATCGAGTTGATGTTCATCCAGGGGATGAAGAGGCTCTCGGTGTAGCCGCCCAGCATGTCCAGCTTGTCGTCCCAGTGCACCAGGTTGAGCAGGATGCCGTACTCGTCGGCGGCCTCGACGATACCGACATAGCAGTAGTCCGGGGCGGTATCCGGCATGAGGTACGCCGCCACGCAGTAGCCCGGTTGTATTGCCGTTGTCTTGGCCATAGCTCACCTCCCGCTGACGCTGTATTCGCCTATTTATATACTTATTTCCCGTTTATTGTCAATAGCCTTTATGAATTCTTTATGCGAAGTTTATGCGCCGTTTATGTATTTTATGCCCGTATTAAGGCACGGCTGCTAAGCTGATGAAGGTGGCGGTGGGGGGGTGAATGATGAACGACAGGAGCCGGAAAATGGAAAACTTCGTACTCGCCGGAAAGGCCAAGACCGTGTTTCGCCTCATCGAGATTAAAGCCAAGCGCGAGCAGGAGATGGCCCGCCAGAAGCGGCAGAACCCCCGCGACAAGAAATAGCCCCGGCTAGCGGCCCTTCATTTTGTTCTTGAGGGCCTCGATTTCCTGCTGCCGGGCGAAATCCTCTTCGCTCAATGGCTCGCAGGACTTCATCTCGTTGGCCTCTATCTTGATGGTAAACAGCCCGCGGCACTTCCAGCAACGGCGCGGGCCTTCGTAGCTATCCTCGACAAAAGTGAGCTTGCTCTCCGCCCCGCAGGCGGGGCACTTCATAATAACCATAGTCAGTCTGTTCCCTCCCGTCTATTGACACCGAATCACGCGCCCGTTAAGCCCGATTATATCATTTTACCGCCCCCGGCGGCCAGTTCAGGCGGGGATGGGGAAGAAGCGGTTGAAAAGCCAGAAGACAACCGGTATAGAGACCACCGAGAAAAGGAAGCTGGCGAAGACGAACTGGTTGGAGATAGACTTGTTGCCGCCGGCGCGCTCCGTCACGATGGGCGTGCCGGTGATGGGCGGGACGGCCGCCTCCAGGATAAAGAGCAGGGCGACGCTGTACTCCGGCCTGAAGAGGAGCAGTATCCCCAGCATGGCTAGCGGGAAGATGACGTTCTTCACCGCCAGGAACTTGCCGATTTCGGCCCAGTGTATCTTGCCCTTTTGCTTGAAATCCAGGTAGAGGCTGCCCCCCAGGATAATCATGATGAGCGGCAGCGCCATGTTCCCCATGATTTGCAGAATATCTTTGAGAAAGTCCGGCAGGTAGTCGCGCCCGTTGAAGAGCTGCACCACCACCGCCAGTATGGTGGCGATGAGGATGGGGTTAATGATGCGGTGCCACTGCACGGCCTTTTCTTTGTTATGACTGCGGAAGAAGAGGTGGTAGGTGCCGAAGAACATGATGGGGTGGATAATGATGAAGATGTAAAGCTGGGGCAGGTAGGGGGCGTCCGCCCCGAAGACCCCGCTGATGATGATGAGGGGGAAGAAAAGCCCGTTCTGGTAAAAGAGGTTCATGCCGAACTCGCCGCGGGTGGAGCGGCGCGAGACGAACATGGTGATGAGGGTGAGCGCCAGCGAGATGCCGGCGAAGGCGAACCACCACAGGGGCAGCTGCCACCAGTCGGGGAACTCGGCGGGGGAGAAATTTGACATAATACTGGCGAAGACGAGGCACGGCAGGGCGATATCGATGGCCAGGCGCGAGAGGAAGGAGAGGACGTTTTCCGGGACAATGCCGCGGCGGGTTATCCAGAAGCCGATGGCGCCGATGCCCAGCAGCACCAGCACCGATTGCAGGACGATGACGAAGATATCCACGCTGTTTTCATTTTATAACAGTTGGCGGGGATAGGGAAAGGGAGGGCAAAGGGGTGGTATTTTAGGGCTAAGCGGCAGATGCCGCAGGGTGGCCTGCCCGCCGAAGCATTGGCGTAGGCGGGACTGGGTGGGAATAGATAGCCCCGATGGGGTAGGGTGAGGTGGTGCCGAAGGTCGGACTCGAACCGACACGAGGGTTGCCCCTCAACAGTTTTTGAGACTGCCGCGTCTGCCATTCCGCCACTTCGGCGCGGTTTTCTTATTTTAAGATATAAAGTGACGTGGCGCAAGAGCCGGGGAGCTTTTTCACCCCGCGCCGCCCCGCCGCAGATTTTCTCTCCCGCCCCGCCGTGATTTTCCCCGCCCGCTTATTTACAGATAACGTATTTTGCTGTTAGAATAGCTTCAAGGGCGCCGGACAATATTACATAAAACTAAAGACCAGCACCGGGCGTAAGAGAACGGAGCCAGCCATGACGGACAGGTACGACCCCGCGGCAATCGAAAAGAAATGGCAGCAAAAGTGGGCGGCGGACAGGCTCTACGAAGTCCACGACGACGACCCGCGCCCCAAGTACTACGCCCTGACCATGTTCCCCTACACCTCCGGCGACCTGCACATCGGGCACTGGTACCCGATGGCGCCCTCGGATATGCACGCCCGCTACCGCCGCATGCGGGGCTATAACGTCCTGCACCCCATGGGCTTCGACGCCTTCGGCCTACCCGCCGAGAACGCCGCCATCCGCCGCGGCATTCACCCCTTCAAGTGGACGATGGACAACATCGCCAATATGCGCCGCCAGCTCAAGAGCCTGGGGGCTATCTACGACTGGAGCCGCGAGATTATCACCTGCCTGCCGGACTACTACCAGTGGACGCAGTGGTTCTTCCTCAAGCTCTACCAGGCCGGCCTGGCCTACCGCGCCAAGGCCCCGGTCAACTGGTGCCCCAAGTGCCAGACGGTGCTGGCCAACGAGCAGGTGGTGGGGGAGGGCCTCTGCGAGCGCTGCGATACCCCGGTCGTCCACCGCGACCTGGAGCAGTGGTTTTTCCGCATCACCCGGTACGCCGACGAGCTGCTGGAGTTCGAGGGCATCGACTGGCCGGAGCGTATCAAGACGATGCAGCGTAACTGGATCGGCAAGAGCTACGGGACGGAAATCTCCTTCGGCCTGGACGTGCCCGGCGTCGCCGACAAGGAAATCCGCGTCTTCACCACCCGGCCCGATACCGTCTACGGGGTGACCTTTATGGTGCTGGCCCCGGAGCACCCCCTGGTGGACAGGCTGACCACGCCGGATAATAAGGCTGCCGTAGATGCCTACGTGGCCAAGTCGCGCAAGCTCAACGAAATCGAGCGCCTCTCCACCGAGAAAGAAAAAGACGGCGTCTTTACCGGCTCGTATTGTGTTAATCGCCTCAACGGGAAGAAAGTCCCCATCTGGATTGCCGACTACGTCCTGCTGAGCTACGGTACCGGGGCGGTCATGGCCGTGCCCGCCCACGACGAGCGCGATTTTGCCTTCGCCCGTAAGTATGATTTGCCGATACCCGTGGTCATCACGCCGCCGGACTGGGACGGCAAGGAGCTTGAGGCGGCCTACATCGAGCCGGGCAACATGGTCAACTCCGGCCGGTTCGACGGCACGCCCTCGACGGACGGCATCGAGGCCGTCTCCGCCTACCTGGAGGAAAAGGGGTGGGGGAAGCGCACCGTCAGCTACCGCCTGCGCGACTGGCTGATTTCGCGCCAGCGCTACTGGGGCGCGCCGATACCGGTCGTCTTTTGCGCCAAGTGCGGCGAGGTGGCCGTGCCGGAGGAAGACCTGCCGGTGCTGCTGCCGGAGGACGCCGAGTTCAAGCCCACCGGCGAGTCGCCTCTGAAATATAACGAGCAGTTCGTCAATACCACCTGCCCCCGGTGCGGCGGCCCGGCCCGGCGCGAAACGGATACCATGGACAGCTTCGTCTGCTCGTCGTGGTACTACCTGCGCTACGTCAGCCCGCACTACGCCGAGGCCGCCTTCGACCCGGACAAGGCCAAGCTCTGGTGCCCCGTCGATTTCTACTCCGGCGGGGCGGAGCACGCTGTGATGCACCTGCTCTACGTGCGCTTCTTCACCAAGGCCATCCGCGACCTGGGCATCATAGATTTCGGCGAGCCGTTCCTGCGGCTCTTCAACCAGGGGCACATTATCTCCGGCCACCAGAAGATGAGCAAGTCGCGCGGCAACGTGGTCAACCCGGACGCCTACGTGGCCGAGCTGGGGGCCGACGTGGTGCGCGCCTACCTGATGTTCATCGGGCCGTGGGAGCAGGGTGGCGAATGGGACGACAGCGGCATCGGTGGGGTGAGCCGCTGGCTGGGCCGTGTCTGGCGGCTGGCGCTGGAAGGCTACGCGCCCGGCAAGACCGCCGCCGCGGACGAGACGGCCCTGGCCCGCGCGACGCACCAGACCATCAAGAAGGTCACCGAGGACATCGAGCGCATCCATTTCAATACCATGCTGGCCGCCCTGATGGGGTTTACTAATCGGTTAAATGGAGCAAGAGAGCAACGCACAATTAGTAAGGACGTGTGGGATCATTCTATAAGGACGCTGCTGCTGCTGCTGGCCCCGTCCTGCCCGCACATCGCCGAGGAGCTCTGGCAGCGCCTGGGCTACGATTACAGCATCCACGACCAGAACTGGCCGGAGTGGGACGAGGCCCTCATCAAAGAGGAAGAAATCACCCTGGTCGTCCAGGTCAACGGCAAGGTGCGCGATAAGGTGCTGGTGCCCGCCGCCATCACTGAGAACGAGGCCCGCAAGGTGGCCGTGGCGCAGCCCAAGGTGATAGCTCACATCGGGGGGAAGAGGATACTGAATACCATCTACGTCCCCGGCAAGCTGGTGAATATAGTGGTGAA
>DAOUEP010000027.1:0-49125 GCA_034430515.1 Dehalococcoidales bacterium | reverse complement strand
GAGGAAGTACTTAGCGCGCTCTAGTTTTTCATAAACTCCTTTAAACATAGCAGCACCTCCTTGTTAGGATACCACGCTTTATTTTATATCCAATGATATACAAATAAAAACGTGCCCCGATTTCTCGGAGCCCGTTCTCTTATCCCTGAATTAACCTAAAAACCCTACCCGTTCAGAATCTCCATCGCCTCCTCGCGGTAGGCCTCCATCAGGTACGGGATGCCGGTAACTTTGGCGCATTCCTCGGTAAGGCTCATCAGCTCGCGGCGGGAGATGGCCGGGATGGAGAAGCAGCGCGCCCCGGCCATGAGCTGCTGCAGCCCCACCCTTATCTTCTCGCTGTAGCTGTAGATGCCGATGGCCCCCAGCGGGATATTCTTGATTTCGCCGGCGCCGACGATGTTCTTGACGTCCTCGTAGTTGATGAAGATTTCCTCCGGCGTGGAGCCGAACTGGCTGACGGTGTTGGGCAGCTTGCCGTCCTTGAGCCACAGGCCGATGTTCTTGCCCACCATGCCGGGAATCATCAGGGCGCGGCCCATGCAGACGGCCTTGCAGAAAGGCGACCCCATCGCCAGCGCCTTAAAGACGCCGTCCTCGCTGGAGAACGCCCCGGCGAAGGCGATATCGGGCACGCGCTCGCCCTTATCGGCCAGCTTCTGGCAGAAATCGCAGGCGGCGGCGTGCAGGTAGAGCGAGGGCATGCCCCACTCCTCCATCATGCGCCAGGGGCTCATGCCGGTGCCGCCGGGGGCGCCGTCGATGGTGAGTAAATCAATTTTAGCCTTGGAGCTCCACTTGATGGCCATGGCCAGCTCGCGCAGGCCGTAGGCGCCCGTCTTGAGGGTGACGCGCTTGAAGCCGATGTTGCGCAGCCGTTCGACCTCGGCGTAGAAGCCTTCTTCGTCGATGAAGCCCAGGCGGGAGTGTCGCTCGAACTCCCTGATGGCGCCGTCCTTGAAGGCGGCCTGGTTGACCGGGTTGGATGGGTCGGGCGTGACGATGTAGCCGCGCTTTTGCAGCTCTAAAGCCCGCTCCAGCGAGTTGACCTTGATTTCCCCGCCGATGCACTTGGCGCCCTGGCCCCACTTGAGCTCGATGGTCTCCAGGCCGTGCTTGTTGTGGACGTACTCGGCCACGCCCAGGCGGGTATCCTCCACGTTCATCTGCACCAGAATTTCCCCGTAGCCCTGGTGGTAGCGTCGGTAGGTCTCGATGCGGCGGTCCATGTCCGGGGCGGAGGTGACCAGGCCGTTCTTGTTGCGCACCAGCTTGGGGTCGATGCCGCAGACGTTCTCGCCGCAGACCAGCGTCACGCCGCTCAGGGCCGCCCCGATGGCGAAGTGCTCCCAGTTCTTGCGGGCGATTTCGGTGGAGCCCAGTGCCCCGGTGAAGATGGGCGTCTTCATCTTGACCTTGATATCCCAGCCGTAGTCCGTCTCGGTGCTCACCGAGGGGAAGGTGGCCGTGTCCGGATTGCCCTCCACGCCTTCGGGCAGGCCGCGGGCGCCCAGGGCGTACCCCTGGATGTTGAGGTGCGAGTAGTCGACCGGGTAGTCCTTATCGCCTCCGGCGGTGATCTCGCCGAACGGGCCGGGGTAAATCAGCTCGCGGCCGCGGAAGGTCGCCTTAAAGACCTCGCAGTTGCCGGTGCAGCCGTCGATACAACGGGTGCAGAGGCCGCTCATCGGCGAGACGCTGCGCGAGCGGTTGGCGGTACGGGTGGCGTCATTGGCATTGGGGCGTTGCAGGTTCATGGGATTTGGTTACTCCTTTCCGACTTTTTGATATAATCTCGGGCGGCTGTCCCGTGGTTGGCTACCTTGAGGTCTCCCAGAAACGCACCAGGTCGCGGTACTCGATGACGGCGTCGCGGAAGGGAACGAGGTCGCCGTATTCCATGACGGTGCTCATCGGCAGGTTATCGGCGGCGATACCGGCCTCCTCGGCGGCGGCCACCGGGTTGAGGCCGCCCAGCAGGACGACGCCTATCTTGTTGAGGCCCACCGGTATCTCGCAGACCGGCTGGCTGGCCTCGCCCATGACGGCCAGACCCCGGAGACCGGCCTCCTCCAGCCCCCCGATAACCGCCTCGGCCACGGGGCGGCAGACCGCCGGAATCTCGCGGAAGTTGGCCAGAACCTCGCCGTCGCCGGTGGCGACGACGTCGGTCACCGAGGTCATCCGCGCCTTGATGAAAATCATCGACGGGTCCAGCGAGCAGCCGGCGTAGTCGATAAGCTCGGTAAAGCGGCGGGCCTGGCGGCCGCGCAGCTGCAAAATCCCCCCGAAACGCGAGTCCATGGGCACGCCCGCCTTGAGGAGCACCCCGTTAAAGACCAGAGAGCAGACGGTGGCCAGCCCTATCTTGCCCGGCGGCACCGTCATGTCGCCCAGGGGCTTGCCCTCGGCAGCCACGGCTACCAGGTCGCTGGCGGCGTAACCGGCCTCGAAGGCGGGCCGCATCGCCCGGAGCGCCCGCTCGAAGTCTTCCCGGGCGTAGAAGGACAGGTTGACCGGCACCAGGCCGCGGCGGACGGCGCTGTCGAAAGAGGTGCGGAAGGAGAGCGTCTCGATGCGGGAGCTGGCGAAGCCGACTTTATCGCCCACCAGGGCCGACTGCACCTCGGCCATGCCCTTGTCGGTGAGGATGCGTCCGTCGCGCTGGCCGACCAGGAAGGTGAGACCGCGCTCGTCCATGAGACGCAGGTGGTAGCGCACCGCCCGCTCGCCCAGCTCGTAGCCGTGCTCGTGGAGGCGCTGGGCGATGACGCGGGCGCCGACCGGCTCGGCGGAGTCGCCCAGGATTCTGAGGATGGCCAGCTCCTTACGCTCTACCTCTTGCGACTCAAAGGGCATGGTTGCTCCAAAATAAGGTAATAGGAAACCGTTTTCCGTATTCTTAGAAATTTTACACGCATCAATAAAAATTGTCAACGGCGAATACGGCCAGGAACCCGGGCTATTTGAGGGTAAAACGATGCACGGGGTGAAGTGGATATTATGTCCACTTGGTCGGGCTGGTCGGGGTGAGTGGATTTGAACCACCGACCTCAGCGTCCCAAACGCTGCGCGCTAAACCAGACTGCGCCACACCCCGACGGCTACAGTATAGCCGAGGCCATCACGGCGCGCAAGAGTGTAGGCTCCACCCCACCCTGCCGGAGCTATCTATTCCCACCCTGGCCCCGCCTGCGCCAAGGCTCTGGCGGGTAAACTGCCCTCGCGGCATCCGCCGCTTAGCCCGGAGTTTTCTCCACCCCACTCCAAAATCCTTCTCACTCTCCCTTTTACAAAGGGAGACGACCCATCGTGCCAGAACTATTGTCCCCCTTTCATAAAGGGGGATTAAGGAGGATTTTCACCGGAGCGGGGTGGGGAAACCCCCAGCGAGTGGTGGCAGGATGCCACAGGGCGGGCCGGGTGGGAAAGAAAAACTCTGCGGAGTGGGGGTTAGGGGGTAAAAGAAAAGAGGGGCGTTAAGCCCCTCTCAGGAAATCCTACTAAAGATAATCTACTCGCGGCAGTCGGGGCAATTATCGTAATCGGAAAGCGGCGTACCGGACAGCTCGGCGATGTACTCAATCTGCTTCTGGGGCGCCCAGTAGTTGCCGCAGACGGAGCACTTCTTGAGGGCGAACTTCATCCGGTTGTGCGGCCAGCTAATCGTCCTCACGCCGCCCTTGTCGGTGAGGGTGATGGCGCCGGTGGGGCAGCTATAGGCGCACGAGCCGCAGCCGATGCAGGCCGCCGAGAAGTCTTCGTTGAAGGGCGTGGTCATCTCCCTCTCCACGCCGCGTCGGGCCAGCGAGATGGCGGCCACCCCGACCACCTCCTCGCAGGTACGCACGCAGTTGGCGCAGAGGATGCACTTGTTATTGCCTTTCTGCTCCTCGAAGCGCGTTTTGGTGACGCCGGCAGCGGCGGCCATATCGCGGATAACTTCGGACTCGGGGCAGCGCGCCAGCAATAGCTCCAGGAGCACCTTGCGGATGGCCCGGATGCGCTCGGTATCGGTGGTTACGGTCAGCCCTTCTTCCACCTGGTAAATGCAGGAGGTCACCAGCCGCTCGCGGCCCTTGGCCGTCCTGATTTCCACCAGGCAGAGCCGGCAGGCGCCGTAAGGGGCGACGGCCTCGTTCTCGCAGAGGGTGGGGATATAGATGTTGTGCGCCCGGGCGGCGGCCAGCACGGGGGTGCCCGCCTCGGCCTGGATTTGGCGTCCGTTTATCGTCAGTTTTACCATTGGCATCGCATCCTTACTTCTTTTTGGCCGCCCCCAGCTTGCAGACGCCGGCGGGGCACTTTTTATTCTTGATGTGCGCCTCGTACTCGGCGCGGAAGTGGCGCAGTGTGCTCAGGACCGGGTTGGGGGCCTGCTGGCCCAGGGCGCAGAGCGAGGCGGCCTGCAGCGTGGCGGCCAGCTCCTCCAGCAGCGCCAGGTCGCCGGGCTTGCCCTTGCCTTCGGTAATGCGGGTGAGGATGGCCTTCATCTGCTGGAGTCCCTCGCGGCAGGGCAGGCACTTGCCGCAGGACTCGCCCTCCAGGAAGGTGACGAAGTACTTGGCGACGTCCACCATGCAGGCCTTGTCGTCCATGACAATCATGCCGCCGGAGCCCATCATCGAGCCGGCCTTGGTCAGCTCGTCGAAGTCTACCGTCAGGTCGAGCAGGCTCTCGGGGATGACGCCGCCGGAGGGCCCGCCCGTCTGGACGGCCTTGAAGGCGCGCCCCTTGGGGATGCCCCCGCCCAGGTCGAAGATGATTTCGCGCAGGGTGATGCCCATGGGCACCTCGACCAGGCCGGTATTGACGATGTTGCCCACCAGCGAGAATATCTTGGTGCCCTTGCTGCCCGCGGTACCGATTTTGGCGTACCAGTCGGCGCCGTTATTGATAATGATGGGCACGTTGGCCCAGGTCTCCACATTGTTGAGGTTGGTCGGCCGCCCCCAGAGTCCCTGCTCCGAGGTGTGGATGTACTTGGCGCGCGGCTCGCCGACCTTGCCCTCCAGCGAGGCCATCAGGGCGGTGGACTCGCCGCAGATAAAGGCGCCGCCGCCGCGCTGGATGCGGATGCTGAAATCGAAGCCGGAGCCTAAAATATTCTGGCCCAGCAGCCCCAGCTTCTCGGCGGCCTCGATGGCGGCGGCCACGTGGCGCACCGCCAAGGGGTACTCGTTGCGGATGTAGACGTAGCCCTCGTGGGCGCCGATGGCGTAGGCCCCGATAATCATCCCCTCCAGAAAGCTGTGGGGGTTGCCCTCGGCCAGGCTCCTGTCCATGTAGGCGCCGGGGTCGCCCTCGTCGGCGTTGCAGATGACGTATTTGATGTCGCCCGCGGCGTCGCGGGTGCTCCGCCACTTGTCGGCGGTGGGGAAACCGCCGCCGCCGCGCCCGCGCAGGCCGGCCTTCTTGACCTCGGCGATGATGGCCTCCGGCTTCATGCCGAGGGCCTTGGCCAGGGCGGCGTAGCCGCCGACGGCGATGTAGTCCTCGATGGAGGTGGGGTCAATAGCGCCGTTATTGCCGAAGACGAGGCGCTTCTGGAGCTTGTAGAAGGGGACGTCGTGCTCCTGGGTAATCTTCCGGCCGGAGGCCCTGTCCGTATAGAGCAGCCGCTCGACGGGGTTGCCCCTGGCGACTGTCTCGCTGAGGATTTCCGGCACGTCCTTGACGCGGACGCGCTGGTAGAAGATGCCCTGCGGCTGGATGACCACCAGCGGCCCCCGCTCGCAGAAGCCGTGGCAGCCGGTGGCGCGCACGTCCACTTTGGCGGTCAGCTTCTTTTTGGCGATTTCGTCCCGAAAGGCGGCGGTAACGGCCAGGCAGCCGTGGGCGTGGCAGCCCGTCCCGTTGCAGACGGTGACGACGGCCTTGTTGGGGTCGCGCTTCCCGGTTATTTGCTTTCTCAGGGTCTCCAGTTCACCTGCGGATTTCAGTTTCGTCACTAGTGACTCCCTCCGCTCTTAGTTATATTCCTTGAGCACGGCGGTAACGCCCTCCGGCGTCATCTCGCCGTGATAATCTTCGCCGACGATGACCATCGGCCCCAGGGCGCAGGCGCCCACGCAGTTGACCGTCTCCAGGGTGAAGCGTAAGTCTTTGGTGGTCTGGCCGGTCTTGATTCTGAGCTCCTTCTCGATGCTCTCCAGCACCTTGTCGGCGCCGCGCACGTGGCAGGCCGTCCCCATGCAGACGTTGATGAGGTATCGCCCCCGCGGCGTCAGGCTGAAGGCCTTGAAGAAGGTGGCCACGCTATAGACGCGGCTCAGCGGCACGTCCAGCCCCCGGCTGGCCTCTTCCAGCGCCTTCTGGGGCAGGTAGCCGATGGCCGCCTGGATATCCTGGAGGATGTCCACCAGCCGGGCCTTATCGCGCTGATGCTTCTTGAGTACCTGATTAACCTTTGCTTTTTGCTCTTCCGGTGCCATCTTTCGCCTTCTCCGTTAGCTTTTTATATTCCAGTTTCACCCGCCGCTGTATCTGGGCGATGAGGTCGTCGCTGAGGTGGCGGAACCGCCCCTGCCCCTTGAGGTAGTCCTGTACCGGCCGCAGCCGGGGCAAATCCAGGCTCATCTTATATTCACCGTCGATTACCTCGTAGAGGGGGAAGATCCCGGTCTCCACGGCCAGGCGCGACTGGCGGTTGACGGTATCGGTGGCGCTGCGCCAGCCGGTGGGGCAGACCGCGAGGATATGGACGTAAGTCGGCCCGGGCGTGTTGACCGCCCGCTTGACCTTGGCCATCAGGTCGAAGGGGTAGCCGTGGGTGGCGGTGGCCACGTAGGGGATGTTGTGGGCGGCGGCAATCTCCGGCATGTTCTTCTTCCAGCTGAACTGGCCGAAGCTCTTTTTCCCGGCCGGCGAGGTGGTGGTAACCGCCCCGAAGGGCGTGGCCGACGAGCGCTGGATGCCGGTGTTCATGTAGGCCTCGTTATCGAAGCAGATATAGGTAAAATCGTGCCCCCGCTCCAGCGCCCCGGAAATAGCCTGCAGGCCGATATCGCTGGTGGCGCCGTCGCCGCCGATGGCGACCACCTTGGTGTTCTCCGGCAACGGCACGCCCTTGCGCCGCATTGCCTTGTAGCCCGCCTCGATGCCGGAGGCCACCGCCGCGGCGTTCTCGAACAGGGTATGTATCCAGGGGAGCCGCCAGGAAGTGAGCGGCAGCTGCGAGGTGAAAATTTCCATGCAGCCGGTGGCGTTGACGACGATAACGTTATTGCCGATGGCCTTGAACGCCTGCCGCAGCGCCAGGGCCTCGCCGCAGCCGATGCAGGCGCGGTGCCCCGGGGCGAGATTCTCTTTCTTGGGTATCAGCCTGGGTACGTAAACGGCGTATTTTTCCATTATTCCCTCACCCCGTATATCTCGTATTCGCGGGCGCTGCCGGTGCGGGCAATCTCGATGCCCTGGTTGATTATCTCCTTAAAGCCGCTGACGGTAATATCCCGCCCGCCGAGCGCCCCCACGAAGCTGACAATCTTGGGCTTATCGGGCTGGTCGTAGAGGGCGGCCTTGACCTCGGAGGCCAGCGGCCCGCCGGGGCCGCCGAAGGAGATGGCGCGGTCGAGGACGATGATTACCTCGGCGCCCGCCAGCGCCTGGCGCAATTCTTCAAAGGGGAAGGGCCGCCAGAGGCGCAGCCTTACCTGGCCGACGTTCTGGCCTTCGGCGCGCATCTCGTCAATGGCGACGGAGGCCGTCTCGCCGACGCTGCCCATGGTCATCAGGACTACTTTGGCCCCGTCGCTGTGGTACTTCTCCACCGGGTGGTAGGCCCGCCCGAAGGTCCTGGCGAACTCGTCCCAGACCTCCAGAACGACCTTTTTGGAATCGCGGAGGGCCATCTCCTGCGCCCATTTCATCTCGGTGAAGATAAACGGCGGGGCGAAGTCGCCCATGGCCACCGGATTGTCGGGGTCGAGGGGCAGGGGGAAATTGTTGCGGGGCAGGAATTTGTCCACCTCTTCCTGCGCGGGGAAGGTAATCGGCTCGATAACGTGGGTCAGGCTGAAGCCGTCGAGGTGCACCATCACCGGCAGCAGCACGCGCCGGTCTTCGGCGATGCGGAAGGCGCAGATGGTGTTGTCCACGGCCTGCTGGCCGTTCTCGGAGATTATCTGTACCCAGCCGGTGTCCCGGACGGACATCATGTCGGAGTGGTCGCACCAGATGCTCAGCGGCGAGGAGAGGGCGCGGTTGGCCACGGCCATGACGATGGGCAGCCGCATGGCCGGGGCGACGTAGACCACCTCGTTCATCAGGGCCAGCCCCTGGCTGGCGGTGGCGGTAAAGGTGCGCGCCCCGGCGGCCGCCGAGCCCAGGCAGGCGCTCATCGCCGAGTGCTCGGACTCCACCGGGATGTACTCGGCATCGAGCTCGCCGTTGGCCACCAGGTCGGCCAGGTGCTCGACGATATGGGTCTGGGGGGTAATGGGGTAGGCGGCGACGACGTCGGGGTTGGCCAGCTTGACGGCGTCGGCCAGGGCGATGGAGACCTCAATGCCTACTCGCGTCGTCATTATTCCACCTCCTCGACCATCGTTATCACCCTGGGCCAGCACTCGCGGGCGCAGATGCCGCAGCCCTTGCAGTAAAAGAGGTTGGCCTCAAAATGGCCCTCCTCGTTGGGGCCGATGCAGCCTTCGGGGCAGAAAAGGGCGCAGATGCCGCACTTGATGCATTTCTTAAAGTCGTAGGTGGGCCGCTGCGAGCGCCAGGTGCCGCTCTCGTACTGGCTGGCGCTGCCCGGGGCGACGACGATGCCGCCAATCTCCAGGTCTTTCCAGGTAAGCTCGTTATCGGACTTGGCCATTTATCGCTCCTCAATCGCAACTTCGGCGTAGGCCGTTTCCATGGCGTTGATATTGCGCTCGCCCAGCCGGCCGAAACGCTTTTCCAGCGGGGCGTAAGCGGATTTTCTGTCGATAATCCCGGTGGCCTTGATGACGGCGCCGAGCATGGTGGTGTTGACGATGGGCACGCCCAGCTTCTCGCGGGCGATCTTGGCGGCGTTGACGGTGGCCACCGGGTGCTTGATGCCGAACTCGCTCTTGATTTCAGCCGCCGTCTTGCGGGTGTTGATGACCACCAGCCCGTCCCGCTTCAGCCCGGAGGTAACGTTGACCTTATCGAGCAGCGAGGGGTCGAGGACGACGACGACGTCCGGGTCGGTGACATCGGCCCGGATGCGCACCGGAGAAGCGCTGTCCACGCGGTTAAAGGCCTGCACCGGCGCCCCGCGGCGCTCCGGCCCGAAAGAGGGGAAGGCCTGGGCGAACTTGCCCTCGCCGATGGCCCCCTGGGCCAGAATCTCCGCCGAGGTAACCGCCCCCTGGCCGCCCCGCCCGTGCCAGCGGATTTCTATAAGGCTTTTTGCTTTCGTCATCTTTGTCTCCGTAACTAAAAACGCCCCTGGAGCGACTTGAACGCTCGCGCCCGGCTCCGGAGGCCGGTGCTCTATCCACCTGAGCTACAGGGGCAATCATTAAATTTTACTATAAAATCTCCGTATCTGACAACCTGCCGGGGAGTTTTAACGCGGTTTAGGCGTAGCGCAGGACGAGGAGGAGGTGGGAAATGGCCACCACGATGATCATCGGCGGCAGGGCTAACTTGATGAACCGCCCCCAGCTGATGGGATAGCCCTCCTTGGCGGAAATTGAGGTGCCCACCACGTTGGCGGAGGCGCCGATGGGGGTGGCGTTGCCGCCGAGGTCGGTGCCCAGGGCCAGCGTCCAGGCGAGCGTCGGCAGGCTCATCCCGCCGACCAGGGCTAAATCTTTAATGACGGGCACCATAGTGGCGGCGAAGGGGATATTATCCACCACCGCCGAGGCGAAGGCCGATATCCACAGGATAAAGGGTATGGCCACGGTGATGTTGCCGCCGGAGGCGTCGCCGATGAATTTGGCAATCATCTCCAGGATGCCGGTCTCCTCCAGCCCGCCCACGGCCACGAAAAGCCCCAGGAAAAAGACCAGTGTTTGCCAGTTGACGCCCCTGAAGACCTCCCTGGCGCTCTTTAAATCCACCAGCAGCGTCAGGATGGCGGCGATGACGCCGATGCTGGCCACCGAGAGGCCCGACTCGGCGTGGGTGACGATGAGGACGACGATGACCAAAAAGAGGCCGCTGACGATGTAGAAGAGGCGGCGGTTGGTGATGGCGGCGGAGGGCACCGGGCAGACCTGCATGATTTCGGCGGGGGTTGTATCCTGCTTGAGGCTGCGGCGGAAGATGAAGTAGAAATAGCCGATGATAAAGACCATACCTGCCCAGGCGATGACGCCGGTATTGGCGGCGAAATCGAAGAAATTATAGCCCAGCGCGGTGCCGATGATGATATTGGGGGGGTCGCCGCTCATGGTAGCGGCGCCGCCGGTATTGGCGGCGAATATCTCGGCGACGATGACCGGCACCGGGTCGAACTTGAGCAGCCGCGCCAGCTCGATGGTCACCATGCTCAGGAAGAGGAGCACCGTGATGGAATCGATGAACATGGAGAGAAAGCCGGAGATGAGCATGAAGGCAATCAGCAGCGGAATGACCCGGCAGCCCACCAGGCGCGCCGCGAAGAGGCAAATCCAGCGGAAAAAGCCCACCCGCTCCATGCCGGCCACCATTATCATCATCCCGCCGATGAAGATGATGGTCTGCCAGTTGACGCCGTAGGACTCCACGTGCTGGCTGCCGGGGAACCAGAAGACGGCCTCGCCCAGCTGGGCCAGGTTGAGGACGTGCCAGACCGAGTCGGCGCTCCGCATCACCCCCAGGAAGACGACGAATATCATCAGCGCGCCGCCGATGAGCGCCGGGATATAGCGGGGGATTTTATCGCTGATGATAACGCCGAGCATTACGGCGAAGATGATGATGGCCAGAATTTGGCTCAGTTCCATAGTCAAAGCACGCCGGCCCGGACCACGAACCGGCAATCTATTGTATCAGGTATGGCACGCCGCCCGCAAATATTGACATTACCGGGCCGCCATCTTAAAGTATGGGTAACGGTATGATGGATGCGTATCTGGTCTGGCTGAAGCTGGTCGTCTGCATACTGGTCATTCTGGTTGCCGGACGCAACGTCGCCAGGTACGGGGATATCATCGCCGACCGCACCGGCATCGGCCAGGTGTGGATGGGTGTCATCGCCATCTCCATCATCACCTCCCTCCCCGAGCTTTTTACCGGCATCAGCTCCGTCACTTTGATCAGCGCCCCCAATCTCACCGTGGGCGACCTCATCGGGGCCAACGCCTTCAATCTCTTCAACCTGGCGGCGCTGGACATCGCCCACCGTAACGGCTCCATCATCTCGCAGGCCAGCCCGGCGCACCGGCCCACCGCCTGGTTCAGCCTGGGGCTGGTGGTGCTGGTGGGCCTTTTCATCTTCATCAGCACCCACTTCTCGGCGATGGCGCTGGGCTGGATAGGCTGGTACACCCCCATCATCATCGTCTTTTACGTGGTGGCGGTCTGGCGTATCTTCAAGTTCGATAAGAAGCAGCCGAAAGAAGAGGCAATCAGCCTCTACCCGGAAGACACGCCCATGCGGCGGGTCTACATCTATTTTGCCATCTCGGCGGCGTTCATCATCGGCGCCGGCATCTGGCTGGCCACCATCGGCAACGACCTGGCGGCGGCCACCGGCTGGGGGCAGAGCTTCGTGGGGAGCCTCTTTCTGGCCTTCACCACCACCCTGCCAGAGATAACCGTTTCCTTCACGGCCATGCGCATCGGGGCTACCGATATGGCCGTGGCCAACCTCATCGGCTCTAACCTCTTCAACCTGACGATAATCCCCGTCATCGACCTGATTTACACCCGCGGCCCTATCCTGGCGGAGGTCTCCGAGGGCAACGCCGTCACGGCGGGGGCCGTCGCCCTGATGACCATCGTCTTTCTGGTGGGGCTGCATCTCCGGCCGCGGCGGTTCCTGCGCCTCAACTGGTGCAACTTAAGCCTTATCGTCCTCTTTCTGGCCAGCACCTACCTCAGTTTCGTCCTGGCCTGAACTGATGCTATAATCAATCCGGAAGCAAGTCCCGAAACCTGATAACGGCGTGAAAGGGAGGCACTTTTGCAAAAGCTGGCGGCGGTGATTCTGGTAGGCGGCCCGGGGACGCGGCTCCAGCCGCTCACCGACGGGCGTCCCAAGCCGATGGTGCCGGTGCTCAACCGGCCCTTCCTGGAGCACACCATCGCCTGCCTGCGGCACTTCGGCATCGAGGACATTATCCTCACGTTGAGCTACCTCCCCGACGCCATCCGGGGCTATTTCGGCGACGGGGGCGACTTCGGCGTGCGGCTTTCCTACTGCCTGGAGGAGCCGCCGCGGGGCACCGCCGGGGCGGTCAAGAACGCCGAGGCGCACCTGGGGAGCACCTTCTTCGTCCTCAACGGTGATGTCTTCACCGACCTCGACCTGGCCGATATGCTGGCCACCCACCGCGCCCGCCAGGCCGCCGCCAGCATCTCGCTGACCTGGGTGGAAGACCCCAGCGCCTTCGGCGTGGTGGAGACGGACGATGATAACCGCGTCCGGGCCTTCATCGAGAAGCCGCCCCGCGAGGAGGCCACCACTCACTGGATAAACGCCGGTACTTACATCCTGGAGCCGGAGGTGCTCGGCTACATCCCGGAGGGGCACTATATGTTCGAGCGGGGGCTTTTCCCCGCCCTGTTGGAGATGGGCCGCCCCGTCTACGGCTATCCCTTCCGGGGCTACTGGCTGGACATGGGCACCCCGGCCAAGTACTTCGCCCTCAACGCTGACCTGATGGCGGGCCGCACCCGCAGCCCGCTGCTGGGGGACATAGATAGCGACGGCATCATCCGCGGCGAGGACGTCGTCGTGCACCCGTCGGCGGCGCTCAAAGCGCCGGTCGTCATCGGCGCCGGCAGCCGCATCGGCCAGAACGCCCGGCTGGAAAACGCCATCCTCTGGGACGGCGTCACCGTGGCCGAAGGGGCCCGGCTGCATAACTGCATCGTCAGCTCCGGCGGCCGTATCGCCCCAAACGAGAAAATCGACGGCGCGGTGGTAACGCCGGACAAGCGCGCGCCGCTGACACTATAAAGCGAGGAGATACCATGACCGAAGCCAAGCCCAAGCCCAAGACTAGGGCGAAGACAGCCGCTAAAAAGACCCCGACCGACAGCATTACCTTCCGGTGCCAGTGGTGCCAGCAGGAAAGGCCCCTGGAAGAGATGACCCGTCTTAACCGCTTCTCGCCGGTGGTCATCGTCTGCCGCGGCTGCGCCCGCAAGATACACTAGCTCAGCCCGGCCCGAAACGCCTTTCCGGGAAAGGACGGTGGAGGAACCATGCCCGAGGAACTGGGAAAGATAGAAAAACCGCCGGCGGCGGACTTTAAAAAGGGGCGCAAGCTCCTTTTCGTCCCCCTGATCTACCGCACCGAGGACGCGCCGGAAGAATACCTGGCCATCTTCGCCAGGTACTGGCAGCAGGTAAACGGCCAGATTAGCGACCTGGCCGCCAAGCTGGGGGAGGTCAAGCGCGTCTACCACGAGCTGGTGGCCGTCGCCGGGGACGAGGGAGATAAGACCGTCGCCGGGCTGAACGAGGCCAGCCACAATCTCGTCCAGGCCTGCCGCCAGCAAAAGGCGCAGCTGGAGGCGCTGGAGGACGCCGACATCCTCAGCGAGTTCATGGACTGGAGCCGCTGCCTCCTCATCGGCCTGCAGAACCCCAGGGTCGTCACCAAAGTCTACGAGGCCTACCAGGAGGCCGCCCGGAAGCGGACGGAGCACCTGGCCGCCCGGATAGACAAAACGCTCGGGGCCGACGAAATCGGCCTGCTGCTGATGCGGGAGGGACACCAGGTTAACTTCCCGCCGGATATCCAGCTATTCTACGTGGCCCCGCCCGCCCTCGACGAGCTCAAGCGCTGGCTCCGCGAGCGCGAGCAGGCCGAGGCTCCCGCCGACGACTCAGCGCCGGACGGGTAGCCGGACGGGCGCCGCGCCGCGTTGACAGCGGCGAAACCGATAGACTAGAATTCTCCCGTTAGCGCCCCGTTAGCAAAATACCTTACAGGAGGCCCCCCATGGCGAAGAAATACGATAAATACGTGACCCACCCGCCCCACATCCAGGTATGCGCCGGCGACGACGGCCGGGTCGTCTTCGACGGGCTGATGGCGCGCCACGACCAGCTCGGCTTTAATATGTCGATGGGCCTCCAGTTCGTCACCAGGCCGTTCGTCTCGGATAACCCCTGCCACACCCACAACTTCCACGAGCTGCTCTGCTGGTACGGCGGCAACCCCAACGACCCGGAGGATTTCGGGGCGGAGGTGGTCATCTACCTGGGCGAGGAGATGGAAAAGCACGTCTTCACCAGCCCCACCATCGTCTACCTGCCGGAGGGCTTCCCCCACTGCCCGCTGGAGATTACCCGCGTGGATAGGCCCATTATCCAGCTGGAAATCATGCTCGTCGGCGAGGGCGGCACCCGCGACGCCTACTTCGAGGAAGACCTCAAGGTGCAGAAGCCAGCCACGGTCAATTTCATCGGCGAGACGGGGTAGCGGGATGGAGATAGTCCCGGCGGAGGACTCTCACGTCCCCGGCATTATCGACTGCTGGGAAGAGTTCGCCCGCTTTCATGAGAATATCGACCCGCGCTACCCCATGGTGACCAACGTCCGCGAGGGTTTCGGGGAGCACCTCAGAGAAATCATGGCCGGCGAGAATAACCTCGTCCTGGTCGCCCTAGAGGGAGGCCAGGTCATCGGCCACGCCATTGCCCAGGTGAAAAACTCATCTCCGGCCTTTAAAAGAGAAAAATACGGATTCATCGACGAAATGGCGGTCAGGGCCGACTACCGCCGCCGCGGCGTCGGCTCCAACCTGATGGCGGCGATACTCGACTGGTTCAAGACCCGGGACATCGACATGATTGAGCTGGATGTGGCCGCGGCAAATCAAGTAGGCTACCCTTTCTGGAAGAAACACGGCTTTAAGGCTTACCTGCACCGCCTGTACCGGATGACGTAACGGCAAGCCCACCCTTGCTCTCCGCCCCCTTTTCCGTTAAAATTTAGTAGCCGCGGAGAGGTGTCCGAGTGGTTTATGGTGCCGCTCTCGAAAAGCGGTCTACGTGCAAGCGTAGCGTGGGTTCGAATCCCACCCTCTCCGCCACCAATCTACTCAACCGCTATCGTAATCTGCTACAATAAGAGCGCGGAGAGGTGCTGGAGTGGTCTATCAGGCACGCCTGGAGAGCGTGTGTAGCCTTTGGCTACCGTGGGTTCGAATCCCACCCTCTCCGCCACCCACTTAGATATCTATTCCCACCCTGGCCGCCCTCGCGGCATCCGCCGCTTAGCTCGGAGATGCCACCCCTTTACCCCTCTGAAATCCTCCTTTAATCCCCCTTTACAAAGGGGGACAAACCAACGGGTTGCCGGTGGTAATCCTTAAGAACAAGGCTATCGTCTCCCTTTCGTAAAGGGAGAGTGAGAAGGATTTAACTACAGGGAGTAGCCCGCGAAGAGGGGCGCTAGCCCCTCTTAATGAAAATTCCCCCTCTCCAAACAAAGAACAAATGGTTTTTCCTGATACTGAGTTTGGAGAGGGGGATACAGGGGGTGAGGTAAAGAATCTACCCCGTCTTAAAGAAAACTAAAAATTACAGCTAGCCCAGCTCGCCTTTGACAGCTTCATCAATCTCGGCGGTGAGGTCATACCCCCCGATAAGCTTACCCGAAGAATCGGCCACTTTTTTATCGGGCGTGATTTTCACCCGCCCCTGGCTGAAGGCCCGCAGCGTGGCCACCACCAGCGGCAGTTCCCGCGCCGCGCCGTGGCGGCGGATTTCCTTAAAGAGGGCGTTATCCTCGCCCTGTGTTTCCTTAACTTCGGCCACGGACTTACCCTCAATTTCCTCCCAGAGCTTATCAAAAGGCTTGCCGCGGATGGGAAAGAGGCAGTAAGCGGCCGTGGGGCCCACGTCCAGCTCCGGGATGGCCACGTGCAGCTTCACCCCCTGGGTAGCGGCGCCGCTCTCGATGAGTTTCCAGATGACCTGCTGCCAGGTGCCGGCGGGCCCGTCCGGGGCGGCGGGGTGCAGGTTGAGGAAGTCGTACTTATAGGAAAGCTCCGGGCCGTTAATCAGCATGTAGCCCGCCAGCAGGCACAAATCGGGGTGGTATCCCTTAAGGCGCTTCATTACCTCGCGGTCGTAGTCGATGCGCCATTGGGGCATCGGGGCAGCGGGGTCGGGGCGTGGCGCGCCTACCTGTTTACGGTAGTCCCGGTAAGAACAGGTGATAAGCGGCAGGCCGTAGCCCTCGACCATATCCAGAAAGCCGTCGGTGGCCTCGGTCTCGCCGCGCCCGCGGTTGCAGAAGACGAAATTTATCTCGGCGTCGAGCCGGCCGGAGGCAATGGCTTCCCAGGCGGCCCGCAGCAGCGCCCGCGAGCCGGTGCCCCGGCCGGTGGCGAACCAGCCGATGCGGTAGCGGCTCAAGCCCGCCTCCGCGGGAAGAGCTTGCCCCGTAATCTGGCCCAGGTGGAGTAGAAGTGCACCAGGGGGCTGGAGCGCCTCCCGCCGATGCGCCCCCGCGCCAGGGCCTGGAGGAACTCCTGCGGGGTGTTAAACTCCAGCATCTCCACGTAGGCGTTGCCGATTTCGCGGACGGAGTGGGCGTCCGACCCGGCGCTGCCGGGGATGCCGTGCTTGGCGGCGAAGGCCTTGGCCCGCTCGGTGTTGGCCGGGAAGGGGCTGCGCGAGTTTAAGACCTCCATGAGGTCGATGTATTTGGCGATTTCCTCGATGCACCAGTCTTTGAGGGCGGAGCCGCGCATCGTCTCGAAGGGGTGGGGGATGTTCACCAGAGCGCCCTGGGCCTTGATGCGCTTGACCGTCTCGTCGGGGGTGAGCCCGCTGGGAATGGTCTCCTTGAGGAACATGCCCATGATTTCACCCTGGGTGGTCAGGATTTCCTCGGCGACGATGACGCGGAAGGGGGCGATTCTGGCCATCTTGAGCGCTCCTTCGGCGGTGCCGTGGTCGGCGATGGCGATGCAGTTTATCCCCAGCGCCCGGCAGCGCTCGACGATGCGCTCCAGGGGCGTGGTGCAGTCCAGGGAATACTCGCTGTGGATATGCAGGTCGGCCTTGAGCACGGGCTAGCCGCTCCTCTCGATGTAGGTGCCGCTGCGGGTATCCACCTTGATGATGTCGCCCTCGTTGACGAAGAGGGGCACCTGGACGGAGAGTCCCGTCTCCAGCGTGGCCGGCTTGCTGCCGCCGGTGGCGGTATCGCCCTTGAAGCCGGGATCGGTATCGGTGACGGCCAGCTCGACGGTGATGGGCAGCGTCACGCCAACGATGTCGCCCTTGTAGCTGGCCACCTCGACGATGGTGACGCCCTCCTTGAGATAATTCACCCCGTCGCCGAGCTGCTCGGCGGCCAGCGGCGTCTGCTCGAAGCTCTCCTGGTCCATGAAGTAGTAAAGCCCGCCGTCGTGGTAGAGGTACTGCATCGGCCGCTCGTCCAGGCGCGCCCGCACCAGCCGCTCGTCCGACTGGAAAGACCGCTCGATGGTATGGCCGCCGGTGATGTCGCGCATCTTTACCTTGGCCAGCGCCGTCCGCTTCATCTTGACGTGCTGGTGATCGATGACCTGGTAGAGCTTGCCTTCGAACTCAATGATAACTCCCTTTCTCAGTTCGGTCGCGTTAATCATAGCTCGCCTTTCTCGCCTGCGAGAGGGGTTTGACCCTCCCGTTTTCCATCGTCATCAGGTCTTCGATGCGCACGCCGCCCCACCCGGAGATGTAAATGCCCGGCTCCACGGTGAAGACCATGCCGTTGCCGAGCGGCTCCTCCGCGCCGGGGCTGAGACGGGGCAGCTCGTGGGCGGCCAGCCCGACGCCGTGCCCCAGGGAGTGCCCGAACTCCTCGCCGTAGCCGGCCCTGGTGATAACGTTGCGGGCGGCGGCGTCGGCGCGGTGGCCGGTGACCCCCTCCGCTATTATAGCCACGGCCGCCGTCTGGGCGTCAAGGACGGTCTGGTAGACCTTTTTGTAAGTAGCGTCCGGATTACCGGCGCAGACGGTGCGGCTGAGGTCGGCGGCGTAGCCCTCGTAGCAGGCGCCCATGTCGACGACGACCGGCTCGCCCGCTTCGATAATGCGCCCGGAGGGGCGGGCGTGGGGCAGAGCCGCGTTGGGGCCGGAGGCGACGATAATCTCGAAGGGCAGCGCCTGGCTGCCGTTCTCGCGGAGGGCCTTCTCCATCTCCCAGGCTATCGCAAGCTCCGAGACGCCGGGCCGGATGGCGCTCTCGACGGCCTCGTAAGCCGTATCGGTAATGGCGGCGGCGCGGGCGATAAGCTCGATTTCCCCCGGCTCTTTTACCAGACGTAACTGCTCCACCAGGCCGTCCAGGGGAATCAGGCGGGCGGCGGAGGATTTCTTTCCCAGGGTGTCGGTCAGCTGGCGGTAGCAGTGGTAGGTGACGTCATCCTCCTCGAAACCCAGGCTCTTTACGCCCAGGTCGGCCACCAGACCGGGGAACCAGTCGGCCAGGTTATTGGCGATGCGCAGAATTTCAAAGTCCGGCGCCTGGGCCAGCGCCTGCTCGGTATAGCGGAAATCGGTGGCCAGCACCGCCTTGGCCGCCGTTATCAGCAGGAAACCCGCCGAGCCGTGAAAGCCGGAGAGGTAGCGCCGGTTCTCCGCCCGCGAGACGAGCATGGCGTCAATTTCACTTGCGGCGAAGCGGGCGCGCAGTCGGATGAGTCTATCGTTTTGTTTGGGAGTCATGTCGGTTAGTCCTGTTGTGAGCGAAATATATTTCTAAATCTACCATATCCGGTCATTCCCGTGAAAGCGGGAATGACATATTATTTATTCTTCTCCCTTGCCCCTGGCCATGGGGTGGGCGGCCAGGTAAATCTGGCGGGCGCGAGTCTGGCTGACGTGGGTGTAAATCTGCGTCGAGGCCAGGTCGGCGTGGCCTAAAAGCTCCTGCACCACCTTGAGGTCGGCGCCGCCGTCGAGGAGGTGGGTGGCGAAGGTGTGGCGGAGGATATGCGGGTGCACCCTTTTACCTATGTCCCTAGAATACTTCTTGATGATTTTCTGAACCCGGCGCACGGTCAGACGCTCGCCGGACTGGATACCGTCTTCATCCTGGTAGCTGGTAATAAAAACTGCCCGGGACTTCTTATCTCCAGCAAGCACCGGGCGGGCCTCTTTAAGATAAGTCCTCAAGGTTCGCGCTGCCGGCTCGCCAATCAACACGTTTCTCTCTTTTGATCCTTTGCCTTTAACCCGGATTTCATTATAGTCAAGATTCATCTGTTCCAAATCTATACTGACAACCTCGCTTACCCGCAGGCCGGAGGCGTAAAGTAATTCTAGCAAGCTAATATCGCGTAGTAATACCGGATATGACATCTTATTAGGTTGTTTGGGCAAACCTGGTGATTCTACAATATGCTTGACCTCTTCCCTGGTAAGAAAGGAGGGTAAACGGCGGTCTAGCTTGGGCGATGTGATATTGGCTGCAGGGTTCTTGGGCACGATTTCTTCTCTCTGCAGATACCTAAAGAAAGAGCGTATCGCTGACATATTACGGGCGATGCTGGAACGGGCAATTCCCGTTTCATTGAGATGGTTGAGAAAACTGCGTACTAATGGTTTTTCAACCTTTTTAGGCGTGTAGGTATTATCCTTTTTGCAGAAGCTCTCAAACGCACCGAGTGATATCAGGTAATTGCGCATGGTGTACGGAGACGCGTTGCGTTCCGCCTTAAGATAATCAAGAAACAGCTTTATATATTTGTCCCAATCATCTTCCATGATAACCACCCCGCCCCATCCATGTTATCTATTCCCACCCGGCCTGCCTACGCTAAAGCTTCGGCGGGTGAACCGCCCTGCATCATCAACGGCTTATCCCGTAGTTTTCTCCGCCTCTTTTTCTTCCTGCGGTATCTTCCCTTTATAATCACATTTATTACAGATAGCCTGCTTCCCCCGCTGAGTAAGCAGGCCGCCGCACTTGGGGCAGGGGGTGGGCAGGGGCTTTAAGTTGGTGGCGAAGGTGCACTCCGGATAGTTGGCGCAGCCGTAGAAGGTCCGGCGCTTCTTGGAGATGCGCTGCACCAGGTCGCCGCCGCACTGGGGGCATTTCACGCCGGTCTTCACCTGGAAAGATTGCGTGTAGCGGCATTCCGGATAGCCGGAGCAGGCGACGAACTTGCCGAAGCGGCCCGTCTTGACGATGAGGGGCTTACCGCACTTGGGGCAGGCGTCGCCGGTCTTTTCGTCCTCCAGCTTGACCCGCTCCGCCGTGGCCAGCGCCTTCTGCAAGTCCCTGTCGAAGGGGGCGTAAAATTTGCCGATGACGCCGGGCCAGTCGCGCTCGGCGCTGGCGATGTCGTCCAGCTCGTTTTCCATATCGGCGGTAAACTTGACGTTGATGATGTCCGGAAAGTGCTCAACGAGCAGGTCGTTGACGGCCAGACCCAGCTCGGTGGGCTGGAATACGCCCTTGCTCTTGACGACGTACTCCCGATCCTGGATGGTGGCGATGGTGGGGGCGTAGGTGGAGGGGCGGCCGATGCCGTTCTGCTCCAGGGTCTTCACCAGGGTGGCCTCGGTATAGCGGGGCGGCGGCTGGGTGAAGCGCCGGTCGGGGTGGACATCAATGAGATCCAGCTTATCGTCTTTGGCAAGCTCGGGGAGGGTCTTTTTGGCCTCGTCTTCTTCCTCGTCCTTGCCCTCGCTGTAGAGGGTCATAAAGCCGGGGAAGGTATTGACCGAGGCCGCCGTGCGCAGCAGGTAGTCGTCGCCGTCGCTGGCCTCGATGTCCACGGTGGTGTTATTGAAGAGGGCCGCCGCCATCTGGCTGGCCACCAGCCGCTTCCAGATGAGGTCGTAGAGGCGGAACTGGTTGTTATTGAGGAAACTCCTGACGGCGCCCGGCTCGCGGTAGGTGCGGGTGGGGCGGATGGCCTCGTGAGCCTCCTGGGCGCCGCGGCTGCGGGCGGTGAAGGCGCGGGGGCGCGGCGGCAGGTATTTAGGGCCGTACTTCTCGCCGATGAACTGGCGCGTCTCGGCGATGGCCGACCCGGCGATGCGGGTGGAGTCGGTGCGCATGTAGGTAATCAGGCCGACGCTGCCCTCGCTGCCCAGGGGCAGGCCCTCGTAGAGCTGCTGGGCGACGGCCATGGTTTGCTTGGCCGAAAATCTCAGCTTGCGCCAGGCCTCCTGCTGCAAGGTGCTGGTGGTGAAGGGGGGCGCCGGCTGGCGGGCGGCCTTCTTGGTGGCGACGTTGAGCACGCCGTAGGCGGCGTCTTTCAGCGCCGCTTCAATCTTGTCCGCCTCTTTTTCGTTATGAATCTCCAGCTTGCCGCCGCCGCAGAGCCCGACGAGCGTGGCGCGGAAGACGGTCCTATCCTTCGGCTGACGGAGCTCGGCCTCGATGACCCAGTACTCCACCGGCTTGAAGGCCGTAATCTCGCGCTCGCGGTCGGCGATGATTTTCACCGCCACCGACTGCACCCTCCCGGCGGAGAGGCGCTTGCGCACCTTGCTCCAGAGCAGGGGCGAGATTTTATAGCCGACCAGTCTATCCAGGACGCGGCGCGCCTGCTGGGCGTCCACCAGCTGCATGTCGATATCGCGCGGGCTGGCGAAGGCGCTCCGGACGGCCTCCTCGGTAATCTCGCGGAAGACGACGCGGTGGTAGGGTTTGTCGTCGCTGCGGATAAGCTCGGCCAGGTGCCAGGCGATGGCCTCGCCCTCGCGGTCGGGGTCGGTGGCCAGGTAAATCTCCTTGGCCTCTTTGGCCGCCTGCTTGAGCTCGTTGACGAGCTTGGTCTTGACGCGAGGTATCACGTAGCGGGGCGAAAAGCCGTTTTCGATATCCACCCCCATCTGGCCCCGGGGAAGGTCGCGCACGTGCCCCAACGACGCCTTGAGGCTGTAGCCCCGGCCCAGTATCTTGCCCAGCGTTCTGGCCTTGGCCGGGGATTCCACGATAACCAGTTTCTTACTCATCTTGTCTAATCAACTCTCACTCTATATTCCGGGCGCATCTCGCGTACCAGCACGTAGCTCATCGCCTCCACCTGCCGCACCATCCCTTTAAGCTCCATCATCGCCAGCGTCCCGCTGACCGTGGCCGCCGGCAGGTTAGCGGCGCGGCAGACCTCGTCGATGTGGACCGGCTCGGCGCCCAACTGCTTTATAAGGAGCGCCTCCGTCTCCGTCGGCGGCAGTATCTCCCGCATCTCAATCTGCTGCGCCACCGCCGTCAGGTTGAGTTCCTCTAAAATATCGGCGCAGCCGCGCACCAGCTTGGCCCCCTCCTGGATGAGCTTGTTGGTCATGCGGCTGCCCGCCGCCAGGATGCTGCCGGGCACGGCGAAGACCTCGCGGTTCTGCTCCACGGCGTAGTTGGCCGTGAAGAGCGCCCCGCTGCCCTCGGGCGCCTCGGTCACCAGCACGCCCCGGCTCAGCCCGCTCATGATGCGGTTGCGGCGGGGGAAGTTCTCCGGGCGGGGCCGCGTGCCGGGGGGCTGCTCGCTGAGGAGGGCGCCGCGCGCCATAATTTCGCGGGCGAGCTTGGCGTTCTCGGCCGGGTAGATGATGTCCAGCCCGCAGCCGAAGACGGCGATGGTGCGCCCGCCCGCCGCCAGGGCGCTCCGGTGGGCGACGGTATCGATGCCCCGGGCCAGCCCGCTAACAATGGTGATGCGGTGGCGCGCCAGGTCGGTGACGAGTTCCTCGGTGACCTGCCGCCCGTAGGCGGTGGCCCGCCGCGTGCCGACTACGGCCAGGGACCAGTCGTCATCCGGCTTGAGCTCGCCTTTCATATAAAGCACCGGCGGGCAGTCGTAGATTTCCTTGAGCCGGGCCGGGTAGGCGTCGTTGTCAGGGGTAAGCGCCTTAATGTCGAGGCGCGCCAGCTGTTCCATCTCGGCGTCCGGCGAGATTTCGCCGCGGTAGCGCCCGATGGCCCGCTGCGTGCTGGCGTCCAGCCCCGCCCGCGCCAGCTCCGCGTCCGGGGCGCGCCAGGCCGCCGCCAGCCCGCCGAAGTGTTTTTCCAGCTGCCCCAGCCGCACCCGCCCGATGCCGGGGATGCGGCTGAAGGCCACCCGGTATTTGGTATCCTCTTTCAAAGCAGTTTTAATTCTAGCACAGGGGTATGGCGATGACAATTTGGTCGGGGTGGTACTTTAGTGCTAAATTGTCTTTAGAATGGAGGCAATAACTTACCTCACACCTCTTTGCCCCACCCTATCGGTGTTATCTATTCCCACCCTGGCCACCCTCGCGGCATCCGCCGCTTATCTCTTAGTTTCCCCTACCCCACCAAAATCCCTCTCCGTCTCCCTTTACGAAAGGGAGACGATACCACTTTCCTTTAGAATCACCGCCGGCAACCCATACGTTTGTCCCCCTTTGCAAAGGGGGACTAAAGGAGGATTTTCCCGGGGCGGGACGGGGAAACACCAGTGAGTAGTGGCGGAATGCCAACGGGCGGGCCGGGTGGGATAAAAAATCTCCGGGCGGGGGGGGCAAGGGGGAGGTGAGAGTCCCCCTTGAACCCCTTAGAGATTAAGCCCCGCAGAAACCGGGCTTATTTCTTCTCTTTCTTTTCCTTATCCTCGGCGGGCTTGTGGAGCACCTCGTCGACGATGCCGTACTCCACCGCCTGCACCGGGTTCAGGTAGAAGTCGCGGTCGGTATCGTGGGTGACCTTGTCCAGCGGCTGGCCGGTATGCTTGACGATGATGTCCTTGATGGTGTCCTGCTGGCGCGTTATCTCGCGGGCGGCGATGACGATATCGGAGGCCTGCCCCTGGGCGCCGCCCATGGCTTGATGCATGTGGATGGTGGCGTTGGGCAAGGCGTAGCGCTTGCCCTTGGCGCCGGCGCAGAGGAGCACCGTGCCCATGCTGGCCGCCAGACCCACGCAGATGGTGCTTACGGCGGGGCGGATGAGCTGCATCGTGTCGTAGATAGCCAGACCGGCGCTGATGACGCCGCCGGGCGAGTGGATGTAGAGCGAGATGTCCTTGTCCGGGTCTTCGCGCTCCAGGTAGAGCAGCTGGGCGATGATAACGTTGGCCACCTGGTCGTTGATGGGCGTGCCCAGCATGACGATGCGCTCGCGGAGCAAGAGCGAGTAGATATCAAAGGCGCGCTCGCCCCGGGTGCCGCTCTCGATGACCATCGGTATGACGTTAGTAGGATTTATATTCATTTCTCCTCCTCCTTGGTCTCCTTCTTGGTAGTCTTACGGGGTTTGGCCGCCTTGGGCTTGGCGGTCTTGCCCCCGGTGGCTGGCTTGGTTTTCCTGGCCGGGCCGCGGGCTATCTCGGTGAGCCGCTCAATGGTCTTGCGCGTCTTGAGGGACGAGGTGAGCGACTGGCGGGTCTGCGGCGTATCCAGCATTTTGACCATGTCCTCGCGCTTGTCCTCGGCGACGCCCCGGGCCATGTTGCGGATGCCGTTGAGGACGTCCTCGTCGCTGACCTCTATTTTCTCCGCCTCGGCCACCTTGCTCAGCACCAGCGAGGCGGCCACGTTCTTGGCGGCCACCGGCTTGATGCCCTCCTGGAGCTGCTCGGCGGTCTTGTTGAGGCTCTTTAAATAGTCGTCCATCCCCTTCCCCGACTGCTGGAGCCGCCGCTCCTGCTCGCTCAGGATGCGCTCGGTCTCCATCGCCACCAGCACCGGCGGGTATTCAACTTGCGACTGGTCGATAACGGCGTTGATAACCCGCTCCTCCAGGTCCATGCGGGCGTTTTCCTCGCCGCGCACCTGGAGGCTCTTAACCACCTCCTCGCGGAGGCGTTCCAGCGTGGTGAACTCCGCCCCTACCTGCACCGCCAGGTTATCGTCCAGGGGCGGCAGCTTTTCTTCTTTAATCTCGGTGAGCTTTACCTTGAAATGGGCCTCCTTGCCGGCCAGGTCGGGGCCGGAGGGGTATTCCGCCGGGAAGGTGAGGTTGAATTCTTTTGCCTCGTCCTTCTTCATGCCGATAATCTGTTCCACGAAGCCCGGCACCGGCGTGGTGGCGTCCTGGAGCGCCTGGTACTGCACGTCGAGGCGCTTGATGAGGGGCTTGTCGTCGGCGGTGGCGTCGATATCGATGACGGCTAAATCATCATAGGCCAGCGCCCGCTCCACCGGCTCCCAGGTGGCGTGCTGGTGGCGCAGCTCCTCGAGGACGCCGTTTATCTTGTCCTTGGTTATGTCAACCTTATCCGGCTTCATGCGGATAGATTGATAATCCCCTAGCTCCACGGTAGGCTCCAGCGGCACCACCGCCTTGAAGACCAGCGGGTCGCTCTGGGTTATCTCCACCTCCGGGCGGGCGTACGGCTCGATGGCGTCCTCCTTGACGGCCTGCTCGTAGGCCTGGGGGAGCAGGTGCTCGACGGCCTCTTCGAGGAGGCGGTCTTTGCCCAGGTGGCGCTCCACCACCGCCCGGGGGGCCTTGCCCTTGCGGAAGCCGGGGATATCGGCCCGCTGCGCCAGGCGCTTGTAGGCGTCGGTCTTGGCCGCTTCCATCTCGGCGGGCTCCATGGCCACGGTGAGATAGGCCTGGCGGTTCTCGATTTTCTCTCTGGTTACTTTCAAGTTTCCTCCCGGTGGTCTAGTCGTCGCGCCGGCGGATATTCAGCTCTTTAAGCTGCTCCTCGGTAACCGGCGCCGGCGCGCCGAAGGTCAAATCCTGGGCGCTCTGCGTCTTGGGGAAGGCGATGACCTCGCGGATGGTCGCCTCGCCGGCCAGCAGCGCGACGATGCGGTCGATGCCGGGGGCGATGCCGCCGTGGGGCGGCGCCCCGTAGTCAAAGGCCTCCAGCAGGTGGCCGAAACGCGCCTCGACCTCGGCGTCGCTGTAGCCCAGCAGGTTAAAGATGCGGCGCTGCATGGCGGCGGTGTGGATTCGGATGCTGCCGCTGGAAAGCTCGCTGCCGTTGCAGATAAAATCGTAGGCCTGGGAGAGTACCTTCTCCGGCGCCGTATCCAGCAGCGGCACGTCCTCGACGCGGGGCATGGTGAAGGGGTGGTGCACCGCGTCCAGCCGCCCCGTCCGGGCGTCTTTGGTGAACAGCGGAAAGTCCACCACGAAGGCGAAGGCGAGCAGGTCGGGGTCGGCCAGTTTGAGCCGCCCGGCCATCTCGCGGCGCAGCCCGCCCAGGGCCTCGCTTACCATGTCATCATTACCGGCCACCACCAGCAGCAGGTCGCCCTGGCTGGCTTCCAGCTTTTGCGCCAGCGCCTTGATTTGCGCCAGCGTCAGGAACTTGGCGGCGTTGGACTTGACCGTCTCGGCGGTGAGGTCTTCCAGGCCGGCGGTCAGCGCGATGGTGACCACCCCGCCGCCGCCCATCTCCCGTACCATGTCGTTGAGGGCGTCCAGCTGCTTGCGCGAGTAGCCGGCGCAGCCGGGGACGGCGATACCCCTGACGCAGCCGCCAGATTCCAGCGCCCGGTTGAAAACGGCGAATTCGGTGCCGCTGGCGACGCCGGAGAGGTCCTGGATTTCCATCCCGTAGCGCAGGTCGGGCTTGTCGGTGCCGAAGCGGCGCATCGCCTCGGCGTAGGTCAGGCGGGGGAAGGGAAGCATCATGCGCTTCTCCGGCTTGAGGGCCGGTATCATCGCGGCGAACATCTCCTCCAGCAGGCCGAGGACGTCCTCCTCGTCAACAAAGCTCATTTCGATGTCTAGCTGGGTGAACTCCGGCTGGCGGTCGGCGCGGCTGTCCTCGTCGCGGAAGCAGCGGGCAATCTGGTAGTACTTCTCCAGCCCGGCCACCATGAGGAGCTGCTTGAGCTGCTGCGGCGACTGCGGCAGGGCGTAGAACTCGCCGGGGTGCAGGCGCGAGGGCACCAGGTAGTCGCGCGCCCCCTCCGGGGTGCTCTTGATGAGGACGGGCGTCTCCACTTCCACGAAGCCGCGGGCGTCCAGAAAGTCGCGCATAAACCGGATGATGCGGTGGCGCAGCATCAGGTTCTCTTTCATGCGGGGGCGGCGCAGGTCAAGGTAGCGGTACTTGAGGCGCAGGTTCTCATCCACCTCGACTTCCTCGTTGATGTAAAAGGGCGGCGTCAGCGAGGTGTTGAGTATCTCGGCCCCGCTCACGATGACCTCGATTTCGCCGGTGGGCATCTTTGCGTTCTCGGTGCCCGCCGGGCGGGCCGCCACCTCGCCGGTGAGCTTGACCACGTACTCGTTGCGCATCTCCTCGGCGGTTTTCAGGCAGTCGCCGGCCGTCTCCGGGTTGAAGACCGCCTGCACCAGTCCCTCGCGGTCGCGCAGGTCGATAAAAATAAGGCCGCCGTGGTCACGGCGGCGGTTGACCCAGCCGGCCAGGGTCACCCGGGTGCCCGCATGCTCCTTACGCAGCTCGCCGCAGGAATGGGTTCTGAGCAAAGTTGACTCCTTATTGAGAAAAAGGCCCTACTTTGATTATAGCTTATAGGGGTAGGGGTGGTAAACCTCCGGGCTAAGCCGTGGCTTCACCGGGGGCGGGTGGGTGGGAAAAGATAACAACGAGGGGGGCGGGGGGATGTTGTACAAGGATGTGGTATCGTGCTAGACTGTTATGTAATCCCGCTTTAGCGCGGGAGACAGGGAGCGCGCCGTGGCCAAGACAATCGAGGAAATCAACCAGAAAATCAAAAAGGGACAGGCGGTGGTCTTCACCGCCGAGGAGATTATTGACGTCGTCCGTGAAAAAGGCCTCAAGCAGGCCGCCCGCGAGGTGGATGTGGTCACCACCGGCACCTTCGGCATCATGTGCTCCTCCGGGGCCTATTTCAACATCGGCCATACCCGGCCGCGTATCAAGCTGGGCGGCGGGCACGCTTATCTTAACGACGTCCCGGCCTATACCGGCCTGGCCGCCGCCGATTTATTCCTGGGGGCCAATGCCCTCCCCGACGACGACCCGCGCAACCGCATCCACCCCGGCGAATTCATCTACGGCGGCGGTCACGTCATCGAGGAGCTGGTGGCCGGCAAGGACGTGCGGCTGGTCGCCGCCGCCTACGGGACGGACTGCTACCCCCGCAAGCGGCTGGAGACCTGGCTCAATATCAAAGACCTCAACGAGGCGGTGCTCTTCAACGTGCGCAACGCCTACCAGAACTACAACGTGGCGGTGAACACGTCGGAGAAGACCATCTATACCTACATGGGCATCCTCAAGCCGCGCCTGGGCAACGCCAACTACTCGTCGGCGGGGCAGCTTTCGCCGCTCTTCAACGACCCGTACTACCAGACCATCGGCATCGGCACGCGCATCTTCCTGGGGGGCGGCGTGGGCTACGTAGCCTGGCAGGGCACCCAGCACAATCCCGCCGTGCCCCGCACCGATAAAGGCATCCCCAAAGAGGGCGCCGGGACGCTGGCCGTCATCGGCGACTTAAAGCAGATGAGCCCGCGCTGGCTGGTGGGGACGAGCGTCGTCGGCTACGGGTGCAGCCTGACGGTGGGTATCGGCGTGCCCATTCCCATTCTCGACGAGGAGATACTGGCCTACACCACGGTGACCGACGCCGACATCCTGGCGCCAGTCATCGACTATTCCGACGCCTTCCCCCAGCTCAAGCCGGACAGGCTGGGCGAGGTCAGCTACGCCGAACTCAAGAGCGGCAAGATTAAGGTAAAAGGCAAGGACGTGCCCACCGCCTCGCGCTCCAGCTACCCGCTGGCGGTGGAAATCGCCGCCATCATCAAGGGGTGGCTCGCCGAGGGGCGCTTCGAGCTTACCCGGGCCGTGGCGCCACTGCCGGGGGCGGAGTCGGACGTGAAGTGCAAGCCCCTCAACGAGCGCCCCATCGAGGAGAGCGACCTGTAGCCGCGGAGGTAAGCTAAATGCCCGTATCCAAAAAGATAGTGCTGCGGTTCCCCCGGCGCCTGGTGGAGCGCCCCATCGTCTACCGGCTGGTCAAGGACTACGACCTGGAGTTCAACATCCTCAAGGCCTCCATCACGCCGGAGCAGGAAGGCCTGCTGGTGCTGGAGCTTAAAGGCAACCAGAAAGAGTACGACCGGGGCATCGAGTTCCTGGTGAAGGCGGGCGTCAAGATACAGGCGCTCTCGCAGGACGTGACCCGCAACGAGGCGCGCTGTACCCACTGCGGGGCCTGCGTCACCGTCTGCCCCGCCGGGGCCTTCCGGGTGGAGCCCCGGACGATGAGGATAATCTTTGAGGACGAGAAGTGCATCGGCTGCGGGCTGTGCATCACCGCCTGCCCGCCGCGGGCGATGGAAGTTCACTTTTAGTCCATGAAAAAAACCGCCTACCAGCCGCGCACCTACCGCCACTGGGTGGAGGGGAAAGACCTGACCGCCTTTAACGTCACCATCAAGGAGACCGACCTCTATATCCGCGCCGCCTCCGACCTCTCCCGCCAGGCCCGCCGCAGCGTCCTTAAGTACCGCAAGCAGCTGGAAGACTATATTAAAAAAGACCCGGAGTTCCTGACCTCACTGAAACCCCTCCCCGTTCCCCCGAGCGCCCCGCCCATCGTGCTGGCAATGCTGGCGGCCGGACGGCTGGCCGGCGTGGGGCCGATGGCAGCGGTGGCCGGAGCGGTGGCGCAGGAGGTCGGGCGGGAGCTTTTAGAGTTTTCCCCGGAAGTTATCGTGGAAAACGGCGGCGACATTTTCCTCAAAATCAGCCGTAAAAGAACGGTCGGCATCTACGCCGGGGACTCGCCGCTGACCGGCAAAATCGGGCTGGTCATCCCGCCGGAGGCCACGCCGCTGGGGGTCTGCACCTCCTCGGGGACGGTGGGGCCCTCGCTGAGCTTCGGTAAGGCCGACGCCGTGGTGGCCGTCGCCCCGGACACCACCCTGGCCGACGCCGCGGCCACGGCCATCGCCAACCGGGTCGGCGGGGCGGACGACATCGAGGCGGCCATCGAGTTCGGACAGGGGATAGCCGGCCTCACCGGCCTGGTCATCATCGTGGGGGACAGGGTGGGGGCCTGGGGCGATGTCAGCCTCTGCGAGACGGGGACTTAGCCAGTCTCTATCCGGATTTCGATGGGGTTAAGCACCCGCTCTACGCCCTTGAGGGGCGCCACCACGCCCTCCAGGGTGCTCCGGATAATCTCCACGGGAAACTCCTTGAGGGAGACGTCGGCGTTGTTGAGGCTAATTCTGACCCGTCCCTCGCTATCCACGATTAGCTCCAGCGCCTCAATCTCGCCGGTATCGTGCAGGCTGGCGATGATGCCGCCGACGACACGCTCGATATAGCCCGCCACGAAGTAGTCCAGGTCAACGGGCACGTGGTTCACCGCCAGGCTGACGCGCTTGGGCACGGGGCTTTCCTCCCGGGGGGCGTTTAGTCGGATACGCCCCCCAGTATAGCATAAGAGCCGGAAGCCGGGAAACGCTAGTGCCTGTGGCGAACGAGGACGACGCCGGTGGCCACCAGGGCCAGCCCCAGGACAATCATCGCCGCCCCCGCCCCCATGGCAATCTGCGTCACGCCGAAGCCGAGCACGGCCAGGTACAGGTAGTTCTCCAGGTTGAGCGCCTGGGCGTAGGTCAGCTGCTCCGGGTTGGTGGGGTCGAACTGCTTGCCCCCCAGCAGGTCGCCGTAGGTGGGGGCGATGCTGTGACGGTGCTCGCGGACGGTATCGCCGGCAATCTGGGCCTCTTTGGCCGTATCGATAACCTCACCGGCCGCCAGCTTGTCGCTGGGGATGCCCAGGGTAATCTTCTCCTGCTCCATAGCTGTTTTGAGCAGGTTGTCCTTGGCGAACCCCTGCTGTACAAAGACCCCGCCGATGCCGATGCCAATCACGCCCAGCACGATAATACCGATGATCAGGATTCTGGTCAAATTCATTGCCTACCTCCTTGATTTGTTGGAACCACTAGTATAATTTTAATTTTTCCGTCCTCGGGGTGTATGTAACTAAAATCACATGAAATTTTAACTATTATGCCCTAAGCCAATGCCCCTGGACATAGCGCGGGAGCGCTACTCCAAGGGCGAAATAACCCGTGAAGAGTTTGAGCAGCTAAAGAAAGACCTCTAAAGGCGGCCTTATTTCTTGGCTGACAGCAGCTCGTCCAGCTTGGCGACGTTGAAGCCGATGACGATATCCTTGTCATCGATGATGATGGCCGGCACCGCCATCTGTTTGGTCAGGGCCACCATCTCTTTAGCTTTATCCCGGTCGGCGGCCACGTTGTATTCCGTGTACTTGATTCCCTTTTGCGAAAGATACTCCTTCGCCTTTCCACAGTAAGGTCAGGTGGGCGTGGAATAGATAACTACTTTCTTCTCGGTCATTTCCCTTCCTTTCGGTGATTAGTGCCCGTCCCGCCGGGCAATACCGGGCGGGATATGCTATACTTAGCAGAGCATTTATTCTATATTTTACTATCGCCCCGGTGTGATTAATGCAACTTTTATCACATACAGCGCCGGGCGGCGCCAGTACAATATGTGTGACATCGCGACCGGATTGACAGCACCGCCGTTTGGCTTTATCATGCGTAGGCGGCCCCGGCGAGGCGGATAATTCACCCCATAGCGCAAGGAGGCAGCTCATGGCAAAAGACCAGGCAACCACGCTGGCGGCCCTCAAGCAGGCCCTGCAGATGGAAATAGACGGCAAGGAGTACTACCTCAAGGCGGCGCGGGCCGCCACCAACGAACTGGGCCAGAAGCTCCTCAACAAGCTGGCCGAAGAGGAGGACATCCACCGCCAGGTCTTCGAAAAAATATATGCATCCCTGAGCCAGAAGAAGGGCTGGCCCCCGGCCCACATCCCCCACGACGGCGGTAAAGGGCTGGCGACGGTCTTCTCCGAGGCCATCAAGCAAATGGGCCGGGACTATAAGGCCCTGCCCACCGAGATGGACGCCATCCAGACGGCCATGAAAATGGAAAACAAGACCTACGATTTCTACAAGGAGCAGGCCGCCGCCGCCACCCACGACGGCGAAAAGGAGTTTTACGAGGAACTGGCCGCCCAGGAGGCCGTCCACCACAGCACCCTGCTGGACTACTTTGAGTTCCTCGAGGACCCGGCGGACTGGTTTACCCGGGCGGAGCACCACTCCCTCGACGGCGGTTAAAATACCCGCTGGCATGGTGAAACGATGCTGAAGATAAAAGACCTCTCCGTAGCCGTGGGCGGCAAGGAAATCATCCACGACGTCAACCTGACCATCCAGAATGGCGAGACCCACGTCCTCTTCGGCCCCAACGGGGCCGGCAAGAGCACCCTGCTGATGACCATCATGGGCTTCCCCAAGTACCAGGTCACCCGGGGCTCCATCCACTTCAAGGGCAAGGACATCACCCATCTCTCCATCGACGAGCGGGCGCGAATGGGCATCGGCATGTCCTTCCAGCGGCCGCCGGTGGTGCGGGGCGTCAAGACACGCGACATGGTGGCCGCCTGCCTGAAAAGCGAGACCGAAGACGACGCCGAAATCAACCAGCTGGCCGAGCGGGCCGACCTGGAGGACTTCCTGGAGCGCGATATCAACTACGGCTTCTCCGGCGGAGAAATCAAGCGCTCCGAGCTGATGCAGCTCCTGGCGCAAAAGCCGGAGCTGACCCTGCTCGACGAGCCGGAGTCCGGCGTCGACCTGGTCAACATCGCCCTCATCGGCGAGCTGATGAACGACCTGCTGGAAAAGAACTGCCCCATCCAGGAGCGCCGGTGCATGGGGCTCATCATCACCCACACCGGCCACATCCTGGACTACGTCAACGCCCGCACCGGCTACGTCATGTGCGGCGGCACCATCGGCTGCACCGGCGACCCCCACGAGATGCTGGCGACCATCCGGGAGAAGGGCTACGACGAGTGCATTCAATGCTACCTGGGGAGGCTGCCGCTAAGTGACTGAAACCGGGACTTCCCCCGCCGACAGGGACAAAGCCCGCGCCGCGGCAGCGAAAAAGGCCGCCCTGGGCGAGGACATCGACCTGAGCCGCTACGACGCCTCGTCCGACGAGCTACCCTATCAAGCAGACCCATCTAAACTCCCATCGCAGGCCAAGGAGCAGATGCTCACCGCCGGCGTCATGCTGGACGACCCCAGCCAGCGCTCGGGGACGTACATCCAGATGGACAACACCCCGGTGCACAGCTCGGTCAGCCAGGACGGCGTTGAGGTCATGCCGGTCGGCCAGGCCATGGCCAAGTACGACTGGATGGCCGACTACTGGTGGCGGGCCGTGCCCGTCGACCAGGACAAGTACACCGCCAACGTGGAGCTCAACCAGTACAGCGGCTATTTTATCCGGGCGCTGCCGGGGCAGAAGACGCTCTTTCCGGTACAGGCCTGCCTCTATCTGGCCAAAGACAAGCTGATGCAGAACGTCCATAATATCATCATCGCCGAGGCCGGCTCGGAGCTGCACATCATCACCGGCTGCACCACCGCCACCGCCGACGAGCCGGGGCTGCACCTGGGCGTCTCCGAGTTTTACATTAAAAAAGGCGCCAGGGTAACCTTTACGATGATACACGCCTGGAGCCCGGCCACGGCGGTGCGCCCCCGCAGCGCCGTCGTCATCGAGGACGGCGGCCTCTTCCTGAGCAACTACCTGCTGATGAAGCCGGTAAAGTCGCTCCAGATGAACCCGCTGGCCAGATGTACCGGCGAGGGCGCCACGGCCCGCTTCAACAGCGTTCTGGTCACCGGGGCCGGCTCCTCGCTGGACGTCGGCTCGCGCGTTATTTTAGACGGTAAAGGCTCGCGGACGGAAATCGTCTCCCGCGCCATCACCACCGGCGGCAGCATCGTCGCCCGCGGCTATATCGAGGGCAACGCCCCCGACTGCAAGGGCCACCTGGAGTGCCGCGGCCTGATTCTGGGCGATAAAGGCGTCATCCAAGCCATCCCCGAGCTCAAGGGCACCCTGGCCGGCATCGACCTCTCCCACGAGGCCGCCGTGGGCAAGATTGCCGAGGAAGAGGTGGAATACCTCATGGCCCGCGGCCTCACCCACGACCAGGCCACCGCCGCCATCGTACGGGGTTTCCTGCGCGTGGACATCGAGGGCCTGCCGCCGATTTTGGCCGAGGAGCTCAAGCGGGCCGTGGATGCCAGCGAAAAAGAAGTAATGTAAGCGGGTAACTGCTTCCCGGAGGCAAAAAATGAATTTTAACGCCCTGCACAAGCTCGGCTACGGGATGTACGTCGTCGGCTCACATAAGGGCGAAAAGCTCAACGCCCAGACCGCCAACACCGTCTTCCAGATAACCTCGGAGCCGCCCACCGTGGCCGTGAGCATCAACAAGCAGAACCTCACCAACGAATACATCAAGGCAAGCAAGGTCTTCAGCGCCTCCGTCCTCTGCCAGACCACACCCCTGCCTTTCATCGGCGGTTTCGGCTTCAAGTCGGGTCGCGATACCGATAAGCTCAAGGGCGTCAATTATAAAATCGGCCAGACCGGCGCCCCCGTCGTCCTCGACAACGCCACCGCCTACCTGGAGGCCGAGGTCATCCAGTCCGTCGAGGTCGGCACGCACACCATCTTCATCGGCAAAATCGTGGCCGCGGAAATCCTCACCGAGGACGTCTGCATGACCTACGACTACTACCACCAGGTCAAGCGGGGCACCACCCCCAAGACCGCCCCCAGCTACATACCCCCGGAAAAAGGAGGTAAGCCTTAAATGGATAAATACGAGTGCACCGTCTGCGGCTACATCTACGACCCCGAAGCGGGCGACCCGGACGGCGGTATCGCGCCGGGGACGCCCTTCAACAAGATTCCCGGCGGCTGGGTCTGCCCCGTCTGCGGGGCGGCCAAGAGCGAGTTTAAGAAAATTTAACCTGAAAAGAGCTTGCCGTAATAACGGTATCGGCCTAAAATGAATAGAGAACTAACCGCGGAGGCAACCGAATGGATAACGAGAAAGTCATCGAGCTACTTAACAAAGACCTGGAGAACGAGCACGGCGCCATCATCCAGTACCTCCTCCACGCCTACGGCATGGGCGAGGGCGAGGTGACCTGCGAGGTCGAGGCCCTGGCGCGCGAGGAGATGCGCCACCTGGACTGGCTGGCGGAGACCATCGTGGCGCTGGGGGGCCAGCCCAGCTTGAAACGCGGCACGATGAACATGGCCGGCAAGACCGTCCCCGACTGGATGGCCGACGACGTCAAGCTGGAGCAGGGTGCCATCGACCAGTACAAGGAGCACATAAAGCTGATTGACGACCCCAAAATCAATCGCTTGCTGCGGCGCATCTTGGACGACGAGCGCTCGCACCGCGGCGACTTCGAGCACTTCGTCGACAAGACCGCCCGGGAGGGTCTCAAGGACAAGCGCGGCGAGCGCAAGGACGGCGTGGCCAAGATACTCAACTGGGGCATCGAGCACGAGTACACGGTGATATTGCAGTACCTCTTCCACTCCTACATGACCGAGAACTCCCAGGCGTGCAAACAGCTGGAAGACCAGGCCATCAACGAGATGCAGCACCTGGGCTGGCTGGCCGAGGAGATGGTGGGCGGCGGCGGCAGCCCCCGCATCGAGCACGACAAGCCCGACCAGTCGCTGCGCACCTCGGACATGCTCAAGGAAGACATCAAGACAGAAAAAGAGGTCGCCGACGCTTACGACAAGGCCGCCAAAGAGGTTGACGACGCCGGCCTTAAGAAGCTGCTGCTGCGCATCCGCGATAACGAGCGCTACCACATCGAGGTCTTCAACGACCTGCTGGAAGACGAGGAAGGCGGCCGGGGCCCGCTGACGGGCGGAAACCTCCCCGACTCCGGTTAAAGACCATGGGAAATTACGTTAAGGCCGCCGCCGCCAAAGACCTGCCCGAAGGCGGCAAGCATCGCGTCAAGGTTGAGGGGCAGGATATCATGCTGGTGCGGGTGGGCGAGCATTACTACGCCGTGGCCGGCCGCTGCCCGCACCTGGGCGGCAACCTGGCGGCGGGCAAGCTCGACGGGACGGTTATCACCTGCCCGCTCCACGGCTCGCGGTTCGATATCCGCGACGGCCGGGTCATCCGCTGGACGAAAGGCGCCGGCCTGATGACGGCCCTGAGCAAAGTCCTGCGGCCGGCGCGCCGGCTCAAGGTGTATAACGTCCGGGTGGACGGCGGCGATATCCTCGTCGAGCTTTAAAGCCCGAACCCGATAGACCAGGGCAAGGAGCGTGCCATGGCAGACGTTTATCCCGGCAGCGAGCTGATTAATATCGCCGTCGGCATCGAGCGGCGGGGCATCACCTTCTACGACATCATGGCCAAGTCCAGCGACGACGCGTCGGTCCGGGCCGTCTTCGAGGGACTCGTCGTCATGGAGCGCGAGCACATCCGCATCTTTCAGGCCATGCTGGAGGCGACCGGCGGGCCGTCGGAGGCCGCCGCCCCGGAATACTCCGGCTATCTCCAGGCGCTGATCGACAGCGCCGTCTTCACCGACGACCTGATTACCTCCGAGATGGCCACCGAGGCCGACAGCGACGTCAGGGCCCTGGAGCTGGCCATCGCCGCCGAGAAGGACTCCGTCCTCTTCTACTACGAGATGCGCGACGCCATGCCCGCCGCCGCCGCCGTCATCGGCCGGATTATCGCCGAGGAGAAGTTCCACCTCCGGCAGCTTACCGAAATCAAGCGGCAGCTGGCGGCGCATTGACGCCCCACCACCAACATTCCTCCCAACCGGCGGCGTTCCTCCGGGAAAATATCGCTTTGCCGCCGGCGGGGCGCGCCCTGGACGCGGCCAGGGGCGGCGGTCGCAACGCCATCGTGGCGCGGAAGCTGGAGAAGGAGAGCCTGCATGATGAATAAGCTAACGGCCGCTATCCTGGCGCTGCTGGTGCTGCTCGCGGCGGGCCTGGGCTACTACAGCTACACCCTCAACCGCCAGCTGGACGACCTCAGCGGGCAACTGACGTCGCTGGCCACGGAGCAAAGCGCCGCCGGCCAGGAGATTGCCGACCTGCGGCAGGAAACCACCGGCGTCCTGTCCGGCCTGCGCCAGGAGACTGCCGACGCCCTCGCCGGCCTGGAAGCGCAGCTCGGCGAGACACAGGCCGGGCTGGATACGCTGGATGCGGCCCTGGAAGCGGGCCGGGCGGAGCTTGCCCGCCTCGGAGACCAGGTGGCCGGGATATCCGATTTTAGTGCCAGCGCCGTCTACCAGCAGGTCAGCCGGGTCACGGTGCGGATTACCGATGGCGAAAGCACCGTCGCCTCCGGGGTCATCTGGGACACGGCCGGGCACGTGGTCACCGCCTATCACGTCATCGATGGCCTCTCCCCGATATACGTCGTCACCGCCGACGGGCTGGTCTCGCGGGCCAGCGTCACCGGCTCCTGCCTCTATTCGGACATCGCCGTTATCCAGTTGGATAATAACCCCGGCATCGCGCCCCTGCCGGTGGCCGACTCCAGCGTGGTAGCCATCGGCGCGCCGGTGGTGGCCGTGGGCAATCCCTTCAACCTCCCCGGCACGCTCACCGCCGGCATCGTCAGCCAGGTCGACCGCTTCGAAGAGATAGACTACACCACCGAGAGCCGCTCGGTAGCCAATCTGATTCAGTTCGATGCCCCCGTCAACCCCGGCAACTCGGGCTGCCCGCTGGTCAACGCCGCCGGCGAGCTGCTCGGCATCGTCATCGCCCGTATCGACGCCACCGAGGGCGACGGCATCTACTACGCCGTGGCCGCCAACAAGGTCAAGCGCGTCGCCGAGGCCATCATCGCCAGCGGCTCCTTCGCCTATCCCTGGCTGGGCGTCAGCGCCGGCGACCTCACCCCCGACCTCGTCGAGGCCAGGGGGCTGGCCTCGGCCAACGGCGTGCTGGTGGCCGACGTCTTTCCCGGCGACCCGGCCCAGGTTGCCGGCCTGCGCGTTGATGATATCATCGTCTCCCTGGACGGCGTGCCCGTCCGCGATACCGCCGGGCTTACCGCTTACCTGGGCGAGCTCAAGGGCCCCGGCGATACCTGCCGCCTGGGCATTCTCCGGGATGGCCAGAGCCTCTCCCTGGACGCCGTGCTGACGGTGCGCACCAGCTAGCCGTTCCCCTGCGGCGCATCTTGGGCTATAATGGGAGAAACCGGCGTTAGCGGAGGTCAGTTTACGGCGGGATGGTAAAGCCATGAAGGTCATCGGGCTGACCGGCGGCATCGGCACCGGCAAGAGCGCCGTGGCCGCTTACCTCAAGGAGCTGGGGGCCAGCGTCATCGACCTGGACAAGGTCGGCCACGAGACGCTGGCGCGGGGCGGTGCCGCCCGCGAGGCGGTTATCCTGGCCTTCGGCCCGGACATCGTAGACAAGAGCGGCCAAATCGACCGCGCCCGCCTCGGCGAAAAGGTCTTCAATGACCCCGCCGCCCTGGAGCGGCTCATCGGCATCCTGCACCCCGTCATTGATAGTCTGGTGGACAAACGCCTGGCCGATCGCCGCCGCCGGGGGGTGAAGGTGGTGGTGCTGGAGGCGGCGGCCATGCCGCAGGCCGGCGGCGACCCCCGCGCCGAGGAGCTCTGGGTGACGACGGCCCCGGAAGACGCCGTGCTCAAGAGGCTGGCCGCCCAGCGGGGCTACTCCGAGGCGGAGGCCCGGCTGCGTATCCATAACCAGCTCTCTTCCGCAGCGCGCCTGCCCCACGCCGACGTGGTCATCGAGAACGCCGGCACGCCGGAGGAGCTAAAGGCGCAGGTTAAAGAAGAGTGGCACAAGCTGATGGAGAGGATGGGATAGAGAAACTGGATTCCCGCTTCCGCGGGAATGACACTTTTCTGCTACGGGATAAGCCGCGGATGTGCCGAGGGCGGCTTGGGTGGGAATAGATACCTCCGAGGGGCGGAGGGGGCTGGATTCTTTATCTAAACTAGGCCGAAGCCGTTTCGGTAGCCCCTTCAGCAGTGGCGGCTTCGTCGGCCCGGTCTATTTCTATCGCCCTAGTCATGGAGGCGATGGCCACCTCAATCTGGCTGTCGTCCGGCTCGCCGGTGGTCATCGACTGTAAAAGCAGCCCCGGCCAGAGCAGGGCGCGCATCAGCCAGTTGCGGCTGTGCTTGGCGCCGAAGTAGATGACCTCGTATCCCAGCGCCATAATCACCGGGATAAGCACGATGCGCCCCACAATCATCAGCCAGAAGATGTCCCGCCCGATGAAGGCGAAGACAATGATGGCGATGATAAGCACCAGAAAGAGAAAGCTGGTGCCGCAGCGCACGTGGGCGGTGCCGTACTTGCGGATGGCGTCCACTTCCAGGGGCTCGCCCGCCTCGTAGGCGTTGACCGTCTTGTGCTCGGCGCCGTGGTAGGTAAAGACCCGCTTGATATCCGGCATCAGCCCGATGAGTTTGAGATAGCCCAGGAAGATGATGATGCGGATAACGCCCTCGACGAGGTTAAAGACAATCGTGTTGGGCAGGTACTGGTTGAGGAGGTTGGTCAGGAAGAGCGGCACCAGAAAGAAGAGCAGCACCACCAGCACCACCCCCACGCCCACCATGAGCCAGAGGGCCTTGGTGGGGACTTCCTCGCCCTCTTCCTCCACGGCGGCGCTGGCCGAGTACATCAGGCTCTGGATGCCGATGACCATGGCCTCGATGAGGACGACGATGCCGCGTATCAGGGGGATGTGGCGCAGCCGGCCGGTGGTGAGGGCGTGCAGGGGGCGGACGTCGGTGGTGATTTCGCCGTCGGCGCGGCGCACGGAGGTGACCACGGCGGTACGCCCGCGTATCATCACACCCTCGAGAACCGCCTGCCCGCCGTAGTTGTACTTTATTTTATCCGCCGCCATCTATCTAAAGAAAAAGGAGCGGTAGAAAAAGCCCGCTCCTGCCTTCCTTTCTGATTTGCCGGCTAGTCATCCAGCTTGTAGCGCTTCTTAAAGCGCTCGACGCGCCCGGTGGTGTCCAGCATGCGCCGCTCGCCGGTGAAGAAGGGGTGGCAGTTGGAGCACACCTCCACTCTAAGCTCCTTGCGGGTGGAGCCGGTGGTGAAGCGGTGGCCGCAGGCGCAGACGACCTCGGCGTCGGTATAATACTGGGGATGAATCTTCTCTTTCATAATCTTAGCTGCTGTAAACGCTGACCTTGCGGCGGTTATTGGCGATAGGCTCGAACTTGACGACGCCGTCGATGGTGGCGTAGATAGTGTGGTCTTTGCCCATGCCCACGTTAAGGCCGGGGTGAATGCGCGTGCCGCGCTGGCGCACCAGAATGGTGCCCGCGTTGACCTGCTGCCCGGCGAACCGCTTGACGCCGAGCCGCTGGCCCTGAGAGTCCCTGCCGTTGCGGCTGGTGCCGCCTCCTTTTTTATGCGCCATCGGGGGTTACCTCTGTTTTCTTGGGCCGCGGGGCCGCCTTCTTGGCGACCGGCTTGGGCGACGCTTTCTTTGCGGCCGGTTTAGGCGAAGCCTTCTCTGCGGTCGGCTTGGGAGCTGCTTTCTTGGCGACCGGCTTGGGCGCCTCCGCCCCCGGCGGGAGTATCTTATCGATGCTGATGGTGGTGTAGGGCTGGCGGTGGCCGGTCTTGCGGCGGTAGCGTACCTTGGCCTTGTATTTAAAGACGATTATCTTTCGGGCGCGGCCGTTTTCCTTGGCCGTAGCCAGCACCCTGGCGCCCGCGATGGCCGGCTTCCCCACGGTGACGTCAGCGCCGTCGGCGATGAGCAGGACTTTGTCCAGCTCCACCGGGCCGCTGGCCTTCTCCAGGAGGTCGACGTTGAGGGTCTGGCCTTCGGTTACTTTATACTGCTTGCCGCCGGTTTCGATGATTGCGTAAATTTTGGGCCTCCAAAGGTAATATTATACCAGTTTTAGGGCCAGGCGTCAATCGTGGCCGGGGGTAATCTTATCTCCTCTCCGCCCCTCGGTGTTATCTATTCCCACCCTAGCCCCGCCTGCGCTGAAGCTTCGGCGGGTAAACACCCTCGCGGCATCCGCCGCTTAGCGCGAGGGTTTTGCCCCTCCCCTCCAAAATCCCTCTCGTTCTCCCTTTGCCAAAGGGAGAAGCTATAACGTCTTATCTTTCTTTCACAGTTTCCCCCTTTGAAAAAGGGGGATTAAGGGGGATTTCCTCACAGGGACAAAGAGGGCGAGGTAAAAAACTACCCCGCCTTCAAGAAAACTACAAATCCTCTTGCGTCAGCTCCTCAAAAAAGCACGTCTTATTCCCGGTGTGGCAGACCGGCCCGGTGGGCCTGGCCTTCACCAGGATAGTATCGTTATCGCAGTCGCGCCAGAGCTGGCGCACCAGGAGCTTGTTGCCGGAGGTCTCCCCCTTGTGCCAGAGCTCCTGGCGCGAGCGGCTGAAGAACCACACCTCGCCGCTGGCAAGCGTGCGCCGGATGGACTCCGCGTTCATGTAGCCCAGCATGAGCACCTCGCCGGTGGCCTCGTCCTGGACGATGGCCGGTATCAGGCCCTTATCGTTGAATTTAAGCTTGCTCACGGATATAACCCTTCCTCGTATCTTATCTTTTACAGCCGGCTGGTCGCCTTAAGCGCCGCCTTGAACTCGATATCCCCGGTATAGAGCGCCCGTCCCACGATGGCCCCCTCGGCGCCGAGCTTGTCCAGCATCTGGAGGTGGTTGATGGTGGTAATGCCGCCGGCGGCGATGACCGGCACCCGCAGCGCCTCGATTATCTCGGCGATGGCGGCGAAGTTCGGCTCGGTCAGGGTGCCGTCGCGGCCAATATCGGTATAGACGAAGCGCCGTACGCCTAGGTCGGCCATATCCCGGGCCAGCTCCAGCGCCGGCTGGCCGGTGTCCTTGAGCCAGCCCCGCGTGGCGACCAGACCTTCGCGGGCGTCGATGCCGACGACGAGCGAGTCGCGGAAGCGCCGGCAGGCATCTTTGATGAGGTCGTGGTCTTCGGCGGCGGCCGTCCCCAGTATCACGCGCTCGATGCCCTCCTTAAGCAGGCTCTCGACGGTGGCCAGGTCGCGGATGCCGCCGCCCATCTGGACGGGGATGAGTATAGCCCGGGCGATGTCGCGGATGATTTCCAGGTTCTCCACCCGGCCGGAGGCGGCGCCGTCGAGGTCAACCACGTGCAGGCGCGGCGCCCCCAGCGACTGCCACCGGAGGGCTACCTCCAGCGGGTCGTCGGCGAAGACTGTCTCCTGGTTGTAATCGCCCTGGTAGAGGCGCACGCAGCGCCCGCCGCGCAGGTCGATGGCCGGTATTACTTCTATTTGGGGCCTCCTCAGCGGGGAAATCGGGCAAAAATCAATGGTATTTTCATTATAACATACCGTTTTGTGATATCAATCCACTTGACAGGAGAGAAAGAACAGGCGTAGAATTTATAGTAGGCCACCGACCGTAATGGCGGTGAGCCGGGAGTATTGACCTTAATAAAATAAGTCGCTTGGATCGGCAACGACCGAGACGGCACCAATACAACCCTGTCACTTTTGCCCTCTCAGTCTAGCTGAGAGGGTTTTTTATTTGAGAGGTAAGATGCTCAAGATAGGATTCATCGGGGCCGGTACTGTAGGAACCGCACTGGCGCTGCTCCTCAGCCAGAAGGGCTACCAGTTCGTCGGGGCGTCCCGGCGCGGGCGCCGGCCCTCCGGCGCGGTCAGCAACCTGCACATCATGGACAGCAACCAGGCCGTGGCCAACGCCGCCGACTTAATCTTTATAACCACGCCGGACGACGCCATCGGCACCGTCGCCAACGAAGCAAAGTGGCGGCGCGGCCAGAGCGTCGTCCACTGCTCCGGCGCCGATTCGGTGGCCATCCTGGAGCCGGCGCGAAAGGCCGGAGCACAGGTCGGCGGTTTCCACCCCCTCCAGACCTTCGCCGGCATCCGCGAGGCCGTGGCCAACATCCCCGGCTCCACCTTCGGCATCGAGGCCGAAGAGCCCCTGCTGACCACCCTCAAGGCCATGGCCGAGGCCCTGGGCGGGCACTGGATAAGGCTTGAGGCCGGAGACAAAGTGGCCTACCACGCCGCCGCCGTCTTCGCCTGCAACTACCTGGTCACCCTGGTCAAAATGGCCACCGACCTCTGGCAGACCTTTAATATCCCCCCCGACCGGGCCACCCAGGCCCTCCTCCCTCTCATCCGCGGCACCCTCCACAACATCGAGACCATCGGCATCCCCGGCTGCCTCACCGGGCCCATCGCCCGCGGGGATACCGGCACCATCAGTAAGCACCTCAAGGCCCTGGGCGACCAGGCCCCGGCCCTGCTGGCCCCCTACCGCGAGCTGGGCTTGCAGACCGTACCCATCGCCCGGGCCAAGGGAAAGATAGACGCCGAGCAGGCGAAGCAATTGGAGGCCGTTCTCCAGGCCGATTGACCAAATACCTTGAGGGGGAAGTCCAATGAGAAACATGCTCAAAAGCAAAATCCACCGGGCCACCGTCACCGACGCCAACATCAACTACGAGGGCAGCATCACCATCGACACCAGATTGATGCAGGCCGCCGACATCGTCCCCTACGAGCAGGTGCAGGTGCTCAACATCAATAACGGCGCCCGCTTCACTACCTACGCCATCGAGGGGAAGGCCGGCAGCGGTGAAATCTGCCTCAACGGGGCCGCGGCCCGCCTGGCCGTCCCCGGCGACCTCTGCATCATCCTCACCTACCACGAGGTGCCGGAGGAGGCCATCCCCGGCTACCGGCCCATCATCATCCACGTTAACGAGCGCAACGAGATTATCGAGCCGGTGGACGAGCGCATTTTCAGCTAAGGAGACACCGTGAGAGTCAACGTCGGTACCATCCGGGAAATGAAACGTAAGGGCGAGCCGATTACCATGCTCACCGCTTACGATTACACCACCGCCCGCATCGTCGACGAAGCGGGCGTGCCCCTTATCCTCGTCGGCGACTCGCTGGGGATGGTCGTCCTCGGCTACGATTCTACTATCCCGGTGACGCTGGAAGTCATGCTGCACCACACCAGGGCGGTGGTGCGCGGAGCTAAAAACGCCCTCGTCGTCGGCGACATGCCCTTCATGACCTACCACCTCAGCGCCGAGCAGGCCCTGGGCAACGCCGGGCGCTTCCTCCAGGAGACCGGCTGTCAGGCCGTCAAGCTGGAAGGCGGCGTCACCGTCGCCGATAAGGTGCGGCGCATCGTCGACTGCGGCATCCCGGTGATGGGGCACATCGGCCTCACGCCCCAGTCCATCAACGCCCTCGGCGGGCATAAAATCCAGGGCAAGACCCCGGAGGCGGCCAAAAAGCTCCTCGACGACGCCATCGCCCTCGACCGGGCCGGAGCCTTCGCCGTGGTGCTGGAGACCGTCCCCGCCCCCCTGGCCACCCTGATAACCCGCAGGATAAGCATCCCCACCATCGGCATCGGCGCCGGGGCCGGCTGCGACGGCCAGGTGCAGGTCATCAACGATATCCTCGGCTCCTATACCGACTTCGTCCCCAAGCACGCCAAGCAGTACGCCAGGCTTGCCAATATTATGTCAACAGCTATCTCCCAGTACCACCAGGAGGTCAAGGCCCGCCAGTTCCCCACCGACGCCCAGAGCTTCCCCATGGACGAGAGCGTCTTGAAAGGGTTGGAGTAAAAATCCCCCTCAGATAGACAACCAAATGCAGGTCATCAAGACAATTCCAGAGATGCGGGCAATGCGGCTCCAGGCCGCCGCGCCGGTCGGCTTCGTCCCCACTATGGGCTACCTCCACGAAGGCCACCTGGCGCTGGTAAGACGCGCCCGGGAAGAGTGCCCGACCGTCGTCGCCAGCATCTTCGTCAACCCCACCCAGTTCGGCCCCAAGGAAGACTTCCGGGGCTATCCCCGCGATACCGAGCGCGACCTGGGGCTTTTAGAGCCGCTGACCGATATTTGCTTCATGCCGGAAGTCGAGGAGATGTACCCGGAGGGCGGCGATACCTGGGTAACGCCGGGCGACGTTGCCAGCCGGCTGGAAGGCGCCAGCCGCCCCGGCCACTTTCGCGGCGTGGCCACCGTCGTCGCCAAACTGTTCAATATCGTCAGCCCGGACAAGGCCTACTTCGGCCAGAAGGACGCCCAGCAGCTGGCCGTCATCAAGAAGATGGTCGGCGACCTCAACATGAACCTGGCGGTGGTGGCCTGCCCCACCGTGCGCGAGTCCGACGGCCTGGCCATGAGCAGCCGCAATACCTACCTCAACGCCGAGCAGCGTCAGGCCGCTGCCGTCCTCTACCGGGCGCTGGAGCTGGCCCGGCGGCACTGGGCGCGGGGCGAGAAGGACGCCGGCGCCATCCGCCGCGAGATGACCGAGCTTATCGAGAAAGAGCCCCTGGCCGACATCGACTACGTCTCCGTGGCCGATGCCATCACCCTCAAGGAGATGCACCGCCTCCGGCCCCCGGCGCTGGTATCGCTGGCGGTGAAGATAGGTAAAACGAGGCTCATTGATAACGTTATACTGGAATAGCGCTTCTACGCGGCTCCTTCAGCAGCGCCAGCAACGCCAGCAACGCCAGGAAGGCCATACCGGCCCCCAGATAGAACGGCGCCGCCGGGCTTAAAACACTCCACAGCCAACCGGCCAGGACGCTCGCCGGCAGCAGCGTCAGCCCTACCACGCCGTGATAATAGCCGTAGGCCGTGCCCCTTCTGGCCGGGGGGACGAGGTCGGCGACAAAGGCGCGGGCCACGCCCTCCACGATGCCGTAATAGACGCCGTAACCGGCGAAGAGCACCCAGACCTGCCATATATTCGTCGCCAGGGCGAAGCCGAGATAGACGAGGGCGTAGATTGTCCAGCCCAGGGCGATAAGCCCCCGCCGCCCGAGGCGGTCGGAGAGTATGCCCGCCGGCACCGAGGTGGCGACGTAGGTAACATTGAACAGGACGAGCATCAGGGTGATGTTCAGAACGTTAGTGCCCAGGTTCTGCGCCCGCAGGATGACGAAAAAATCGCTGGAGTTGCCCAGGGTAAAGATAGCCATGATAGCCAGGTAAAGCTTGAACCGGGTGCTGAAGGCGGCTGCCGGCGCCACGAGGTCGGCGGCCTTCGGTGCGGAGCTTTTCGGCAGGCCCCTTTCGTGGACGAAGGCCAGCAGGACCAGCACCGCCAGCACGGCGGGTATCACCCCCACGATTACCAGCCAGCGGTAAGACTCCTTACCGAGGTCGAGGCTGCCGCCCTGGATAGCGTAGATGATGACGGCGGCGATGGCCAGGCCGATGACCGCCCCGGCGGTATCCATGGCGCGGTGGATGCCAAAGCCTTTGCCCCTTTTGTCCAGACCGACGGAATCGGCGATGAGGGCATCGCGCGGCGAGGTACGGATACCTTTGCCGACCCGGTCGCCGAAGCGGACGGCCAGCACCCCGCCCCATACCGAGGCCAGCAGCATGAAGGGCTTGCACAGGGTGGAGAAACCGTAGCCGAGCACCGCCAGTAGCTTGCGCTTTTTAATGCGGTCGCTGAGCCGGCCGCTGAAGATACGGAAAATGGCATCGAAGCTCTCGGAGAGGCCGCCGATAAGACCAACCACCAGGGCACCGGCACCGAGGACATTAAAGACAAAGAGGGGAACGAGGGTGAAAATCATCTCGCTGGAAGTATCGGTGAGGAGGCTGACCAGCCCCAGGAAGAAGATATTGTGGTGCATGCCCCAGATTTTCCTGTGGCTAGCCTCGGCAGCGACCTGGTCAGACATGCGCTCCACCCTCGCCGGCAAATTATAACGATATATCATTACATATCGGAATAAGGTTGTCAATCGGGGGATAAGGTATAATAGTGCTGATAACAAGAACAGGAGACTCAACAATGACCATACCGGAACTGATTGATAAAGCCCATAGCGTAACCGGCGTCTATAAGCCCAGCCGCGAGTGTGAAAGCGGCTCCGTAGGGGCGGCGATACTGACCAGGGCCGGTAACGTGTATACCGGCGTTTGCATCGATGCGTCCTGCGGCATCGGCTTCTGCGCCGAGCACTCTGCCATCGCCGAGATGCTCAAGCACCACGAGTCGGAAATCGAGATGCTGGCCGCCGTTAACCTGAAAAAAGAGCCCGCCACGCCCTGCGGGAGGTGCCGGGAGCTGATTTACCAGATTAACCCGGCCAACGCGGCGACGAAGATAATCCTCAGCCAGCAGGAAACGATTACCCTGAAGGAGCTCCTGCCGCTCCACTGGCTGGATATATGGAAATTGCGATGAGGATTTTTACCGCGCGCTTCATTCTTGACTGCAACCCTGTTCTCAAGTAAAATATAGCTGTTTGCCGAGGTAGCTCAGTTGGTAGAGCACTTGACTGAAAATCAAGGTGTCCCCAGTTCAAATCTGGGCCTCGGCACCACGCCAGCGGGCGGAAGTAGTTCAGTGGCTAGAACGTCTCCTTGCCAAGGAGAAGGTCGCGAGTTCGAATCTCGTCTTCCGCTCCATTTCTTTCTGGCTTAATTTTCCAGCCCCCGCCCCTCGGAGTTATCTATTCCCACCCAAACCACCCTCGGCACATCCTCGGCTTATGCCGTAGATACCACCTCCTCTTTGCCATCTGGCCCGTCTTTAAGCTACAATAGGGCCGATGTTAGCCAAGGTACGCAGCGGCGCCATCGTGGGGCTGGACGGGGCCGTCGTCGAGGTGGAGGTGGACATCTCCGCCGGGCTGCCGTCCTTTACCATCGTCGGCCTGCCGGACGCCGCCGTGCAGGAGGCCCGCGAGCGCGTCCGCGCCGCCATCCGCAACTCCGGCGGCAGCTTCCCCACCCGGCGCATCGTCGTCAACCTGGCCCCCGCCAACCTCAAGAAGGCCGGCCCCGCCTACGACCTGCCCATCGCCGTGGGCATCCTGCTGAGTTCGGGGCAGGTCAGCGCCGACGTAAGCGATACAATGTTCCTCGGCGAGCTTTCCCTGGACGGCGGCCTGCGCCACACCAACGGCGTCCTGCCCATGGTGGCCCTGGCCCAGGCGGAAGGCATCCCCAGCGTCATCGTGCCAGATGCCGACGCCGCCGAGGCCTCGGTCATCGAAGGTATCAGGATTATCCCCATGAAATCGCTGACCCAGCTGGTGAGCTACCTGCGCGGCGAGACAGCCGCCCCGGAGTACCGGCCGGAGGCATCCGAAATCGAACCGGCGTCCCTGTCCCACCTCACCGACCTAAGCGACATCAAGGGGCAGGAGCACGTCAAGCGCGCTTTGGAAGTGGCCGCCGCCGGGGCCCACAACATGATTATGTGCGGCCCGCCGGGCAGCGGCAAGACCCTGCTGGCCCGCTCGCTGCCCACCATCCTGCCGCCGATGACCGCCGGCGAGTCGCTGGAGGTAACCAAAATCTACAGCGTCAGCGGGCTGCTGCCGGCGGACAGCTCTCTGATACGCCAGCGGCCCTTCCGCGCCCCACACCACACCATCTCCAACGCCGGGCTGGTGGGCGGGGGGCACTGGCCGCACCCGGGGGAAATCAGCCTCTCCCACCGCGGCGTGCTCTTCCTCGACGAGCTGCCCGAGTTCGGGCACTCCCTGCTGGAGGTGCTGCGCCAGCCGCTGGAGGACAAGGTCGTCACCATCTCGCGCGCCCAGGGGCGGGTAACCTTCCCGGCCAGCTTCATGCTGGTGGGGGCGATGAATCCCTGCCCCTGCGGTTTCCACGGCGACCCCTTCCACGTCTGCACCTGCCCGCCGGGGCTGGTGGCGCGCTACCAGCGGCGCATCAGCGGGCCTTTCCTCGACCGGGTGGACATCTTCGTCGAGGTGCCCCACATCGACTACGAAAAGCTCACCGACGACCGTCTCGGCGAGCCTTCGCAAGCCGTGCAGGCCAGGGTGGCGGCGGCCCGCGCCCGACAGCTCAAGCGCTTTAAGGAGACGGCTCTTACCAGCAACGCCGAGATGACCCCCGCCGAGATACGCGAGCTGTGCCAGGTGGAGGAGGCCGCCCAGGGGCTGCTCAAGACGGCCATGAACCAGCTGCATCTTTCCGCCCGCGCCTTCCACCGCATCCTCAAGCTGGCGCTGACCATCGCCGACCTGGAGGCCAGCGATATAATTAAGACCCACCACGTTGCCGAGGCCGTCCAGTACCGCCCGCGCCGCGCCGACGATTAGCCCTTAATCTCTGTTCCCCCATCCCCCTTTATCCCCCTTCCCCTGGGGGAAGGGGGAAGATTATTTTGAGAGGGGCTAGCG
>DAOUEP010000026.1:0-17909 GCA_034430515.1 Dehalococcoidales bacterium | reverse complement strand
CGCCGCTCCCCGTCCACCTCGATGGCGAGGTAGCCCCGCTGCCCGATGGGGGCGTCGTACTGCGATATCTGGTAGCCCTTGACCAGGTCGGGGTAGGGGTAGTTCTTGCGGTCGAACTTGGTGTGCTCGGAGATGGGGCAGTGCAGGGCCAGCGCCGTCATCATGGTGTACTCCACCGCCTGGCGGTTGATGACCGGCAGCACCCCCGGCATGCCCAGGCAGACCGGGCAGACGTGGGTATTGGGCGGCGTCGAGGCGTAATCAGCGCTGCAGCCGCAGAACATCTTGCTTTTGGTCAAAAGCTGGGCGTGGACTTCCAGCCCGATGACGGTCTCGTACTTCATGGCTTTTCCGGCGGTAAAATGGACACATCAAGTATAACAGCAATACCCCCCACTGACAAGGAATTGGCGGTGTGCTATAATTTCCCCGGTAAGCGCGGGGCCGTAGTTCACTCGGGAGAACGCCTGCTTTGCAAGCAGGAGGTAGGGGGTTCGAATCCCCCCGGCTCCACTTAGCTTCCAGGGGAACCGCCGGTAGAGCCGGTTATACCCTGGAGATGATCCGGCGGAAATGAAATCCGTAACCGGCCATCGTCATGGCCAGCGGGAATTTCCTGGGGTATCTAAACAGGCTCAACAGCATCAGCTTCCAGTAGTAATGGCTGCCCTTTTCCCTGAACCCCAGTTTCCAGGTCAACTTAAAAAAAGGTTTCAGGGTACCCCAGGAAGGCCTTGTCTTTCGGGCCAGCGGCAGGCGGTATTCGGCTAAAAACGTCTTCATCCTTTCGTAGTACTTTTTCTGCGAGTAGATGGTCTGCAGCACGTCCTTATAGCCCGCCATCAGACTATTAGAGTCCATTTTAGGGACGAAATTCATCGAGCCGTCCATGTTATTGCCGCTAGCCACGTTTAGCAGGCGTTTTTCCGCCCTCAAGCGATGAAACAGCCTGGTGCCCACCGGGGCGTTCAGCAGCCCGACCATGGCGCTCACGATGCCGCTTTTCTGGATAAAGTTTATCTGCCGGTCGAATATGTTCGGGGGGTCGTTGTCGAAGCCGAGGATAAAGCCGCCGGACACCCTGAGCCCGTGACTATGCAGCGTCTTCACCGAATCTACCAGGTCCCGCCTCAGGTTCTGTAACTTTCCGCATTCGGCCAGGCAGGCGTCGTCCGGCGTCTCGATGCCCACGAAAACCGAGTTGAAGCCGGCTTTAGCCATCAGGTTCATCAGCGCTTCGTCATCGGCCAGGTTTATGGAGACTTCGGTGGTGAAATCGAAGGGGCGGCCATGATTTTCCTGCCACTCAATCAAGGCCGGCAGTATCTCGGCCTTGAGGCTTTTCTTGTTGCCGATAAAATTGTCATCGACGATGAATATGCCTCCCCGCCACCCCTGACGGTAGAGCGCTTCCATCTCGCTGAGGAACTGCTCGCGGCTCTTGGTGCGGCAGCGGCGCCCGTTCAGCACGGTAATACTGCAAAACTCGCAGTTGAAGGGGCACCCGCGCGAATACTGCAGGTACATGGAGGCATAGTCTTTCATGTTCAGCAAATCCCAGCGGGGAACCGGGGTCAGGGCGATATCGGGGTATTTATCCGTCGTGTAGATACGCCTGGGGCAGCCGTTCTGCAAATCCTCGATGAACCGGGGCAAGGTAATCTCGGCCTCCTTCAGGACGAAATAATCCACTCCGGGGAACTCTCGATAGTGGCTGGTGGCCAGCGGCCCGCCGGCTACCAGGCTGACGCCAAGTCTATTGCAGCGGGCGATAACCTCCTGGAACGACTCCCGCTGAATGTCCATGCCGCTCAGGAAGACGTAATCGGCCCAGCCGATGTGCCCGTCTTCCAGACGGGTAACGTTCATGTCCACGAACTGTACTTCCCACGATTCCGGCAGCATGGCCGCCACGGTAAGCAGTCCTAACGGGGGGCCCTCGGCCTTCTTGGATAAAAATCTGATGGCATGCTTGAAGCTCCAGAAGGTGTCCTGCTGCTCGGGGTAAACCAGCAGTATTTTCATTGTAGTTCTCCTTTTAAGGCCTGACCGGGCCGGTCATACTAATGTCGGCGCTGTCAACATGCCGTGTTACCTGCGGACACATCAATCCCTTAAAGAAACCATATCACCATGGCGACCTCAGCGCAACCCTGCGGGAGGTTGCCGCCAGGCCATCATCAACGGGATAAAGAGCCAGCACCCTATTTGACAGTCACCGCGGCCGTAGTCAGGCCAGCTGTATCCCCGGCCGCTGGATGGCGATGTGAGCGAAGGAGGCGTCCGGGGCGGCGCCGTGCCAGTGGGCCTCGCCGGGGGCGATGTAGATAACCTCTCCCGCGGTCACGACTCGCTCCTCATCCCGCGTAGCGACGATGCCCTTGCCCTCGGTGACGTAGAGAATCTGCTCGAAGGTGTGGGTGTGGAAGTTGAGCCGGGCCCCCGGCGCGAAGGTCACCAGCAGCACGCTGAATCCCCCGGTAGCTTTAGCGTCAATCAGCGTCTGGCGGTAGACCGGCCCCTGACCGACGATTTCGTCCCTGGTCTCCTCGGCCGCGGCGGCGGCGCTGTCAGCGATAATCATTTCCCCTCCTTACAAGTGGCGTCAGTCGTTAGCTTTTTCGGGCAGGCGCACCTTGACGCCGGTCGCCGCTTCCAGGGGCAGTATCACGGCGTCGACGCCTTTATCCCCCAGGCCGGCGGCGATGGCAGCCTCAAGGTCTTGACGGACGGCCTGGCCCACCGGCAACGGCACGGCGTACTCCTCGCCCAGGTCGAGCGCCAGCCCGATGTCTTTATAGGCCAAAGTGATTTTGAATCCCGGCTCGAACCGGCCCCGGAAAGTCGTCTCGGGATACTGCTCCAGACACCAGTTATCGCCGGTACTGCGCGAGACGATGTCCCAGAGCACCTGCGGCTGGAGGCCGCCCTTGACGCCGAGGACGAACCCCGCCGCCGATATGGAGTTGCAGGCCAGGGAAATCAGGTTGTTCACCAGCTTGGCGACGTTGCCGCAGCCGGCCTCGCCCACGGGAAATATATTTTGTCCCATCGCCTTGAGGATTCCTTCTATTTTGCGGGTAGCCTTGGGGTCGCCGCCGACCATGATAGTCAGCGTGCCCTGCTCGGCCCCCACCGTCCCGCCGCTCACCGGGGCGTCCAGCACGGTCACGCCCAATGATTTTGCGTCGCGGGCAATTCTCCTGATGAGAGAAGGAGAATTGGTGCTCATGTCAACGTAGATATCGCCTGGCTTCCAGCCGGCCTTGAGGCCGTCATCCCCGTAGACCACCTCCTCGACACTGCCGGGGGTGGGCAGGCTGGAAAAGACCACCCGGCAGGCCGCCGCCACCTCCCGCGGCGAACCGGCCCAGCTCGCCCCCTGGGCCAAAAGCGGCGCGGCGGCCTCTGGGTTCAAGTCGTGGACGGTCAGGGCGTGACCGGCCTCGAGTATTCTCCGGGACATGTGCCTCCCCATCCCCCCGATGCCGATGAAACCTACCTGCATAGCTACCTCCGTGGCAAGCGAAAACGGATAATCCATTGTAGAATTAGAACCGGCTAAATTCAAGGAACGGCCAGGCGGGCACTGCTTTTTGTCCGCCATTTTCGCTTGTGCTATACTCGAATTAAGGGGGCATCAAGTCCAGAATAACCGGCGAGAGACCCCGCAGAGGTTTAGATGACCAAAACTACCGTGCCGCCCCAGGAGCTGGCGGCCAGAATCGTCCGCAACGTGGAAAAGGTGATGGTGGGCAAGACGGAGGCGGTCAACCTGGCGGTGATTGCCTTAATCAGCCAGGGACACCTGCTCATCGAGGACGCCCCCGGCGTCGGCAAGACGATGCTGGCCCGCAGCCTGGCCAGGTCAATCAACGGCAGCTTCAAGCGGATTCAGTTCACGCCCGATATTCTTCCCGGCGACATCACCGGCGTCACCGTCTACAACCAGAAGACGGCCGACTTCGAGTTCCGCCCCGGCCCCATCATGACCCAGGTGCTGCTGGCCGACGAAATCAACCGGGCCACGCCCAAGGTGCAGTCGGCCCTGCTGGAGGCCATGGGCGAGCGGCAGATTACCGTGGACGGCGTTACCCGCGCCATGCCGGCGCCCTTCCACGTGCTGGCCACCCAGAACCCCCTGGAGTACGAAGGCACCTTCCCCCTGCCGGAGGCGCAGCTGGACCGTTTCCTGCTGCGGATACACATCGGCTACCCGACCCCGGAGGAGGAAATGGCCATCATCGAGCGGCAGCGCTACGTCCACCCCATCGAGGAGCTCGACCACGTGGTGGACGCCGCCGACGTGCTGAAACTGCAGGAGGCGGTCCGGCAGGTCTACGTGGACGACCTGGTCAAGCAGTACATCGTGGCCCTGGTAGCGGCCACCCGCCACCATCCCTCGGCCTTTCTGGGGGCTTCGCCGCGGGGCTCGCTGGCGCTCTTCCGCGCCGCCCAGGCCCGGGCCTTGCTGGAGGGGCGCGACTTCGTCCTGCCCGACGACGTCAAGGCCCTGGCGGCGCCCGCCCTGGCGCACCGCTGCCTGATATCCGCCCACGACCAGAGCTCGGCCCAGGACAGCCGGGCCTTCATCGCCGAGGTGCTGGAAACCGTCCCCGTGCCGGGGGCCCTCCCCGACCGGAAATAACGGCGTGGCCGGCCCGGTAACAGAGCAATGAAAAGGCGTTTGGCTTTTATTCTCATCCCCCTCCTCCTCCTGCTGGTGGCCCTGGGCGGCGGCTTCGACCTGGTGTGGCGATTTTTCGTCTTTCTGGTGGCGCTGCTGCTCTTGAGCTACCTCTGGGCGCACCTGAGTGTCCGCGGCGTCTACGGCAGCGCCGAAAAATCCACCGAGCTCTGCCGGGTCGGCGAGTATTTCGAGGCCGATTTCACCATCGCCAACCGCGGCCGTTTCCCCATTCCGCTCTTACAAGTAAATGAGATTACCGACCTGCCCGGCTACCGCAACGAGGTCGGCGTCAGCCTGGGCGGGCACGGCGAGCACCGCTGGCACCGCCGTGTCTTCTGCCGGCGGCGGGGGCGCTACCGCATCGGCGGGCTCAATTTCCGGGCGACCGACCCCCTGGGGCTCTTCCCGGTGGAGCGGCGCATCGACCGCCGTCAGGAAATCACCGTCTATCCGGCCACGCTGGAGCTGCCCTTCTTCAGCCTGTCGCCCCAGCCGGAGGGCGGGGCGGCGGCGCGCCGCTGGCTGGCCAGCCAGGCCAGCCCCAACGCCGCCAGCGTGCGGGAGTACGTCAGCGGCGACAGCCTGCGCCACATCCACTGGCATACCACCGCCCATACCGGCAACCTCATGGTGCGCGAGTTCGACCCCGACCCTCCCCGCGATACTACGTTGCGGGAAATCTGGATTGTCCTGGACATGCAGCGCCACGCCCAACTGGGGGAGGGCGACGAGACCACCGAGGAATACGGCGTCACCATCGCCGCCTCGCTGGCCAAAAAATACCTGGACGGCGGTAAAAGGGTGGGACTCATCGCCGAGGGCGATACCGCCTGCCTCGTCCCGCCGGAGGACGGCGCCGGCCAGCTGGAGGCCATATTGCGGGCGCTGACCCTGGTAAAGGCCACCGGCAGCATCCCCATCGATAAGCTGCTGGAGGCCAGCGCCGAGCGTTTCGGCGCCGGGGCGGCGGCGATTATCATCATGCCCTCGGAAAACCCGGCCATCGCCGCGCCGCTGGGCCAGATAACCGGCCGCCAGGCCCGGGCGGCCGTCATCCTGCTCGATTCCTTCAGCTTCGGCGGCGCCGAAAGCGCCGCCAATAACGCGCACACCCTCAGCACCGGCGGCGCCAGCGTCTATACCGTCCGCCAGGGACTGGCCATCGAGCCGTCCCTGGACAGCCGGCGGCTCCCCTCGCCGCGGCAACTGGTCGGAGGCGGTCTGTGAAGACGCCCCGCGACGACCGGGAGCCGCGCCCGGGACGCTGGCAGACCGGGGTGAGCCTGCTGCTGCTCTTCGTGGTGCTGGAGATTGCCGTCCTCTGCGTGGAGCAGGCCCGCTGGATAACGCCCCAGCCCGCCCTGACGCTGGTGCTCGTCCTGGCCATGGCGACCGGCTGGCTGCTGGCCGCAAGCCGCCTGCCCGGCCTGGCGACGCACCTCATCGCCCTGGCCGCCGGCGGCGGCGTTACCCTCTGGCAGGCGCGGCAGGCGGCCTCGCCGGACCTGGTGCCCTTCGCCGCCTTTCTGGTCCTGATGACCTGGCTGATGGGGTATCTATCGCCGTGGCTGCTGCGGCGGCGGCAGAACGCCTGGGCGGCCGTTATTTTCGGCGCCGTCGTCGTGGTCATCAACCTGAGCAACCTGCCGAGCAGTTATTTCTACTACTTCGGCCTCTACTTCGGGGCAGCCGTCCTGCTCATCACCTGGACGCGCCTGGTGCGGCAGCGGAGCCTGGGCGGGGGGGCGGCCGTCTCCAGCCGGCGCAGCTTATTACAGGTGGGCGCGTCGCTTTTGGCCGTAATCGTCGTGGCCGTCCTGCTGGCCCGGGCGGCCCCGGAAATACGCACCCCCCAGTTCCAGACGATGCTGGCCGGCGGGCTGCACTGGATACAGGGAATCGAGCAATCGGCGCTCAATATCTTCGCCCCGGTGCCCGCCAAGATGCCGCTGAACACCAGCCTCGGCCACCGCGACGTGCGCTTCGGCGAGCTCTGGTTCGATAACGACCGGGTGGACTTCGTGGTCGAGTCGCCGCAGCCCCGCTACTGGCGCATCGAGACCTACGACACCTATACCTCGCAGGGGTGGGAAAACCGCCCCGCCAGCGACCTCCGGCTCAAGGCCGACGAGGTCTGGGACGAGGCCGCTGCCCCGGCGGAAGGCGAGACGATAACCTACACCGTGACCGCGGGCATCGGCACCGACGTCCTGCTGACGACGGGCGACTTCGTGGCCGCGGATACCCCGGTAGTGGTGAGCGTCAGCGACGGCGACATTGTCGCCGTGAAGACGCTGCGGACGCTGGGCAGCGGCGAGAGCTACAGCGCTACCGCCAGCGTCACTTCGCCAGCGCCGGAGGCCCTGGCCGCGATAACCGGCGACTACCCGGAGGCAATCCCCAACCAGTACACCCGCCTGCCCGCCAGCTTCCCCGACGCAGTCCGCCAGCTGGCTAAAGACATTACCCAGGATGCCGAGACCCCTTACCAGAAGGTGCTGGCCATCGGCGATTACCTCTCTCAGTTCCCTTACGACGAAACGGTGGCGGCCCCGCCGGAGGGCGCCGACGGCGTGGCCTATTTCCTCTTCGAGAATAAGGCGGGGTTCTGCCTCTACTACGCCTCGGCGATGGTAACGATGCTCCGCGCGGCGGGCGTGCCGTCGCGGCTGGCGGTCGGCTATCTCCCCGGCCAGACCGGCGACGATAACACCATCTTTACCCTCCGCAATACCTACCATCACGCCTGGCCGCAGGTCTACTTCCCCGGCTACGGCTGGGTAGACCTGGAGGCGACCCCCGGCGGCCGGGGCAGCCGGGTGCCTTCCGCAACGCCGGGGGTGGTGGTCGGCACGCCGAAAAACGAGGGCACGCTGGCGAATCTGTCGCCGCTGGAAATGACGCTGGGGATATACGGCCCGTTGTCCGGGCTGGTGCCGGGCGGGGCCATCGCGCCGCCCGCCGCTACCGGGACTACCAGCCTCCCCATGCCCGACGCCGACGCGCCGGGATGGGGTCTTTACATCGCCCTGATAATCGCGTCCCTCATCGGCTTTATCGGGCTGGTAGCGGCGGTGCTGTGGGCTTTGCGGCTGGCCTTCCGCCGCTGGCTCTGGCGGGTGGACGAGGAAGCCCCGGCCACGGGTATTTACGACCGGCTGAGCCGCCTGGCGGCGCTGGCCGGACTGGGGCCCCGGCCGCAGCAGACGCCCCTGGAGTTCGCCGCTGTCCTGGCGGCGGAGTTCCCCGAGCAGGCGCCGGACCTGGACGTAATTACCCGCGCCTACCTGAGCGACCGCTTCGGGCGCAAGGATCGCCCCCCGGAACCCTGGCAGGCGACACAGGTGCTCAAGGCGCGCCGGGGCGTCTACGAAAGCCTCCTCAAGCGGCTGGGGGCGGTGCGCCGTATCTTCGGCCCGCGGCGGCGCTAGGGCGCCAATTACCGCATTCGGATAAGCCGGCTAGTTAAAGCTTCCAGCATTATCGTTGCTGATGGAGAAACAGCTCCCCAGGCCGCTGGTACCGGCGTACCAGGTAAGCCAATCCGGGCCTCTCACTACCACCACGTCCCTCTCGCCGCAGGGCGGCGGGTCGGCGGCAGTCCACACTGGCAGCGCCGGCGAGCTAGTGGTAGACCAGACATCACGAGTAGCGTGCGCCCCGGCGACCAATAAGCCCGTTGTCGCCGTTCCCCTGAAACCGAGGCTCCGGATGCCCACGCTGGTAGCGCTGCCCAGTACGTTCATGTCGGTGACCATGCCGATACCGCTCGACGGAATCACCTGGTAGACGTCGTCGGTCGCCTGCAGGATATTGCTGGCGACGCCGACGAAGGACGTTCTGGTTATTATCGTGGAAGCGTTGAAGTCGTCGGGCAGGGCGATACTGGCGTAGAGAATCGAGCTGCCGGCGGCCGGCTGGCTGAAGTCGGTCGTCGTGCCGGAGACGACGTTGACCGTCGGTAATACGGTGAGAGCAAAATTTACACTTACCTGGTAGTCCACCGCCGCTGACTCCGTAACGCCGACCAGGATAATGGAGGCGTCGATAGGATACATCGGGCTGAATGCCACCGCCATGTAGTCGTGCGTACCGGCCAGACCGGGGATACTCACCCAGGTAAGCACGCCACCATGGCCCCATACCTTCACGTCGCCCGCTGCGGTATCGCCGGCGCCGTTATCGGCCACGGCGATGGCTAGTTCTCCAATACCACCGTACCAGGTGGGCGAGACGGCGATATCGGTTATAGTGCAACCGCTGCCCAAAGCGGGGTTGCCCAGCGGTGCCCAGGTAATCCCGCCATCGCTGGAGATAAAGACCTGATTGCCCCCCGGGTTGCTATCGGTTAGGAAGACCGTATTATCTGGTGCCGCCGTAATAGCCCGCGCCGGCGAAGTGAACCAGGTGGGCATGGCGACTGCGGTGAAGGTGTAACCGCCATCGGTGGAGCGGTAGACGGCGCCGCAGTCCTCGGTGATGACGTGGATGGTACCGTCCGGACTTACGGCTATATCCATAATATCGCAGTCGTACAGGCCGATGCAGCAGCTACGCTCCACGGTTAGGGCACAGGGGGAGCAAGCCACATCACCACAATTTGCTCTAAATACAACCTGATAGGAAGCGTAAGCGTCTACCAGCGCCCTGCTAAAGGTTGCCACATTACCTGTTCCGCTGTGGAGTATAGTCCCGCCCGGGCCGATAACCTCAAAGGTGTAATCCGGCCAGGCTACGGCGCAGTCGACGCATTCCGCGGTAGCGGTAAAGGAAATGCTGTGTCCGTAGAGGGCCGGAGTAATCGTGAAGGTATCGCCGCAGCTAGCCGAGTCAGTAAAGAATATATCCGGCGTGGGCCAGTAGGTAATATCTACGGGAGTCCACTCGCTGCAGTGGCAGGCCGAGACCGCCCCGACATTCAGGATAATGAGACACTCCGGGCAAGGCGTGCCGTCGCAGGCAGCACCCATGCTAATCTGAAAAGTCCCGGCCCCGGTGGGAGAAAACGTTACCGGCAGGTCGACCCCGCTCCACGGCCCTTCCGCCGCACCGGAAGTCTTAACTACTTCCCATTCATAGCTCGGCAGACAGTCCGGACTGCACACGACGCTTGGCTCTACGGTAATCGGCGTGCCCGGATCAATATAGACAATATCTAACGAATCTCCACAACCCCCCGTCCATGTCTCCGGCGAGGAACCGTCCCAGGTTACCGTTACCGGATTCCAACCCGAGCACGAACAGCAGCACTCGTAATCTTCATCACAGCAACAATCACAACAGCAAGGACAGCAACAACCGCAACCGCAACCCGTACCAGACACAATGATAGTCAGGATAAAGGCAATCACCGTCCCGACGGATAATCCGGCCTTCAGTCTGCTAGACATCTCCGGTTCCCCCATGTCACTATTATTCAGGAATAAAAACCCGAACCGTCCGGCGTCCCCCGGGCTACCGGATGGTGCAGACCTTACTTCGCCTGGCCACTTGATGACACTCCAAAGCAAATTATAGCACTCCTGTCAACTATTTATATTGAATTCAGGAGAGATATAAAGCCACTTACAGCGATATACTTGCCAGATGGTAAATCGCAGGCTTGAAAAGGGGGCGGTCAGGGCTGGCTCCTCCGCCGGCTATCTGGAAATCGGGGCGGCGTTGGCCTATAATACGGGAAACGGGAAAGGAAACCGAGATGGGCCAGTACGACAAGTATATCTGCACCACCCTCCAGAAACGCCACATGCTGCCCGGCCCCGGCCCCAAGGAAAGGGACAAGCTGGCCGCCGAAGGCCGGCGCCTCAGTATGGAGCACGTCCTCTGGATTGACGACGAGGTCATCCCCGGCGCCTACTACGGCGAGTCCACCTGGATATGGCCGGCCGACTACCCCGACCAGATATCCTGGGAGGAGCTGGTCAAGCGGGGCATGCCGACCCCGACGATGTTCCCCCACGCCCACGACTTCCCCGAGCTGCTCTCCTGGTGGGGCACCGACCCCGACCACCCCGAGGACACCTCCGCCATGGGGATGCTTATGGAGGACGAGGAGATACCCCTCGACCGCAGCTGGGTGGCCTATATCCCGGCCAATATGCCCCACATGCCCACCCGCAGTCCCGGCGGCCGGGTCACCAGGTTGCCCGTCTGCCACTGGACGTCCGGGCCCGGCGGCGTCTATACCCGCGAGAAGGACGAGGAGCACCCCGAGCCACCCCAGGAGATACCCCAGGTCGCCAGGAAAGACCCCGGCGGGTTCAAGTACGCCAAATACATCGTCTACGGCGGCGAGCCGCACGGCCCGAAGCCGGACTACATCCGCCCGACCGACCCGAAATACACCCGCCCCATGGCCTACATCGATAACGTGGTCATCCCCGACGCCGAGTTCGGCGGCGACACGCGCTGGCTGCTGCCGGGCAACCCTTCGCGTAGCGGCGAGCTGATGATGGACGCCCACACCGAGCCGCACGGCACGTCCATCGTCTTTAACGCCATGAACTACGCCGATATTACCGACCTTTGCGCCGAGGTGGAGCTCTGGATAGGCGGCGAAAAGCATATTATCCGCAAGAGCTTCGGGGCCTACATTCCCCCCAACGTGGCGCAGGGCCCGCTGATTATCCGCAACATCGAAAAGCAGATTTTCTTTATGATGTCCTATCCAATAGGCGAGGGCATCCAGAAATACCGCGGCGGCTAGCGCCGCGCGGCCCCTCCGGGGCCGGGAGTTTAAGATGAGTCTGGCCAGATTTTTACGCCACTGGCGCATTCCCCTTCGCACCCTGCCGGTCATCGCGGTGCTGGTAGCGCTCAAGTACCTGGTGGGGCACTACGGCTGGGAAATTGTCGAGCTTAACCCGCTCTACACCAGCATCGTCGCCGGGGGCATCTTCCTCTTCGGCCTGATTCTGGCCAGCACCCTCTCCGACTACAAAGAGGGCGAGAAGATACCCGCCGAAATCGCCGCCGCCTGCGAGAACATCTACCGCGAAGGCGTGGAGGTCAAGCAGACCCGAAAGGGCTTCGACCTCGGTGCCCTCTGCCGGACGCTGCTGGCCATCCTGGCCGGCTTCAAGGAGGACCTGAAGGACACCGCCTCGCGCCAGGCGCTAGCGGCCCTGGACGGGCTGTCCGCCTCGTTCCTGGAAATGGACGCCCTGGGCGTGGCGCCCAACTACGTCGTCCGCCTCAAGACCGAGCAGGGCGTCATCCGCCAGTCACTATTGCGGGCCTACTACATCCAGCGCATCAACTTCCTGCCCTCGGCCTACTTTCTGGTGACCTCGGTCATCGTCCTGCTCATCGGCCTGCTCATCTTCACCCGGATCGAGCCGCTCTATCTGGCGCTGATTATCGTCGCCATCCTGACCTATATCTTCGTCTATATCCTGCAATTGCTGAGGATATTCGAGCAGCCCTTCCAGCCGGAGGGGACGACGATGGACGACGTGAGCCTGTTCCTGATTGAGGAGCTCCAGGAGAGGATAGGCAAGGCCGGATAACTAGAGGGCGGGGATTAGCTGGCAGGAGTGCGAGGACTCGAACCCCGGACCGGCGGTTTTGGAGACCGCTGCTCTACCAACTGAGCTACACTCCTGCGCCGTGAAGAATTATAGTGTATTTTAGCATATTTAAGCAAGAATTAAGGTTCTATTGACCCCCCGAAACCCTTGTCCCCTCTTAACATTTCTGCTATAATCTAAGAAACGCACCGAAAGGACTAAATCGAACCGCCTTTAAACCAGTCCCGTGAGGCTGGCAAGGAAAGACAGAGCCGAAGTCTAACCTTAGACCTCTTGCCAGCCGGGCAAGGGGTTATTTTTATGCCGGAAAAAATCGTGATGACGGGCGAGGACATGCGGCGGACCCTGGCGCGTATCGCCCACGAGATTATCGAGCGCAACAAGACCACCGACGACCTGGTGCTGGTGGGGCTGCACACGCGCGGCGTGCCCCTGGCGCGGCGGCTGGCCGGGGAAATCCGGCGCTACGAAAGCTCCGCCCTCTCGGTGGGGGCGCTGGACTTTTCTCTGCACCGCGACGACCAGGACGCCAACGGGGTCCGCAACGACCTCAAGCGCACCAGCATCCCCGCCGATATCAACGGCAGGGCGGTGGTGCTCGTCGACGACGTGCTCTACACCGGCCGCTCCATCCGCGCCGCCATGGACGCCCTCATCGAACTGGGGCGACCGCGCTCCATCCAGCTGGCCGTGCTCATCGACCGCGGCCACCGCGAGATGCCCATCCGGGCCGACTACGTGGGCAAGAACCTCCCCAGCGCCCGCCACGAGGACATCCAGGTGCGCCTGCGGGAGAGTGACGGCGCCGACGAGGTGGCCATCGTCAGCCTGCCGGAAAAGCTGACGGCTTCGCCCCAGGGCAAGCCGGAGGAGGCACCATGACACTGGCGGGACGGAGCCTGGTAACCATCGACGACCTCAACAACGGCGAGATTTTGGGCCTCTTCTCCCTGGCCGACGCCATGGCGGCGGACCTGGGGGCGCAGTACGGCCTCTGCCGGGGCAAGGTCATGGCCAGCCTGTTCTTCGAGCCGAGCACGCGCACGCGCCTCTCCTTCGAGGCGGCCATGCACCGGCTGGGGGGCAGCGTCATCACCGCCTCCGACGTGGGGGCCAGCTCGCTGGCCAAGGGCGAGAGCATCGCCGATACGGCCCGCATCGTGGGCAGCTACGCCGATATCATCGTCATCCGCCACCCCTGGGAGGGGGCGGCCCGCGTCGTGGCCGATTACGCCGGCATCCCCGTCGTCAACGCCGGGGACGGCGGCCACCAGCACCCCACCCAGACCCTCTGCGATTTATACACTTTATTTAAGGAGAGAAACGCCATCAAGGGGCTTAAAATCGCCCTCTGGGGCGACCTCAAGTACGGGCGCACCACCCACTCGCTCATCTTCGCCCTGGCCCGCTTCGGGGCGGACATCCTCTTCTGCCCCAGTCCGGGACTGGAGGTGCCCCAGCACGTCGTCGACAAGCTGATTACCGAGTACGGCGGCGAGGTGGAGCACCCCGCGGCCTCGCCGCAGAGCGACGCCGAGAGCGTCTTTCCGGTGGACGCCATCTACACCACGCCGAGCAGCCCCCACCAGCTGGCGATGATGCCGGACATCAGCCTCCAACTGGAGCTGCGCGAGGGGGTGGACGCCCTCTACGTCACCCGCCCCCAGAAAGAGCGCTTCAGCGCCACCGAAAAAGACGGCGCCGGCAAGGCCGGGTATCCGGTGGTGGATAAAAAGCTGCTGCGGGGGCGGGCCTTCCGCGAGACGCTGGTGATGCACCCGCTGCCCCGCGTCGACGAGCTGGCCTACGACGTGGACGCCGACCCGCGCAGCATGTACTTCAAGCAGGCCGCCCGCGGCGTGCCGGTACGGATGGCCCTGCTGGCATTGCTGCTGGGGGTGAAGGACGCGGCTATCCCCAGGGTGGACTCGCCGGCCCCGCCCGATTACCCCGTCTACCGCCACGACATCACCCCGGTCTGCCCCAACGCATCCTGCGTGTCGGCGCAGGCCACCGAGCGGAAATACCTCCGGCCGGAGTTCAAAATCGTCAAGACGCAGCCGCTAACGCTGCGCTGCGTCTACTGCGAGCACGGCTTCGAGCCGAAGTACGTCGCCAGCACCGACTGGCACGAGGGCAAGCTGGATACCAAGAAATACCACGACGCCGACAGCCACTGGGCGCGCACCATCCGGCCGGAGAACCTCATCTGCTTCAACACCGAGGCGGAGGCGCAGCAGCACGGCTTCAAGCCCAGCCACTACACGGGAGGTCACCACTAGCTCATGGCCGACGCTTTACTGATTAAGGGCGGGCGCGTCATCGACCCGGCCCAGAATTTTGACCAGACCGCCGACCTGCTGATTAAGGAAGGCAAAATCGCCTGGCTCGGCCAGGGCGCGCCGCCGGTGGCGGTCTACGCCGTCCTGGACGCCAGCGATTTAATCGTCTGCCCCGGCTTCATCGACCTGCACACCCACCTGCGCCAGCCCGGCGGCGAGGCCAAGGAGACCATCGCCACCGGTACGCTGGCGGCGGCGCGGGGCGGCTTCACCACCGTCTGCTGCATGCCCAACACCGAGCCGCCCCTGGACAGCGAGGCCATGCTCACCTACGTGCGCACCGTGGCCGCCCGCGAAGGCGTAGTGCGCGTCTTCCCCATCGGCTGCGTTACGGTGGGGCGGAAGGGACTGGAGCTGGCCGACCTCAACGAGCTGGAGATGAACGGGGCGGTGGCCTTCAGCGACGACGGCTCCCCGGTGGGTAGCCCGGACATCATGCGCCGCGCCCTGGAGTACAGCCGCGACTATCAACGCCCCATCATCGACCACTGCGAGAACCTGTTTCTCTCCCAGGGGGGGCAGGTCAACGAGGGCATCGCCTCGCTGGAGATGGGCCTGCGCGGCATCCCGGCCACCGCCGAGGAACTCATCGTCCGGCGCGACCTGGACCTGGCCCGCGAGACGGGCGGGCACGTGCACATCGCCCACGTCAGCACCGAAGGCTCCGCCGACCTCATCCGGGCGGCCAAGGAGGCGGGCGTCCCCGTCACCGCCGAGGTCACTCCCCACCACCTCACCCTCACCGAGGACGACGTGCTCAAGTACAAGAACATGGCCAAGGTCAACCCGCCGCTGCGCACCGAGCGCGATACCGAAGCCCTGCTGCGCGCCCTCAGCGACGGCGTGATTGATATCGTGGCCACCGACCACGCCCCCCACACCGCCGCCGATAAAGAAGGCGATTTCACCAAAGCGGCCTTCGGTATCAGCGGGCTGGAGACGGCCCTGGGAAGCCTGGTGGGCCTGGTGATGCGCAGCGACCTCAGCCTGAATAATCTCATCGCGGCGCTCACCGTCGGCCCGGCGCGCGTCCTGGGCTACGCCCAGCTGGGCACGCTGGAGACCGGCGCCCCGGCGGACGTCTGCATCTTCGACCTGCATAAGCAGTGGCTGGTGGATACGACCAAGTTCGCCTCCAAGGGCAGGAACACGCCGCTGGCCGGGCAGACCCTCACCGGCAAGGTCATGGCGACCCTGTACGTGGGCCGGCCGGTTTATTTAGACGAATCACTGAAGATTGAAACAAAGGCAACTCCATAGGGGGAGCTTGAGGGGGGATAAAACCTACCGGGGAGTCTGAGGGGGCGAAGCCCCCTCACCATAATCCTCCCCTTCCCCTCAAGGGGAAGGGGATTAAGGGGATAGGGTGAGTACACCGAATACAGCTAAAAAAGCCAGCCTCGTCCTGGCGGACGGGAGCGTCTACGAGGGATACTCCTTCGGGGCGGAGACGGACACCATCGGCGAGGCCGTCTTCAACACCTCCATGGCCGGCTACCAGGAGATGCTCACCGACCCGTCCTACGCCGGCCAGATTCTCATCCCCACCTACCCCCTCATCGGTAACTACGGCACCAACAGCGAGGACATCGAATCACGCAAGATACAGGTAAAAGGCTTCGTCGTCCGCGAGGCCTGCGACCTCCCCAGCCACTATTTGAACGATAAGTCCATCCACGACTACCTGACCGACGGCAGCATCCCCGGCCTGTGGGGAGTGGACACACGCGCCATCACGCGCCGCCTGCGCGCCGCCGGGGTCATGATGGGCATGATAACCACCAGCAAGACGCCCGCCGAGGCGCTCGCGGCCATCAAGCAAGCGCCCGACTACGGCGAGATAGATTTTGTCAAGGACGTGACCACGCCTAAAACCTACGAGTGGCAAAACGGCCGGGGCGACTATCCCTATCATGTGGTGGCGCTGGACTTCGGGCTGAAATACAACATCCTCCGCCTGCTGGCCGCACAGGGTTGCCGCGCCACCGTCGTCCCCTGCACCACCCCCGCCGAGGACATCCTGGCGATGTCGCCCGACGGCATCCTGCTCTCGCCCGGCCCCGGCGACCCCGACCTGCTGGACTACCTGGTGGACGAGGTGAAAAAGCTCGCCGGTAAGAAGCCCATCATGGGCATCTGCCTGGGCAACCAGCTCGTCGCGCGCGCCTTCGGGGGCAAGTGCTTCAAGCTCAAGTTCGGCCACCGCGGCGGCAACCACCCGGTGCGCGAGCTGGCCACCGGCAACGTGCACATCACCGCCCAGAACCACGGCTACGCCGTCGACGCCGACAGCATCCGGGGCAGCGGGCTGGAGATAACCCATATCAATCTCAACGACAACACCGTGGAGGGCCTGCGCCACCGCGAGCTGCCCATCTTCGCCATCCAGTACCACTCGGAGGCCTCGCCCGGCCCGCTGGATAACGTGTATTTGTTCCAGCAGTTCGTGGCGATGATTAAGGAGGCGAGGGGGGAGTGATTTGGTAATTCCGTACAATCAGAACTTAAAGGAGATATCAAAAGGCCTCAGGGACAACCTGACGCAAGCCGAACAATGCCTGTGGACAAGGCTCCGTTTGAAACACCTGGGTTGCGCGTTTTACCGGCAGAAACCGATTGGGGATTACATCGTTGATTTTTACTGCCCGAAAGCAAGACTCGTGGTGGAAGTTGACGGCGGCCAGCATCTTACAGCTGAAACAGCCAGAAATGACGCGGTTCGAGACGAATATATGCGTAGTTTGGGCTTGACAGTATTAAGGTTCTCCAATTCCGAGGTGCTGGTAAATACCGATAGCGTTGCAGAAAGAGTATACGAACAACTGGATAAAATCCTCCTTAATCCCCCTTTACGAAAGGGGGACAAAAGAACGGGCTGAGAACGATGATTTGAAAGAAAAATACCATCGTCTCCCTTTGGTAAAGGGAGAGCGAGAAGGATTTCCGGAGCGGCAGGGTGGGAATAGATAACAACGAGGGGGGAGGGGAGAAGACAATTGAGTCCAGAGCTGTTTTCGAGAAGATATAATCTACGGGGTACCCCAGAAGAATTGACCTATGATGATATATCATCAGACGCTAGAACCGGCTTACTGTATATATTAGAAAAATTTGAGAATTCCTTGAATGACACAGCAGTAATCAATAAATACTGTGCCGCAAGGAAAAGACCGCGTACTCTTCGTGATAGCATACTTTCACGCAATAAATTAGGACGAGTCCAATTAATCGGAATTTGGATAAGCGATGATGAATGGTGGAGTGTCTTAGACCTGTGCGAAATAATGTCCTCATCATTCTACAAAAAATATATCAATAAAAGAGGTGAGTTTTCTAAAATTTTGAACT